>NZ_LT629785.1:942397-1256529 GCF_900105995.1 Pseudomonas pohangensis | reverse complement strand
TCGGTGGTTGCCCGCATCACGGAACAACTTGGCATCGGTCTGGGCCAGACCACCACAGACGACCGTTTCACCCTGCTTCCCGTTTGCTGTCTGGGCAACTGCGACAAGGCACCGGCCTTGATGATTGACGATGACACCTTCGGCGACGTGACGCCTGAAACAGTCTCCCAGCTGCTGGAGGCATACCCATGACGCTCCCTTCGATGTCGCCGGCCAACCGTACCCGGCGCAGCGCCGAAACCCACCCGCTGACCTGGCGTCTGCGCGACGATGCCGAGCCGGTGTGGCTGGACGAATACCGCAAGAAAAACGGCTACAGCGCGGCCAGCAAGGCGTTGCAGCAAATGGCCAGCGACGAGATTGTGCAAACCGTCAAGGATGCCGGACTCAAGGGCCGTGGCGGTGCCGGCTTCCCGACCGGCGTGAAGTGGGGCCTGATGCCCACTGACGAATCGATGAACATCCGTTACCTGCTGTGCAACGCCGATGAAATGGAGCCCAACACCTGGAAAGACCGTCTGCTCATGGAGCAGCTGCCGCATCTGTTGATCGAGGGCATGCTGATCAGCGCGCGGGCGCTCAAGGCCTATCGCGGCTATATCTTCCTGCGTGGTGAATACGTGGATGCCGCGCGCATCCTCAACCGTGCGATCGACGAAGCCAGGACCGCCGGCCTGCTCGGCAAGAACATCTTCGGTAGCGGTTTCGATTTCGAACTGTTCGTGCACACCGGTGCCGGACGCTATATCTGCGGCGAAGAAACCGCGCTAATCAACTCCCTCGAAGGCCGCCGCGCCAACCCTCGGGCCAAGCCGCCCTTCCCGGCCGCCGTCGGCGTATGGGGCAAACCGACCTGCGTCAACAACGTGGAAACCCTGTGCAATGTGCCGGCCATCGTCAACGACGGGGTCGAGTGGTACAAGGCGCTGGCGCGTCCCGGCAGCGAGGATCATGGCACCAAGCTGATGGGCTTCTCCGGCAAGGTGAACAATCCCGGCCTGTGGGAACTGCCTTTCGGCATCTCTGCCCGTGAACTGTTTGAAGACTGCGCCGGCGGCATGCGTGACGGCTACAGCCTGAAGTGCTGGCAACCCGGCGGTGCCGGTACCGGCTTCCTGTTGCCGGAACATCTGGATGCGGCCATGTACGCCGGCGGCATCGCCAAGGTTGGTACCCGTATGGGCACCGGCCTGGCGCTGGCCGTGGATGACAGCGTCAACATGGTCGGCCTGCTGCGCAACATGGAAGAGTTTTTTGCCCGCGAGTCCTGCGGCTGGTGTACCCCTTGCCGTGACGGGCTGCCCTGGAGTGTAAAAATTCTCCGCGCCCTGGAGCATGGCGAAGGCCAGCCAGGTGATATCGAGACCCTTGAGCAGCTGGTCACCGACCTTGGTCCGGGCCGTACTTTCTGTGCCCACGCGCCTGGCGCGGTGGAACCTATCGGGAGTGCGATCAAATATTTCCGCGATGAGTTTGAAGCCGGGATTGCCCAGCCAGATTCCGTCGAACCACTGGAGCCAGCGCTTCAGCAATAAAGATCAGTACGGATTGGCCAGGGCCGGTCCGGCAAAATATTTCCATTAGCCAAGTCCGCTGCGGCGGATAAAGAAGAAACCTGAACCATGGCCACTATCCACGTAGACGGCAAAGCGTTCGAAGTTGACGGCGCAGACAACCTGCTTCAGGCCTGTCTGTCCCTTGGCCTCGACGTCCCCTATTTCTGCTGGCACCCGGCACTGGGCAGTGTTGGTGCCTGCCGCCAGTGTGCAGTCAAGCAATACAGTGACGAGACGGACAAACGCGGCCGGCTGGTCATGTCCTGCATGACGCCGGCCACCGACAACTCCTGGATTTCCATTGATGACGAGGAAGCCAAGGCGTTCCGTGCCAGCGTGGTCGAGTGGCTGATGACCAACCACCCGCACGATTGTCCGGTCTGCGAAGAAGGCGGCCATTGCCACTTGCAGGACATGACCGTGATGACCGGGCACAACGCACGGCGTTACCGCTTCAGCAAGCGCACCCACCAAAACCAGGATCTCGGCCCGTTCATCGGCCATGAGATGAACCGTTGCATCGCCTGCTACCGCTGCGTGCGCTACTACAAGGACTACGCCGGCGGCACCGACCTTGGCGTATACGGCGCCCATGACAACCTGTACTTCGGCCGCATCGAAGACGGTGTACTGGAAAGCGAGTTTTCCGGCAACCTGACCGAAGTCTGCCCGACCGGCGTATTCACCGACAAAACCCACTCCGAGCGCTACAACCGCAAGTGGGACATGCAATTCAGCCCGAGCATCTGCCATGGCTGCGCCGCCGGCTGCAACATCAGTCCGGGCGAACGTTATGGCGAAATCCGCCGGATCGAGAATCGCTACAACGGCTCGGTCAACCATTACTTCCTGTGTGACCGTGGCCGCTTCGGCTATGGCTATGTGAACCGCAAGGATCGCCCGCGCCAGCCGATGATGATGCTGAGCAAGATGACCATGGGCATCGACTCCGCGCTGGATCAGGCTGCGGCGTTGCTGAACAACCACAAGCTCATCGGTATCGGCTCGCCCCGTGCCAGTCTGGAAAGCAATTTCGCCCTCCGTGAACTGGTGGGCGCCGATAACTTCTACTCCGGGATCAGCCGTCCCGAGCTGGAACTGCTGCAGCTGATCCGTTCGATTCTGCAGAATGGCCCGCTACCGGTACCGACTATTCGTGACATGGAAGCTCACGATGCCGTGCTGGTGCTCGGCGAAGACCTGACCCAGACCTCTGCCCGGGTTGCCCTGGCCTTGCGCCAGGCGGTCAAGGGCAAGGCGGTGGACATTGCCCAGTCCCTGAAGATTCAGGACTGGAACGCCGCAGCCGTACAGAATGCCGCGCAAAATGCCCTGAACCCGCTGTTCATCTGCTCGGTGAATGCCACCCGCCTGGACGATGTGGCCGAAGAGTGCGCCCATGCCGCGCCGGCAGATCTCGCCCGCCTCGGCTTTGCCGTGGCGCACGCCATTGATTCCAGTGCACCGGCCGTCAAAGGACTTGATCCGGCAGCCGCCGCGCTGGCAGAACGCATCGCCGCCGCACTGTTGCAGGCCGAGCGCCCGCTACTGGTTGCCGGCAGCTCACTGGGTTGCCGTGAACTGCTGGAAGCTGCAGCAAATATCGCTTCGGCCCTGAAGAATCGTGAAAAAAACGCCTCACTCAGCCTGATCGTCCCTGAAGCCAACAGCCTCGGCGTTGCCATGCTGCTGGCGGAAGAGTCCGCTGACAAATCGGTGGATGCCGCGCTGGATGCCTTGCTCAGTGGTTCGGCCAATTCCGTGCTGGTGCTGGAGAACGACCTCTACCGCCGTGCCGAAAAAGACAAGGTCGATGCGGCACTGGGCAAGGCAAAAACGGTGGTGGTTGCCGATCACCAGAGCACCGCGACCACGGCCAAAGCACATCTGCTGTTGCCGGCTGCCAGCTTTGCCGAAGGCGATGGCACCCTGGTCAGCCAGGAAGGTCGCGCGCAGCGCTTCTTCCAGGTATTCGACGCCGGCTACTACGACCCGAAAATCCTGATTCGCGAAGGCTGGCGCTGGCTGCACGCCCTGCACTGCACAATGCAAGGCAAGCCGGTCGACTGGACCCATCTCGATCAGGTCACCGCGGCCTGCGCCCAGAGCCATCCGCAACTGGCCGGCATTCTCGACGCGGCACCTGCTGCAAGCTTCCGCATCAAGGGCCTGAAGCTGGCCCGCGAACCGTTGCGTTACAGCGGACGCACGGCGATGCGCGCCAATCTCAGCGTGCATGAGCCACGCACACCGCAGGATCAGGACAGCGCCTTTGCCTTTTCCATGGAAGGCTATTCAGGTTCCGTGGAAGATCGCCAGCAGATCCCCTTTGCCTGGTCACCGGGCTGGAACTCCCCCCAGGCCTGGAACAAATTCCAGGATGAAGTCGGTGGTCACCTGCGCGCCGGCGATCCCGGCGCACGCCTGATTGAAGCCAAAGGCACAGCCCTGCCCTGGTTTGCCGTGCCAGCCGCCTACGTGCCCAGTGCAACGCGCTGGCAACTGGTGCCCCTGCATCACCTGTTTGGCAGCGATGAAACTTCCGCCGCTGCAGCACCGCTACAAAGCCGCATTCCCGCCGCCTATGCCGCACTAGGCAGCACGGCCGCCGAGCGACTGGGGTTGCAGGAAGGCTCGCGACTGCGCCTGACGATTGACCAGCAAACCCTGAACCTGCCGGTGCATATCGACAGTGAACTGGCAGACGGCCTGATCGGGCTACCGGTCGGCCTGGCGGGTATTCCTGCCGTCCTCAGCGGGCGCTTTGCCGAGAGCCTGCAGGAGGTTGCGCAATGAGCTGGCTGACGCCCGAGATCATCGACATCCTGATTGCAGTACTCAAGGCCATCGTCATCCTGCTTGCCGTGGTGATTACCGGCGCCCTGCTCAGCTGGGTCGAACGGCGCATGCTGGGCCTCTGGCAGGATCGCTACGGCCCCAACCGGGTCGGACCTTTCGGTGCCTTCCAGCTCGGCGCCGACATGATCAAGATGTTTTTCAAGGAAGACTGGACGCCACCGTTTGCCGACCGGATGATTTTTACCCTGGCGCCCGTGATTGCCATGAGCTCGCTGCTGATCGCCTTCGTGGTCATACCGATCACCCCGACCTGGGGTGTCGCCGACCTGAATATCGGCTTGCTGTTCTTTTTCGCCATGGCCGGCATCACGGTGTATGCAGTGCTGTTTGCCGGCTGGTCGAGCAACAACAAGTTCGCCCTGCTTGGCAGCCTGCGTGCCAGCGCACAAACCCTCAGCTACGAAGTGTTCCTCGGCCTGGCACTGATGGGCGTGGTAGCCCAGACCGGCTCGTTCAATCTGCGCGACATCGTCGAATACCAGCATCAGCACTGGTGGTTCATCGTGCCGCAATTTTTCGGCTTCTGTACCTTCTTCATCGCCGCCGTAGCCGTGACGCACCGCCACCCGTTCGACCAGCCCGAAGCCGAGCAGGAACTGGCCGACGGCTACCACATCGAGTATGCGGGGATGAAGTGGGGCATGTTCTTCGTTGGCGAGTACATCGGCATCGTGCTGGTTTCCGCGCTGCTGGTGACCCTGTTCTTCGGCGGCTGGCATGGTCCGTTTCTTGAGTACCTGCCGTGGCTGTCGTTTTTCTGGTTTGCCCTGAAAACCGCCTTTTTCATCATGCTGTTCATTCTGCTGAGGGCTGCCATACCGCGCCCGCGCTATGACCAGGTGATGGCGTTCAGCTGGAAGTTCTGCCTGCCGCTGACCCTGATCAACCTGCTGGTGACCGGCGCACTTGTGCTGGCCGCGGCCCAGTAAGGAGAACCACCGATGTTCAAATATATCCGGGAAGTCCTGTACGGCACCTACACCCAGTTGCGCAGCCTGGTGATGGTGTTCGGCCATGCCTTCCGTCCGCGCGACACCCTGCAGTATCCGGAAGAGCCGGTGTATCTGCCGCCGCGCTATCGCGGCCGGATTGTCCTGACCCGCGACCCGGACGGTGAAGAGCGCTGTGTGGCCTGCAACCTGTGCGCGGTGGCCTGCCCGGTCGGCTGCATTTCACTGCAGAAAACCGAAGCCGAGGATGGTCGCTGGTACCCGGAGTTTTTCCGCATCAATTTTTCCCGCTGCATTTTCTGTGGCCTGTGCGAGGAAGCCTGCCCGACCACGGCGATCCAGCTCACTCCGGATTTCGAAATGGGCGAATTCAAGCGCCAGGATCTGGTGTACGAGAAGGAAGACCTGCTGATTTCCGGCCCGGGCAAGAATCCGGACTACAACTTCTACCGCGTTTCAGGAATGGCCATCGCCGGCAAGCCGAAAGGTGCAGCCCAGAGCGAAGCCGAACCGATCAACGTGAAAGGCTTACTGCCCTAAGGACGAAAGATGGAATTCGCTTTCTATTTCGCTGCCGGCATTGCTGCCATCGCCACATTGCGGGTGATCACGCATACCAATCCGGTGCATGCCCTGCTCTATCTGATCGTTTCACTACTGGCCGTTTCCATGTGCTTTTTCAGCCTCGGCGCACCTTTCGCCGGTGCCCTGGAAATCATCGTGTATGCCGGGGCAATCATGGTGCTATTCGTCTTCGTGGTGATGATGCTCAACCTGGGACCGGCGGTAAGCCAGCAGGAAACCCGCTGGATGGCACCGGGAATCTGGTTCGGTCCGGGGCTGCTGTCCTCCCTGTTGCTGGCGCTGCTGCTGTATGTGCTGTTCAACGGCAGCGATCACGGCAGCATTGGTCATACCACGGTTGACGCCAAGTCGGTCGGCATCAGCCTGTTCGGCCCCTACCTGCTGGCGGTGGAACTGGCTTCGATGCTGCTGCTGGCGGCGCTGGTTGCCGCCTTCCACCTCGGGCGCAATGAGGCCAAGGAGTAATCATGCATTCGATTCCTATGGAGCATGGCCTGGCACTGGCCGCCCTGCTGTTCAGTTTGGGCCTGACCGGGGTGATGGTGCGACGCAACATCCTGTTCATCCTGATGAGCCTTGAAGTCATGATGAACGCTACCGCGCTGGCCTTCGTGGTCGCCGGCAGTCGCTGGGCGCAGGCCGATGGGCAGATCATGTTCATTCTGGTGATCACCCTGGCCGCTGCCGAAGCCAGCATCGGTCTGGCCATCCTGCTGCAACTGTATCGCCGCTTCCACACCCTCGATATCGATGCTGCCAGCGAGATGCGCGGATGAACATTCTATTTCTCACCTTGCTGTTTCCCCTGTGCGGCTTCCTGTTGCTGGCCTTCTCGCGCGGGCGCTGGTCGGAAAATTTCGCGGCGCTGGTCGGGGTTGGTTCGGTAGGTCTTTCCGCGCTCTGCGGTGCCTGGCTGATCTGGCAGTTCAATGTCACACCACCCGCAGGCGGTGCTTATGTCCAGCACCTGTGGCAATGGTTTGCGGTGGACGGCTTTACCCCGGGCTTCACCCTGTATCTGGATGGATTGTCGCTGACCATGCTCGGCGTAGTGACGGGTGTCGGCTTCCTGATCCACCTGTTCGCCAGCTGGTACATGCGTGGTGAAGAGGGCTATTCACGCTTCTTCGCCTACACCAACCTGTTCATCTTCAGCATGTTGCTGCTGGTACTGGGCGACAACCTGCTGGTGCTGTACTTCGGCTGGGAAGGCGTCGGCCTGTGTTCCTACCTGTTGATCGGCTTCTATTTCAAACATGTGCCCAACGGCAACGCCGCGCTCAAGGCATTTATTGTCACGCGCATCGGTGACGTGTTCATGGCCATCGGCCTGTTCATCCTGTTCGTGCAACTGGGCACCCTGAACATTCAGGAGCTGATGGTTCTGGCACCGCAGAAATTCACCTCTGGCGATCCGTGGATGAATCTGGCCACCCTGATGCTGCTCGGTGGTGCCGTCGGCAAGTCCGCCCAGCTGCCGCTGCAGACCTGGCTGGCCGATGCCATGGCCGGTCCGACACCGGTTTCAGCGCTGATCCACGCCGCTACCATGGTCACCGCCGGTGTCTATCTGATAGCCCGCACCCATGGCCTGTTCCTGCTCACGCCGGAAGTGCTCGAACTGGTTGGCATGGTTGGCGCCGTGACGCTGGTGCTCGCCGGCTTTGCTGCCGTGGTGCAAACCGACATCAAGCGCATTCTGGCCTACTCGACCATGAGCCAGCTGGGCTACATGTTCCTCGCACTGGGGGTCGCCGCCTGGGATGCGGCGATCTTCCACCTGATGATCCATGCCTTCTTCAAGGCCCTGCTGTTCCTCGCCTCCGGTGCAGTGATCAATGCCTGCCATCATGAGCAGAACATCTTCAAGATGGGCGGCCTGTGGAAAAAACTGCCACTGGCCTATGCCAGCTTCATTGTAGGCGGCGCGGCTCTGGCAGCCCTGCCGATAGTGACTGCCGGTTTCTACTCGAAAGACGAAATCCTCTGGGAAGCGCTGGCCAGCGGTCATGACAAGCTGCTCTACGCCGGCCTGGCCGGTGCTTTCCTGACCTCGATCTACACCTTCCGGCTGATCTTCATCGCCTTCCATGGCGAGGCCAAGATCGATGCCCATCCGGGACATGGCGTCGCCTACTGGTTGCCGTTATCGACCCTGATCGTGCTCTCGACCTTTATCGGTGCTCTGATCAACCAGCCACTGTCAGGCGTGCTGCCGGAAAGCGTCGGCTATGCCGGTGGTGAAGCCAAGCACGGGCTGGAACTGCTCTCCGGGGCAATTGCCATTGCCGGCATCCTGCTGGCCGCCGCGCTCTATCTGGGCCGTCGCCAGCTGGTCAACTCGATTGCCGGCAGCGCTGCCGGACGTTTCCTGTCGGCCTGGTGGTATGCCGCCTGGGGCTTTGACTGGCTCTACGACAAGTTGTTCGTGCAACCCTACCTGCGTACCAGCCGGCTGCTTGCCAAAGACCCGATGGATCGCCTGTTGGGTGCGGTGCCGCGGATAGTCCGCAGTGCACATAAAGCGTTGAAGGTTACAGAGAACGGCTATTTACGCTGGTATGCAGCCAGCATGGCTGGCGGTGCTGTACTGGTTCTCGGCATTATCGTGCTGGGCTGATGGCCTGGCGATGCAAGTATTTCTGGAGAGATTGAGCCCGTTATGATTCTGCCTTGGCTAATCCTGATTCCCTTTATCGGCGGACTGATCTGCTGGAGAACCGAGCACCTCGGTGAAACCCCGACACGTCTGGTCGCCCTGCTGACCATGTCGCTGGTGCTCGGCCTGTCCATCTGGCTGTGGATGACCGGCGACTTCCAGCTGGCACCTGCCCCCGGCGCCGATCAGGTCTGGGCCCTGGAATTCCGCTCCAGCTGGATTCCGCGCCTGGGTATCAGCTTCCATCTGGCGATGGATGGCCTGTCGCTGCTGATGATCATGCTGACCGGCCTGCTCGGCGTGCTCTCGGTGCTCTGCTCCTGGGGCGAGATCCAGATGCGCATCGGCTTCTTCCACCTCAACCTGATGTGGATTCTCGGCGGGGTGATCGGCGTCTTCCTGGCCATGGACCTGTTCCTGTTCTTCTTCTTCTGGGAAATGATGCTGGTGCCGATGTTTTTCCTCATTGCGCTGTGGGGACACAGCTCCAGTGACGGCAAGAAAACCCGGATTTACGCAGCCACCAAGTTCTTCATCTACACCCAGGCCAGCGGCCTGATCATGCTGGTTGCCATCCTCGGCCTGGTATTTGCCAACTATCACAACACCGGCGTGTTCACCTTCAATTACAGCACCCTGCTGCAGGCCAAACTGGCACCCGAGCTGGAATACCTGCTGATGCTCGGTTTCTTCATCGCCTTCGCCGTGAAATTGCCCATCGTGCCGCTGCACTCCTGGCTGCCCGATGCCCATGCCCAGGCGCCTACCGCCGGTTCGGTAGACCTCGCCGGCATTCTGCTGAAGACCGCGGCCTATGGCCTGCTGCGCTTTGCCCTGCCGCTGTTCCCGAATGCCTCGGCCGAATTCGCGCCAATTGCCATGACGCTGGGTTTGATCGGTATTTTCTACGGTGCAGTGCTGTCCTTTGCGCAAACCGACATCAAGCGTCTGGTTGCCTACTCCAGCGTTTCGCACATGGGCTTCATCCTCATCGGCATCTACGCCGGCAGCCAGCTGGCGCTACAGGGTGTGGTAGTACAGATGCTCGCCCACGGTCTTTCGGCAGCCGCGCTGTTTATTCTCTGCGGCCAGTTGTACGAGCGCCTGCATACCCGTGACATGCGGGAAATGGGCGGTATCTGGGCGCGCATGCCCTACCTGCCGGCGATCAGCCTGTTCTTTGCATCCGCTTCGCTGGGGCTACCGGGCACCGGCAACTTCGTCGGCGAGTTCCTGATTCTGCTCGGCTCGTTCAAATCCGTGCCATGGATCACCGCCATAGCCACTGCCGGGCTGGTATTCGCCTCGGTCTATTCGCTGATCATGATTCATCGCGCCTACTTCGGCCCGGCCCGGGCCGAGCACGCGCTGGCCGGGCCTGACGCCCGCGAACTGGGTATGACCCTTGGTCTGGCAGTCCTGATCATCATTCTGGGCATATACCCGCAACCGGTGCTGGATACCACCGCGGCCAGCATGCATGGCGTGCAGCAATGGCTAGGCGCTGCCCTCTCCCAACTCGCTTCGGTCCGGTAGTCGCAATGGAACTTACCTCACAACACTTTATCGCCCTGCTGCCGCTGCTGGTTACCAGCCTGACCATCGTGCTGCTGATGTTGGCAATCGCCTGGAAACGCAGCCATTCGACGACGTTTATCCTGTCGGTTGTCGGCCTCAACCTCGCCCTGCTTTCCATCATTCCGGCCATGCAGGTCGCACCACTGGCGATCACCCCGCTGATGTACGTTGACGGCTTCGCCGGCTTCTATATGGCACTGATACTGGTGGCCACGCTGGCCTGCGTGACGCTGGCACATGCCTACATGGAAGGCTTTCCAGGCAACCGTGAAGAGCTCTATCTGCTGATGCTGCTTTCCTCCGCCGGCGGCCTGGTTCTGGTCAGCACCCAGCATCTGGCGGGATTGTTCATCGGTCTGGAACTGCTGTCGGTGCCGCTTTACGGCATGGTGGCTTACGCCTTTTTCAACAGGAACACACTGGAAGCCGGCATCAAGTACATGGTGCTGTCGGCGGTTGGCTCGGCCTTCGTGCTGTTTGGCATGGCGCTGCTGTATGCCGACTCGGGCAGCCTGACCTTTGCCGGTATCGGTGCCAGTCTGGCCAGCGCCACGGCACAAAACACCCTGGCACATATCGGCATCGGCATGCTGGTGATCGGCCTGGCGTTCAAACTGTCACTGGTACCGTTCCACCTGTGGACCCCGGATGTCTACCAGGGTGCACCCGCCCCGGTCACTGCGTTCCTGGTTTCCGCGAGCAAGGTCGCCGTGTTTGCCGTTCTGTTGCGCCTGTACCAGATGTCACCGGTTACCGCCGGCGGCTGGTTGACCGATCTGCTCAGCGTGATTGCCGTTGCCTCGATTCTGGTCGGTAACCTGCTGGCTCTGACCCAGAGCAACCTGAAGCGCCTGCTCGGTTATTCCTCGATTGCTCACTTCGGTTATCTGCTGATTGCCCTGATTGCCAGCGATGGCATCTCCGTCGAAGCCATTGGCGTCTACCTGACAACCTATGTGGTCAGCAGCCTGGGTGCCTTCGGCGTCATCACCCTGATGTCCACCCCGTATCACGGCCGTGATGCCGATGCCCTGTTCGAATACCGCGGGCTGTTCTGGCGCCGGCCTTACCTGACGGCGGTGCTGACGCTGATGATGCTGTCACTGGCGGGGATTCCACTGACTGCCGGTTTCATCGGCAAGTTCTACATCATCACGGTCGGCGTCGAGGCGCACCTGTGGTGGCTGCTCGGTGCACTGGTCATCGGCAGCGCGATTGCGGTGTTCTATTACCTGCGGGTCATGGTCACCCTGTACATGCAGGAGCACACCTCGCTGACCCACGACGCACCGCTCAACTGGGGACAACGGGCCGGCGGCATCATGCTGGTGGCAATTGCCATCTTCACCTTTCTGATCGGCGTGCACCCCCAACCACTACTGCAGCTGCTGCAAGGCACCGGCCTGGTACATTGAGCCGGCCGAGTCGCAAGGCAATGAACATGAGGATGCAATGCTGAATATCGCTCTGGTATCAGGCTCAAGCCGGCACGACAGCCAGTCGGCCAAAGTTGCCCGTTATCTGCAAAAACGCCTCATTGAACTGGGCTATTGCACTGCACAACAAAGCAGCCTGATCGATCTGGGTGCTCAGCCCCTGCCCCTCTGGCCGGCCGAAAACACTGGCCCCTGGGCAGAGTACAAAGAGCAACTGAGTGCTGCCGATGCCCTGGTCGTGATCGCTCCGGAATGGAACGGCATGGCCTGCCCGGCGATCAAGAACTTCTTCATTTATGCCGGCAAGACCGAGCTGGCACACAAACCCGGCTTGCTGGTCGGGGTGTCTGCTGGAGTGGGCGGTGCTTACCCGATCAGTGAACTGCGCGCCTCCAGCTACAAGAATTGCCGGCTCTGCTATTTGCCTGAACACCTGATCGTGCGGCATGTCGAACAATTGCTGAATACGCCGGAAGCCGGCAATGAAGATGACCAACGCATTCGTGCGCGCATCGACTATGCACTGGATATTCTCAACAAATATGCGCTTGCCCTGCAGCCCGTGCGGGCCAGTATCGACATCAGCAACCCGGCTTTCAGCAACGGGATGTAACAGACCTGTCGCGACAACCGACGCGGCGCTGTCGGGAGAAGGGAAAGCCTGCGATGCAGACCGCAGGCTTCAAGCGCTTGGACTTAATTTTCCTGCTGATCCTGCAGCACTTCGCCGCTGACTGCATCCAGCTTCATGTCCCACTGAACGTCTTGCGGATCACGCAACTCAACCTCATAAACGTAACGACCGGCTGTCTGTTCCAGCTCGGTATCCTCGATTACGGCGCCAGGGTGTTTGGCCGTTGCCAGGGCATTGAGTTTCTCGAATGACTGAATGGTTCCGGCATCACGCAAGCGCAAAGCCTCATCCGGTCCCAGATCACGTGCCTGGGCAACACCAGCCGCGATAATCAGCGAAGCACCAGCGCACAGCGTAATCAGTTGTTTCATGAAAAATCTCCTTGGAATTGAATGCCGTTTCAGTTTGGCACAGCACTTTTTCGATCAGTTCTGGCTATGCCGAACGCGGCTTTGGATCAGGCTGCGCGCAAATGGTTCCACATAATCATTCACAGTCTGAATCCAGCCGCCAATCAACTATAGGCCATGTAAACTGACGCAGTCACTCCAGGAAGTTGCTCATGGGCGCCATACACATCAAATATCCAGCACTGACCCTGCGCGCCGGCAAGCGTGCCGCCGCGCATATTCGCCAACAGGGTCTGCAACCGGCCGATATCGCCACCCTTCCCGGTGCTGCCGGCGGTCCCAAAGGCATCGGGCTTCAGGGGCTGGATCTGGCACTGTTTGGCGACTGGTTGCCTCGCGCACCACGCCAGCGCAGCCTGATTGGCGCTTCGATAGGCTCCTGGCGCTTTGCCAGTGCGTGCCTGCCTGACCCGGTCGCGGGCATCCGCCGCCTTGGCGAACTGTATACCAGCCAGCGCTACGCCAAGGGCGTCAGCATGAAGGAAGTCAGCCAGAGCTGCCGCCAGCTGCTGCACGATCTGTTGCAGGGCGAAGACAGTGCAATCTTTGCCAATCCGCTCTATCACCTGAATATCGTCGTGGTGAAAAGCCACGGCCTGCTGGTACATGACCGCAGAGGCGCGCTGGGACTTGGCTTGTCTGCCGTGATCGGCAATAACCTGCTGGGCCGCCAGCGTCTGGCCCGCCACTTCGAGCGGCTGATCATTCACGATGCGCGCTCGCAACCGCCGCTGGGCAAGCTGGATGACTTCCGCTCGCACTTCCATCCCCTGCAACCCGCCAATTTGCGCCAGTCCCTTATGGCCTCTGCGTCGATCCCGCTGGTAATGGAAGCTGTCCGCGAGATCCCCGGCATCGGCCACGGCAGCTTCCGCGATGGCGGCCTGCTCGACTATCACCTAGACCTGCCCTATGCCGGTGACGGTCTGGTGCTGTATCCGCACTTTACCGACCGCATCATTCCCGGCTGGTTCGACAAGAGTCTGCCCTGGCGAAACGGCGATGCAACGCGCTTGCAGGACGTATTGCTGCTGGCGCCTTCTGCCGGGTACCTGGCCAACCTGCCCCACGGCAAGCTGCCCGATCGCCGGGACTTCAGCCGTTACATGGGTGACGATGAAGGTCGCGAGCGCTATTGGCGCAAGGCCATGGCCGAGAGTGCACGGCTGGGTGACGAGTTTCTTGAACTGAGCGAGAGCGGGCGCCTGGCCGAACGACTGCAACCCCTGCGCGGGGCCGCCTGAGCCACACCCGTCAGCATCCGGTTTATCCCATCAGCCGGGATGCTGGTAAACTGCCCGGTCTGCAGCGCCAGTCTGGCGCGCCTCTAACAGAGCGTTAGCAAGTGGAATTGTTCAAGGAATTCATTTTCGAAGCTGCCCATCGCCTGCCACACGTGCCGCAAGGGCACAAATGCGGGCGACTGCATGGCCACTCGTTTCGTGTTGCCATCTTCATCGAGGGCGAAGTTGACCCGCATACCGGCTGGATTCGCGATTTTTCCGAGATCAAGGCGATCTTCAAGCCCATCTATGAGCGGCTTGATCATAATTATCTGAACGAAATTCCCGGCCTGGAAAATCCTACCAGCGAAGTTCTGGCCAAATGGATCTGGCAGGAACTCAAGCCGTTACTGCCCGACCTGTCGCGCATTCGCATCATGGAAACCTGTACCAGTGGCTGCGAATACCGCGGCAACTGAGCGCAAAGCAGCTACTCAAACCCGCGTATGCATTCCTTCCAGCAAAAAGCGCGGGGCGATATAACGCTCATAATGCGCTTCCGACAGCAGGAAAAACTCGCGATCGATGGCATCGCGCAGTTGCGGCAGGCTCCAGCCACGAAACTCCGGCAACAGACTCATGCCGTAGGCATCCAGCTGATTGATCAGCCGGGCGCCGCGGGCTATCAGCTGATAGGCCCAGCAATATGCGGACTGCTCGGGCAAGTAGCGTATCTGGCGCTGCTCCAGCTGGTCACGCAGGCGCGTGCTGTCGAAAATTTCCAGCTTGGCGGTCATCACCTGAACCAGCAACAGCTCCAGGCGTAACCAGACCGCACGCTTCTCCTCATCGCCGTACAGATTCCAGTTGATGATTTCATGGTGGAAGCGTTTGCAGCCGCGACACACCAGATCACCGTAAACCGTCGAGCAGAGTCCGATGCAAGGCGTTTTGATGATTTGGCTGGTCATTCGGGAATTCGGGGAAGCCGGCGCGCAGGAAGCGGCCAATATTAGACCTTTGTCGAAGCAAGGTCACCCTGACGGAGGTGCTGCCATGCTTAACTTTAAGGCATTAATCCATTAAACTCGTAGGGCCGTATAAGGCACCAACAGTCCGTTGGAAGCTGTTTTCAAAGCGTAACGACTACACCTGGCTCTGCCCTGAGCTGTCTGGCCGCATCTTCAAGGGCTGAACAGCCGATGTTCCGGCTCTGCCAAATGTCCGCAGGCAACGTAAAACTTTGAAAACAGCTTCTGCTTGGAAATCTCCAAAACCCTGGCTGAAACACCCAAAAGGTAGCTCAAGCGCTTGGTTTGGAGAGTCACTGGTCAAGTGTCCCGAACAATTCCACGGGGCCATCTAAGAGGGTAATAACTGTGCTTGAAGCCTATCGCAAACATGTAGCAGAGCGCGCCGCGCAAGGTATTGTGCCCCAGCCGCTGAACGCTGAACAAACTGCAGGCCTGGTCGAACTGCTGAAGAATCCGCCGGCTGGCGAAGAAGCCTTCCTTCTTGACCTGATCACCAACCGTGTACCACCAGGCGTGGACGAGGCTGCTTACGTCAAGGCCGGCTTTCTCGCTGCCGTAGCCAAAGGCGAAGCCAGCTCCCCGCTGATCAACAAGACCCGCGCGGTTGAACTGCTGGGTACCATGCAGGGCGGTTACAACATCGTCACGCTGGTCGATCTGCTGGATGACGCAGAACTCGCGCCTGTCGCAGCTACAGAACTCAAGCACACTCTGCTGATGTTCGATGCTTTCCATGACGTGGCCGAAAAAGCCAAGAACGGCAATGCCCTCGCCAAAGCCGTGGTGCAGTCCTGGGCTGACGGCGAATGGTTCAAGAACCGCCCTGCCCTGGCCGAGAAAATCAGCCTGCGCGTATTCAAGGTGCCTGGCGAAACCAACACCGACGACCTGTCGCCGGCTCCGGATGCCTGGTCGCGCCCGGACATCCCGCTGCACGCTCTGGCCATGCTGAAAATGGCCCGTGACGGTATCGTGCCAGACGCCCAGGGCGTTACCGGTCCGATGAAACAGATCGAAAGCATGCGCGGCGAAGGCTTCCCGATTGCCTACGTGGGCGATGTGGTAGGTACCGGTTCTTCGCGTAAATCCGCCACCAACTCGGTGCTGTGGTTCTTCGGCGATGACATCCCTTATGTACCGAACAAGCGCGGCGGCGGCTTCTGCTTCGGCAACAAGATCGCCCCGATCTTCTACAACACCATGGAAGACGCTGGCGCCCTGCCGATCGAGTTCGACGTAGCCAACCTGAACATGGGCGACGTGATCGACGTTTACCCTTATGCAGGCAAAGTTACCAAGCACGGTACCGACGACGTTCTCGCCACCTTCGAACTGAAAACCCCGGTTTTGCTCGACGAAGTTCGTGCCGGCGGTCGTATTCCGCTGATCATTGGCCGTGGCCTGACCGAAAAAGCCCGCGCCGAACTGGGCCTGGGTTCTTCCGACCTGTTCAAGAAGCCCGAACAGCCTGCTGCCAGCAACAAAGGCTTCACCCTGGCACAGAAGATGGTGGGCAAGGCCTGTGGTGTTGCCGGCGTTCGTCCGGGCACCTACTGCGAACCGAAGATGACCACCGTCGGCTCCCAGGACACCACCGGCCCGATGACCCGTGACGAGCTGAAAGACCTGGCTTGCCTGGGCTTCTCCGCCGATCTGGTCATGCAGTCGTTCTGCCACACCGCGGCCTATCCGAAGCCGATCGACGTCAACACCCACCACACTCTGCCGGACTTCATCCGCACCCGTGGCGGCGTCTCGCTGCGTCCCGGCGATGGCATCATCCACAGCTGGCTGAACCGCATGCTGCTGCCGGATACCGTCGGCACCGGCGGCGACTCGCACACCCGTTTCCCGATCGGCATCTCCTTCCCGGCCGGTTCCGGCCTGGTGGCCTTTGCCGCTGCCACCGGCGTCATGCCGCTGGACATGCCGGAGTCGGTTCTGGTGCGCTTCAAGGGCAAACTGCAACCGGGTATCACCCTGCGTGACCTGGTACATGCCATCCCTTACTACGCCATCCAGAAGGGCTTGCTGACTGTCGAGAAGAAAGGCAAGAAGAATGCCTTCTCCGGCCGCATCCTCGAGATCGAAGGACTCGACGAACTGACCGTAGAACAGGCTTTCGAACTGTCCGACGCCTCGGCCGAGCGTTCTGCTGCCGGTTGCACCATCAAGCTGCCCGAGAAGGCGATTGCCGAATACCTGACCTCCAACATCACCCTGCTGCGCTGGATGATCAGCGAAGGTTATGGCGACCCACGCACTCTGGAACGTCGCGCCCGCGCGATGGAAGCCTGGATTGCCAACCCGCAGCTGATGTCGGCTGACAAGGATGCCGAGTACGCCGAGGTCATCGAAATCGACCTGGCCGAAATCAACGAGCCAATCCTCTGCGCGCCTAACGATCCGGATGACGCCCGTCTGCTCTCGACCGTACAGGGCGAGAAGATCGACGAAGTGTTCATCGGTTCCTGCATGACCAACATCGGCCACTTCCGCGCTGCCGGCAAGCTGCTGGAAAAGGTCAAAGGCGGTATTCCAACGCGTCTGTGGCTGTCGCCGCCGACCAAGATGGATGCTCACCAGCTGACCGAAGAAGGCTACTACGGCATCTACGGCAAGGCCGGCGCGCGCATGGAAATGCCGGGCTGCTCGCTGTGCATGGGTAACCAGGCACGGGTAGAAGCCAACGCCACCGTGGTCTCCACTTCGACCCGTAACTTCCCGAACCGCCTCGGCGATGGTGCCAATGTGTACCTGGCCTCGGCTGAACTGGCGGCAGTCGCCTCCATTCTCGGCAAGCTGCCAACAGTTGAAGAGTACCTGGGCTACGCGGCGGACATCGACAGCATGGCTGCCGACGTTTACCGCTACCTGAGCTTCGACCAGATTGCCGAGTTCCGTGAATCTGCGGAAAAAGCCAAGAGTCAGGCGGTAGAAGCCTGAGGTCTGGAAAGTGACGGCTGCTCAAGTGGTGAAACTTACCGCTTGAGCAGATCCCGCCAAAAAAAACACCCCGCTTAGCGGGGCGTTTTTTTTGGCGGTAATTCTCGCCGGATGAAGCTAATTCACGCGGTTTTGCGCTGCACCAGGCGCTCGACAAAAAATTCCAGATGGCCGCGCGGCGAGTCTGCCAGCGGCCAGCTATCCACTTTCTGCGCAATAGCCTTGAACGCCTGGGCCGACTTGGATCTGGGGAACGCCTCGTAAACCGCCTTCTGCTTCTGCACTGCCTTGCGCACCGACTCGTCATAGGGCACGGCGCCCAGGTAGTGCAGCGAGACGTCGAGAAACAGCTCGGAAATCCGCGTCAGCTTGCCAAACAGGTTGCGGCCTTCCTGCGGGGTATAGACCATGTTGGCCAGGATACGAAAGCGGCTGATGCCATGATCACGATTCAGCAATTTGATCAGCGCGTAGGCATCGGCAATGGAGGTAGGCTCGTCGCACACCACCACAATCGCCTCCTGGGCTGCGCGCACAAAGCTCACCACGGCATCACCGATACCATCTGCAGTGTCGATGATCAGCACATCCAGCTCTTCACTGAGCGTGCTGAAAGCCTGGATCAGCCCGGAATGCTGCGCGGCAGATAACTGCACCATGACACTGGCCCCGGATGCTGCAGGCACGATACGGATACCGCCCGGCCCTTCAAGCAGCACGTCCGCCAGATCGCAGTCACCGTTGATAACATCTTCCAGCGTTTGTCTCGGGCTGAGCCCCAACAGCACATCAACGTTGGCCAGCGCCAGGTCTGCATCCATGAGCATGACCCGGCGCCCCAGCTCGGCCAGGGCAACCGACAGGTTGACGGCGATATTGGTCTTGCCGACGCCACCCTTGCCACTGGTCACGGCGATTACCTGTACCGGATGAATGTTCATGCCCGCAGCTTCCTTGTTCACGATGGCTTGCGCTCCAGCTCTCCTGACGCGCGCAACAGCACCTGCCCTTGAGCCAGCATTACTCGTCCTCACCGTCATCTTCATAACGACGGCTCATACCGTACTTGCGCATTTTCTCGACCAGCGTGGTGCGGCGGATACGCAGACGCTCGGCAGCCCGCGCAACCACACCATTGGCCTCATCCAGCGCTTGCTGAATCAGGCTTTGCTCCAGATTGCTCAGATAATCCTTTAGGTCCAGACCTTCTGTCGGCAACTGGGTGACGCTCGTGGCCGGTATCTGGTTGAAGTTGAATGACTCCCGCTCCTCCTGATCATGGCTCACGCCACCAGCCAGATCAGCGGCTTCATCATCAACATGGCGAAACTTCTTGGGCAGTTCGGCAACACCGATGACGCCGTAGGGATGCATGATCGCCATGCGCTCGACCAGGTTCGCCAGTTCACGCACATTGCCCGGCCAGTCATGCTGACAGAGCGACATGATTGCCGCCGAGTTGAAGCGAATCGAACCGCGCTTCTCGTGCTCCATGCGCGAGATCAGCTCATTGATCAGCAACGGAATATCTTCCGTACGCTCGCGCAAAGGTGCCATTTCAATCGGGAACACATTCAGCCGATAGAACAGGTCTTCGCGAAAACGCTCTTCCTCGATCAGCTTCTCGAGGTTCTTTTGCGTAGCGGCAATGATCCGCACATCCACACGCTGGGTCTTGTTGCTGCCCACCCGCTCGAATACCTGGTCCTGCAGGAGCCGCAACAGCTTCACCTGCAGCGTCAGCGGCATGGCATCTACTTCATCGAGGAATACCGTTCCGCCCTGCGCCAGTTCGAAACGCCCTGCCCGGCTGGTGAGAGCGCCGGCAAAGGCACCTTTCTCGTGACCGAACAACTCGCTTTCCAGCAACTCGCCAGCGATAGCACCACAGTTGACCGGCACAAAGGGGGCATCACGGCGTGATGAGTTGTAGTGCAGATTACGCGCGACCACTTCCTTGTCGGTGCCGGTCTCACCGATGACCAGCACCGTGGCATCGGTATCCGCCACCTGCTGCATCATCTGCCGGACATCCTGAATGACACGGCTGGTGCCGATCAGGCTGCGGAACAGGTTCAGTTCACGATGCCAGCCACGCTCGCGCGCCTCGTCATGCATTTCGCGGTAGACCTGCGCACGGTGCATCGAGTCCACCAGACGGCTGTAGCTTGGCGGCACATCGAGCGTAGCCAGCAAGTGCGAACGCAACTCTTCCGGGCAATCTGCCGGCACCACTTCGCCCAGCTGAATCACCGGCAGGAACTCATCCCAGCCAGCCAGCTGTTTGAGCACTTCAATCGAGCCGTGCTTGCAGTCACAGGTACCCAGCAACACGCCGAGCAATTCACTGCTTGCACCAAGGCCGGCAACGGCAGCACGCCACTCCGTGCTGGTGGTCGACAGGTGCTCTTCGCCCAGAAAGCTCAGGATGACGGTGAGATCATGACGGCGCTCGGCATCGTCTTCGATCAGAAGGATCTTGGTTTCACGCAACATTTGTTATTCAGGCTCATTACGTAGGGTGGCCGGAGGACAGATCAGCTCAAAAACCGTGAAGCAGTTATCAATCTGCCGGAATTCTAGCAGACAGTCAAACTAATGGCGTCATTTTATTGATGATTTTTTCCGATCACGAATAATCGACAGCAAGCAGGTCAGCAACGATCACCGCGCAAGAAAAACTTCAACCACCCACCCGAAGCGATTCCTGCCGAAACCGGCAAAACGCAGGGTATGCCGGAAAGTGTAGTTTTTATGTCAGTAGCCACAAGAATCGCCGCGGAACTTCTGGCGCCAGGCTTGAACCGGCGGCCCTAGAGCACCTGTCCGGAAGGACGCTTTTCGAAGGCGGTCGTGCCTCGATGCAGGTTGCGATCCTCTCGCGGGGTCGCACCGAAAAAGTTGCGGTAGGCACTGGAGAAGTGCGGGCCGGAGGAAAAACCACAGGACAGACCGATCTGGATGATCGACTTGCTGGTCTGCAGCAACAGCTGGCGTGCCTTGTTCAAACGCAGTTCAAGGTAATACTGGCTGGGCACGCGGCCCAGATACTGCTTGAAGATACGCTCCAGCTGACGCCGTGATACACAGACGTGCCGGGCTATTTCATCAGTGGTCAGCGGCTCCTCGATATTGGCCTCCATCAGCAACACCGCCTGGGTGAGCCTGGGATGACTCGAGCCAATGCGGTTCTGCAAGGGAATGCGCTGCCGCTCGCCACCCTCGCGAATACGCTCGACCACCAGCTCCTCACTGACCGCACCGGCCAGTTCGGCACCCTGCTCGTGCGCCAACAGCGCCAGCAGCATGTCCAGCACGGTCAAACCACCCGAAGCCGTCAGACGATCACGATCCCAGTCGAACAGGTGACTGGTGATGACCACCCTGGGGAAGCGTTCGGAAAAATCATCGTGCCAGCGCCAGTGCACGGCTGCCCGATAGCCGTCGAGCAAACCCAGATAGGCCAGTGGATAGACTCCGGCGGAAATCGCGCCAATCACACAGCCGGCACGCAACAGTTGCTTGAGTGCCTGGCCAAGTGCCGGTGACGCATGCTGTTGCGCTTCGTCGGCGACCAGAAACAGACGCTGGCAACCTTCCAGCCGCCCCTCCCATGAAGCCCCGGGAAGGGTCCAGCCGTCTGCCGCAGAATGATCGGCCTTGAGAAAGACCAGCTGATAACCGGCTTCCGGGTGTAACCGGCAAGCCTGCTGCAGCGCTTCTTCGGCGAGCGCCAAAGTCAGTGGGCGGGTGCACGACCAGTAAAGCAGGCCGATACGCTGGGCAGAGGCAGTCATGGGCGCAGTCTAGCCGGAGTGCGCAACACTTACTTCAAACTACCGGAAAGAAACTGCTTGAGGCGCTCGGAACGCGGATTACCCAGTACCTCTTTCGGGCAGCCACTCTCCTCGACCAGACCCTGATGCAGGAAAATCAGCTGGTTGGATACTTCGCGGGCAAAGCCCATTTCGTGGGTAACCACCACCATGGTGCGGCCTTCCTGCGCCAGGTCCTGCATGACTCGCAGCACCTCACCGACCAGTTCCGGATCGAGCGCCGAAGTCGGCTCATCGAACAGCATCACCTCCGGCTCCACCGCCAGCGCCCGGGCGATCGCCACCCGCTGCTGCTCGCCACCGGACATGTGTGCCGGGTAGGCATCCTTGCGGTGGCCCACGCCGACCTTGGCCAGATAGAACTCGGCCTTTTCCAGCGCTTCGCTTTTTGGTACGCCCAGCACATGCACCGGCGCTTCCATGACGTTTTCCAGGGCGCTCATGTGCGACCACAGGTTGAAATGCTGGAATACCATCGACAAGCGTGAACGCATGCGCTGCAGCTGTCTGGCATCCACCGCCTTGAGCGCGCCGTCCTTGTTCGGTGTGAGTTTCAGCTCTTCGCCGTTGAGCAGGATTTTTCCCGCATGCGGCTGCTCCAGCAGGTTGATGCAGCGCAGGAAGGTACTTTTACCCGAACCGCTGGAGCCGATGATGCTGATCACGTCTCCGGCTTTGGCCGCCAGCGACACACCCTTGAGCACTTCGTTGCTGCCGTAGCGCTTGTGCAGATCCTGAACTTCTAGTTTGTACATGCTTTCAACTCTCTGGGAACGCATCAGTCGCTGAGCAGGCGACCTTGCCGGATAGGGGTTGCGCCCGCCACCTTGGCCAGCCACAAACCGGGCTGGGCAAAGCGCAGGCGCTCGCGGGCATAAACCACCCCCGCCGTTTCCGCGAGCACGACACTATGGCGGTCGTCCAGCGGGTCATGCACTTCGAACAACGGATCACCGGCGGCAACCTGCTGACCCGTCGCGCAGCAAAAACTCACCACACCGGCATGTGGCGCCAGGGCGTACTGGGTGCCGGAAAACGGCGTGGCACGGCAACATTCGGCAGGCACGGCTGGCCAGTCCCCGGCCAGCAAGCCCTGATCAGCCAGAAAGCCGAGAATCGCTTCGGCCTGGGCCTCTGCGCGCTCCGCCCCGGTATCGGCCATACCGCCCAACTCCAGCGCCGTAGCCATGCAGGCCAGCGGGATCGGGTAGTCGGCATACTGCCGCGCCAGTCGCAACCAGGGCGCCGCGCAGGCTTCATCGAAGGAGCTGCCGCCGGCATCTTCGGCCAGCAACACTGCACCGGCCTGCATGCGCGCCGCCAGCGGCTGCCAGGCCGGCCAGTGCTGGGGAATCGCATACAGGTGCACTGCCGCATCGAAGTCGCAATGCAGGTCGAGCACCACATCCGCCGTACAGGCATGGCGCAACAACAGGCGTTGCAAGCCCTGCAATTCGGAACCCGCCGGCGGCAGGCCATCCAGCGCAGCCAGCATGCTCTGGCGAATCAGCTGCACATTGGCTTTTGCATCGGGCCCGAGCCGGTCGGTCAACTGCTCGCCGACCAGCTCCTCCAGCGCAACAAAATGGCGGTTGAAGTTCTGCCCGCTGCCCAGCTCGAAGCGGCCCTGATGAGCTCCCTGCACCAGCTGGCCAAGACCTATGGGGTTGGCTACCGGCACCAGTTCGATCACACCCAGCAACTGTCCGGCCTGCTCCAGCTCTTGCAGGCGCCGTTTGAGTTCTACTGCGACGCGCATGCCCGGCAATTCGTCCGCATGCAGGCTGGCCTGGATATAGGCCTTGCGTGCGCCGCTACCGAAGCTGAAGACCGACAGGCTGCGCTCTGTACCAAGACAGCCCCACGGCAACGAATGATTGATTCTGTGCATGTGCGAACCTCAATGCTTGCGTGGCGCGAGATACACCAGCCAGCGTGCTTCCGCCAGCCGGAACAGGCGCACCAGGATGAAGGTCAGACACAGGTAGAAAACCCCTGCGGTGATATACGCCTCGAAGGGCATGTAGAACTGCGAATTGACCGTGCGCGCGGCACCGGTGATGTCCACCAGCGTCACCAGCGAAGCCAGGCTGGTGGCATGCAGCATCATGATCACTTCATTGCTGTACTGCGGCAGCGAGCGACGCAATGCCGAAGGCAACAGGATCCGCCGATAGAGCTTGAAGCGCGACATGCCGATGGCCTTGGCCGCCTCGATTTCGCCAGGCGGTGTGGCCTTGATACTGCCGGCCAGAATCTCGGCACTATAGGCGCTGGTATTGATGGCAAAGGCCAGACAGGCACAGAAGGTGGCATTCGACAACAGCGGCCAGAGCACGCTGTCGCGCACCGCCTCGAATTGCGCCAGCCCGTAATACAGCAGATACAGCTGCACCAGCATCGGCGTACCGCGAATCACATAGGTATACAGCCAGGCCGGGAAGTTCACTGCCGGCTGCCTGGAGACGCGCATCAGGGCCAGCGGCACGGCCATGGCCAGTCCGATCGCCAGCGAAATGGCCAGCAGCTTGAGCGTCACCAGTACGCCGGTAAAATACAGCGGCAGGCTGTCCCAGATCACCGTGTAGTCGAAAATCATGCCGGCGCCCTCATAGTTCCACCGCCTTGACGCCTGCCGAGTAGCGCTGTTCCAGATAACGCAGCAGCAACAGCGAAACACTGGTGATCAGCAGGTACAGCGCAGCCGCGGCGAGAATGTAGGTAAACGGCTGATGGGTTGAATCCCCGGCGTTCTTGGCGCGAAACATCATGTCCTGCAGGCCGACCACCGAGATCAGCGCGGTGGCCTTGACCAGCACCAGCCAGTTGTTGGTAAAGCCGGGAATCGCCAGCCGGATCATCTGCGGCACCAGCACCCGGAAGAACACCTGCAGGCCGCTCATGCCGTAGGCAAAGCCTGCCTCGCCCTGCCCTTTGGGAATGGCCATGAAAGCACCGCGGAAGGTTTCCGAGAGGTAGGCGCCATAGATGAAACCCAGGGTGCCGACCCCGGCAATGAATGGGTTGATGTCGATGTACTCGTCATGCCCGAGCAAGGGTGCCAGCCGGTTCACCATGTCCTGACCGCCATAGAAAATCAGCAGGATCAGTACCAGATCGGGAATACCGCGAATCACCGTGGCATAGGCATCACCCATTGCCGCCAGCCACCTGACCGGAGAAATGCGCAAGGCGGCGCCAACCAGCCCGAGAAAGATGGCCACGGCCATCGCGCTGAGCGCCAGTTGCAGGGTCAGCCAGCTACCGTCAAGGATACTGGCACCATAACCGTTCGGCATGCTTTCACCACCTCATGCAGGGCGCAGCGAGCGCCATAAGGAGAACCTGCGCTGCACCGACAGGCAGCGAGGGCCGGCGGGAAAGGCGTCCTTGTGCAAAGAACGCCGTACGGACTTAATCCCCGTACACGTTGAAAGTGAAGTACTTGTCCTGCACTTGCTGGTATTTGCCATTGGCACGAATGGCATCGATGGCGGCGTTGAATCTGTCGGCGGTGGCCTTGTCGCCCTTGCGCACCGCGATGCCGGCGCCATCACCAAAATACTGGTTGTCGGTATAGTCCGGCCCTACCAGGGCAAAACCCTGGCCGGCGTCAGTCTTGAGAAAACCGTCGTCAATATTGACCACATCGGCCAGGGTGGCATCGACACGACCGGCAGCCAGATCAAGGAACACCTCGTTCTGCGAGCCATAGCGCACCACTTCGATCCCCGCCGGCGCCATCACTTCGGTGGCATAGCGGTCGTAAATGGAAGCACGCTGCACACCGACTTTCTTGCCCTTGAGGTCAACCAGGGGGTCGTTGACCACAGTGCCGGCCTTCATCGCCAGCTTGGCCGGGGTGTGGTAGTACTTCTTGGTGAAGTCCACCGACTTCAGGCGCTCCGGGGTGATCGACATCGAGGACAGCACCGCGTCGAACTTGCGTACTTTCAGCGAAGGAATCAGCCCGTCGAATTCCTGCTCGACCCATACGCACTTGACCTGCATCTGCTCACACAAGGCCACGCCGATATCGTAGTCGAAACCGGTTATCTGGCCATCCGGGGTTTTCATCGCAAAGGGCGGGTACGCAGCTTCGATACCGATACGAATGGTGTCCTGCGCAGCCTGTGCCAGCGGGACCATGGCAGAAAACAGCAGCGCGCCAAGAAGCATGATTTTTTTCATTGTGTAACTCCTTCGTATGGGCAGTGAATGGGCAGTTGTCTGGCTGCTCGGCCTTGGCGGGCAAGGAGAACATAAAGCCAGTATAGCCAGCCACGTCCCCCGTCACTGACAGGGGCCGAGAACCGGGCGAAGCGCATTCTAACGAGAGGAGGATTGGCAATAATTCTTCAATGCGACATGTAGTTACAAAAGTCTTGGCATTTGCACACAGCCGCCCGGGGCGCGAATCAGTGCTCCAGGCGGCTGGGCTACGGTGCGCACAGTGAGCATCGGCGGCGCTTTTGCAAAGACAAAAAAACACCGGGCCGGCAGTGACTTGTGGTCACTGCCGGCCCGGTGCGGGCGAAGCTGACAGTTGTGCGGTCAGGCCTTGCGCATACCACGATGGGTGTCGATCAGGTTCTGCACCACTGCCGGATCTGCCAGCGTGGAGATGTCGCCCAGTCCTTCATACTCGGAGGCGGCAATCTTGCGCAGGATGCGGCGCATGATCTTGCCCGAGCGGGTCTTGGGCAGCCCCGGTGCCCACTGGATACCGTCCGGCGAAGCAATCGGACCGATTTCCTTGCGCACCCAGTTGCGCAGTTCCAGGCGCAACTCGTCGGACTCTTCCACGCCGCTGTTCAGCGTGACATAGACGTAGATACCCTGACCCTTGAGGTCATGGGGAATCCCGACTACGGCAGCTTCGGCAACCTTCGGATGGGCAACCATGGCGCTCTCGATCTCGGCGGTACCCATGCGGTGCCCGGAGACATTCAGTACGTCATCCACGCGACCGGTGATCCAGTAGTAACCGTCTTCATCGCGACGAGCACCGTCACCGGTGAAGTACATGCCCTTGAAGGTCTTGAAGTAGGTATCCACATAGCGATCATGGTCACCGAACAGGGTACGTGCCTGTCCCGGCCAGGAATCGATGATCACCAGATTACCTTCGGTAGCCCCGTCAAGCAGGTTGCCCAGGTTGTCCACCAGCGCCGGCTGCACACCGAAGAACGGCTTGGCCGCCGAACCCGGCTTGAGGGCATGGGCACCCGGCAACGGACTCATCATGCAGGCACCGGTTTCGGTCTGCCACCAGGTATCGACGATCGGGCAGCGTGAGCGGCCAACGGTTTCGTAATACCACTGCCAGGCTTCCGGGTTGATCGGCTCACCGACGGAGCCGAGCAGGCGCAGGCTGGAGCCGTCAGCACCGTCAATGGCGGCCTTGCCTTCGGCCATCATGGCGCGGATCGCGGTCGGCGCGGTGTAGAGGATATTGACCTTGTGCTTGTCGACGATTTTCGACACCCGGGTAATGTCCGGGTAGTTCGGTACGCCCTCGAAAATCAGGGTGGTTGCGCCGTTGGCCAGCGGGCCATAGACGGTGTAGCTGTGACCGGTGACCCAACCGATATCGGCGGTGCACCAGTAGACCTCGCCAGGGCGGTAATCGAATACCCGCTCGTGGGTCAGCGATGCGTACAGCAGATAACCGCCGGTGGTGTGCAACACGCCCTTGGGCTTGCCGGTGGAGCCGGAGGTATAGAGGATGAACAGGGCCTCTTCGGCGCCCATTTCCTTCGGTGCGCACTGGCTGGATGCCACATTCATCAGATCGTCGTACCAGATATCGCGATGGCCGTGCCACTTGATCTGGCCACCGGTGCGCTTGACCACCACAATTTTCTGCACGCTGGCGGTTTCCGGGTTGGTCAGTGCCTCGTCAACGTTTTCCTTGAGCGGGGTTTTCTTGCCGGCACGCAGCCCTTCATCGGCAGTGATCACCAGTTTCGACTTGCAGTCGATAATCCGCCCGGCCAGTGCTTCCGGCGAGAAACCGCCGAACACTACCGAGTGAATGGCACCGATACGGGTACAGGCGAGCATTGCCACTACCGCTTCCGGAATCATCGGCATGTAGATGGTCACCACGTCGCCACGGTGTACGTCCTGGCCACGCAGCGCGTTGGCGAACTTGCATACCTGCTCGTGCAACTGCTTGTAGGTAATTTCCTTGTGGTCGGCCGGATCATCGCCTTCCCAGATGATCGCCAGCTGGTCGCCACGCTCGGCCAGATGCCGGTCCAGGCAGTTGGCCGAGACATTCAGCGTGCCATCGGCAAACCACTTGATATCCACATGATGGTCATCGAAGGTGGTCTGCTTGACCTTGGTGAAGGGAGTGATCCAGTCAAGCCGCTGGGCCTGCTCGCGCCAGAAGCCGTCCGGGTTGACGATTGACTGTTGGTACATGGCCTTGTAGGTGGCCTCGTCAGTCAGCGTCCGGGCAGCCGACTCGGGAGTTACGGGGTAAACAGCAGCAGCACACATGGTAATGACCTCTCCGGCGAACCAATTGAATAAAGTGCGGACTTTTTAACCTCTGGCACGAATGTCAACAATTCGACCATGGTCTAGACACCCGCTTCCAGGGCAGCAAACCCCGCTTTGCGCGCGGCTTGCGTGTTCATCAGCAAGGCTGTTGCTACCGCCTGTTGGCATGTCGGCAACAACCCCGGCATAGGCATTGAGCGCATCTTCAAGGGCGACAAAGAATCTGCCAGCAACACCACATATTCAGCCGTGCCAAAGTCCTCCATCAGGGTAGCGAATGGCCGGCAGGATTGCGCTACCGGCAAACTGCAGCTGGTCAACTGCCCATCAGGTTCCGTCTTTTCCCGTGGAAACGCCACAGAAAATGATGTCGCTGGTTTAAGCTGATTAACACGCGCATGCCCGGCAACCTGCGCCCAGCCACTGAATTCCGCCCATAGGGAGTAACCACAGTATGCAGATCGTCGCCCCGGCAGACTTGATATTCCTGTTGCTGGAAACCGCCAACTCGCCCATGCATGTGGCAGGCCTGAATATCTACAGCCCGCCCGCCAACGTTGCGGCGACCTTTGTGGCCGATCTGCTGGCTGACTGGCGCCGGCATGACCGGGCACTGCCGCCATTCAACCAGCGCGCCGTGCAGCACATGGGCGTGTGGTGCTGGGAGGAAGACAGAAAATTTGCCCTGGACCAGCACATCCGGCATCTGCAACTGCCCGAGCCTGCATGCATGGATGACCTGACGGCACTCGTTGCGCGCCTGCACAGCGAGCCGCTGGATCGCCAGCGCTCGCTATGGCAGGCCTGCATCATCGAGGGATTACCGGGCGGACGCTTTGCCACCTATATAAAAATCCATCATGCGCTGGTGGACGGTGTGAGCGGTGCCAGAATGATCGCGCAGAACCTGTGCCAGAGCCCCGACGAACAGAAAGCACCGTTCTGGGCCTACGAATTTCCCGCTCCGGCAGCGGCCAGCAGCGCAGCAGCAAGCCGCAGTGAGCAGCTGCTGCACGAAATCAGCAGCGCTGTGCATGCCGGGCAGGAAATCATTCCCGGCATGCTCAGCGGCATCTGGGACATTCTGCGCCCGGCCCACCCGGAAACCGGTGAAGTGCTGCCTCTGCAGGCCCCGCCTACCCCGCTTAACGTTGCCATCGGCAACACCCGCAGCTTTGCTGCCCAACCCTATTCGCTGGAGCGTCTGCACAACCTCGGGCATGCCTGCGGCGCAACGGTCAACGACATCGCGCTGGCCATGTGCGCCGGCGCATTGCGGCAATACTTGATGACCCATCACAGCCTGCCCCGGCGCTCGCTGGTCGCCATGGTGCCGGTATCGCTGCATGAAGCCGGTTCCGCCGAAGGCAACCAGATCGGCCTGCTGCTGGCCAAACTGGCAACCAATATTGCCGACCCGCGCAAACGCCTGCAGGCCATTCTGCAGTCAACCCGCAGCGCCAAACAGCATCTGCAAAGCATGACCCGCCTGGAAAAATGGTCCTATATCGCGCCGATTGCCGCCCTTGCAGCACCATTGATGTTTACTGGCGAGGCCCGCCGGCACCCGCTGTTCAATGTGATCGTCTCCAACGTACCCGGCCCCGGGGTAACCCTTTACCTGAACGGTGCCCGTCTGGAGGAGGTTTACCCGGTATCGATTCCCACGGACTACGTGAACCTGAACATCACCCTCACCGGCTATGGCGACGTGCTCGGCTTTGGCTATATCGCCTGCGGCCAGGCACTACCGGATGCCCGGTGCCTGGTGGATTACACCAATCAGGCGCTGGTCGAACTCGAATACGCGGTGCTGGGCAAACCGCTGGCAGCGCCCGGTGCAACAGCGGCCGGCAGGACAGCAAAAAAGACCGGCGGCAGGCGCGCACCCGGCAGAAAACCGGCAACAGGCAGCCGCTAACAAGGCGACCTCCGCTGGCGCACTGGCCAGCTTTCAGCCAGGCAAAAAAAAGCGGCCCAAGGGCCGCCAAATTAATCACCAAACAAGTAATCGCATGCAAAACGCTGAGTGTTTAACAACAGTCAGAGTGGTCAATTTAAGCCCTGGCAAACGCGCCCGCCATGCGACCTTAGTCGAAAATCTGTCACCCGGCGCTCAAACGCAGCAGCACCTTGCCCGTGCGCCCGGGTTTGCTGGCAGCCGCCACAGCATCAACCACCTGCTCCAGCGGGAATACCTCAGTAACCTCGGTGTGAAACACCCCTTGCCGGGTCAGCTGCTTGACCGCCCGTAACGTGCCTAACAGTTTCAGCGGCGATTGCTGCGCCAGCCAGTTGCTCAGGAAGAAGCCGGAAATACGTGCCACCGGCATCATCAGGTCACGCCCGGGAATCTGCATCGGCGTACCTGAAAGGGTGCCGTAGACCACCAGCTGGCCATCCAGCCCCAGGCACTGCACCAGATCATCCGCCAGCTTGCCGCCGATGCAGTCCAGTGCATGCCGTGCGCCCTGCCCGCCGGTGATACGGAATACCTCAGCGAGCAGATCCTGCTTGTCGGTTTCAATCACCGCGTCCGCACCCAGGGCGCGCAACTCGTCACTATTGGTGCTCGAACGCACCACGCAGATAGTCTTGAAACCATCGCGTTGCCCCATGCGCACCACGCTCTTGCCCAAAGCCGAGCCGGCAGCCGACAACAACACCCATTGACCTTTGCGTACACGCAGCACTTCACGAATCAGCACATAGGCGGTCAGCGGATTGATGAAAAACATCGCCGCCTGCTGATCCGGAATGTCATCTGTCATCGCCACGGCCTTTTTGGCATCGGCGATGCAGTACTCCTGCCAGCAACCGGCTGGCGGCCCACCGGCAATCGCCACGCGCTTGCCGAGCAGGCGCCTGGCCAGAAAGCCGGAACCACAGGCTTCCACCACACCAACGCCCTCACCGCCCAGCGAGTACGGCGGAACCGGGCACTTGTTGCGGCGGGCCGGATCGTAATAGACCTCCGCCTGTTTCTGGCCGGGCGTGTAATTCCAGATAATCCGCTGCAACGCCGAATGGTAGGTGCCATGCACAAAATTCAGATCGGACGGATTGACCGGACTGAACAGCATGCGCACCCGCACCTGCCCCGGACCAGGCTCCGGCACGGCAATATCCTCCACACGAATGTCGGCAGGGTTCTGGGTGAAGGCATGCAGGCGTGCTGATTTCATCGTTGGTTCCATGGGCAAAAGGTTGACGGTGGATAAAGACTGCCGGGCCTGGCCCGGTTCGCCGAGCGGCTCGCTCGGCTACTGTTGCACCGGGGCCGTGGTGGCGGCAACCGCCTTGCGGCTGTGCGCGCCAAAATGAGTGATCAACTCCACCAGCATTGCCTGCATCTGCGGGTCAACCGAATCACCGGGAGCCAGCTGGTTGCCTGCACTGAACCCGGCGGCAGGCGCAGCGCCCTGCATCCACACGCCGATCTGCTCATCCAGACCGTCAGCATCGGCATACGCCTCGGCCGACACGGTGTTGCGCAGGTAACCGGCGTCATAGTCCGGATAGCCGGCATCGGTCGCACTGTTGGAATACGCCATGAACATCGGATTGTCCGTCTTGCCCTCGGCCAGCAGGCTGCTCAACCAGGCCAGCTGGAAGCTCTCCAGCGCGGTATGCCGATCAGCTACGCGTTTGACCACGGCGGCCTTGCCCTCGGGGTAGCCGAGCATGTCCCTGGCCGACACCCAGAGCAGCCCGGCGGTGCTGCTGCCGGGCATCACCTTGGCGTGGTACGGCTGGGTGAGATCCTGGATGTAGTGCAGGCCCCAGCCGAGAAAGCGATAACCCCAGTACGGGTGGCCGGTCTCGAAGGCAAAGCGCGCCAGACCGAAATACTGGTAGGCGCGCTGCTCCGGATAAGTCTGCGTCAGGTAGGGTGCGGCTGTGGTGATAACCGGCGACTCGTGATAGAAGCCCATATGGAACGGCGCCTGTGACGAATACTCGAAGCGGGAATCACCAAACGGCTGGGCGCCGAAGTTGTAACGCGCGCCGGCCGTGCCCGGATTGTCACTGAACAGATTGATGTCATGCCCGTAGTCCGGCTCATCCGCCGCGGTGGCCACCACACTCAACGCACTCAGCTTGTCACCGGGATTGACCTGATAAAAACGGTAGCGGTCACTCCACTGGCTGAAATCCTTGAACACCATCACCTGATTGATCGGCAACAATGTGCGGCCTTTCCAGTCGGACGTACCCGGTACCGGCTGCACAAAGCCGGCCAGCTTGATCTCGGGATTGATGCGCAACGCCTGATAGAAGTCCTGACGCCGGTCACCGGCGCCCTCGGCTTGCCAGCGCAACGCATCCGGGCGCGCCGGGTAGCCCTGGAAATTGGCCCGGACAAACGCCTCCTGCTGGTCGAGCAGAGCCTGCAAACCGACGCCCTCGGCAGCCAGGAAGTCGTCCAGCGACTCAACCTCGACAGGCGCAACGTCCTTCACACCCTGCGCATCTCGCAAAGCCAGCGCACTCCCCAGCGAGTGGTTTGACCAGGCCAGTACCGGCGCAGACAAACCACCGAGCAAGGCACACAGGACAAGACCTGAAAATCTCATGCAGCTTTCCTCTGGAACGACCAGAAACAGATGTACGCAGGGTAACAAGTGTTCAGTGCAATGACACTCTCCTGCCAGCGCAGACCAGAGGTTACCGGGCGGGTTCTGCGTGATCTATCGGCCACACTGATAGGCCGCCATTCAGCCCCTCTGACCGCTGGCAAAGCGCACTACACTGCAGCAATCCGCAACCCCCCGAGGGAGATACAGCATGCTCAAAGCCGTCTATCAGCAGCGTGGCCCGGTGCCGCAGGATGTTATCGAAGCCGTCGAATGCCAGTTGCCGGCACCGGCAGCCGGCGAGGTACTGCTCAAGGTGCTGGCCGCGCCAATCAATCCCTCCGACGTCCTGACCCTGACCGGCGAGTACGGCATGCTGCCACCCCTGCCGGCCACCGGCGGAAGCGAAGGTGTCGGCCGGGTTGAAGAACTTGGCGAAGGCGTCAGCAACCTCAAGGCTGGCCAGACCGTTCTGCTACCACCGGGCAACGGCACCTGGGTCAGTCATATGCTGGCCAAAGCCAGCAAGCTGGTGGCGCTACCCGACGCCGACCCGCAGCAACTTTCCATGCTCACGGTCAACCCGCCGACCGCGCTGTTGCTGCTGAAGAATTTTGTCGACCTGCAACCCGGCGACTGGGTAATCCAGAATGCGGCCAACTCCGGTGTCGGCAGCTACCTGATCCAGCTGGCCAAGGCCCGCGGCCTGAAAACCGTCAACATCGTGCGCCGTGAATCAGCCGTAGCAGACGTGCAGGCTATCGGCGGTGATGTGGTGCTGGTCGACGGCCCTGACCTGCACAAACAGGTAAAGGCTGCTACCGCTGGCGCTGCGATCAGGCTGGGAATAGATGCCGTGGGCGGAGCCAGCACCGAGAATATGGCCAACTGCCTTAGCGAAGGCGCGGTGCTGGTCAACTATGGCCTGATGAGCGGCAAGCCCTGCCAGATGCCTGCCAGCGCCCTGATCTTCCGTGAAATAGACCTGCGCGGTTTCTGGCTGCTCAAGTGGTACCGCAACGCCACGCCGGCTGAACAGATGGCCGTGTTCGGCGAACTGATCGGCCTGATTGCCAGCGGCAAACTGAAGACAAAAATTGCCGCGACCTATGACGTCAGCGAAATCAAGCAGGCCGTGGCCGCCGCAGCTGGCGGTGAACGCGGCGGTAAAATCCTCATCGTACCGGCCTGAACCCTTGCTGGCATGTGGCGCCCCCTTGACTCGGCCACATGCCAGTAAAGCCAAACAGGCAGCCCTTATTCAGCGACATGTCAGTGCCAAGCCCGCTTGCGGCATGACAAATCTTTCCCGGCCCGATAAGATTCCGCCCGGCCGTTCTGGTCATTCAAAAGTCCCAGTAGCTCAGCTGGATAGAGCAGCCCCCTCCTAAGGGGCAGGTCAGCCGTTCGAATCGGCTCTGGGACGCCAATTGAATCCACAATTTTTCTTTGATGCTCTGGACTACCAGGCTCGGCGAAAGCACTGTTAGCAGAAGTTCGCGCAGGACACGTCCATCAGCAACAACCCCCTCCTTCAATCATTTTCCATATAGCCCGAACCAGATTTCGAGCTGCTGGCCCTGCTCAGCGTAGAGGAAGACCGGACGCTGGCGGAGCTGCAACAGACGCTGGAGTTTGTCGGCAAGGACTTGCAGGCGGAAGATCTGCAACCCTGGATTGCCAGGGGCCTGCTGGTTACGCTGCAACAGGGCGAGGAGCCGCTCCGTTTGCACCTGAGCACGGCCGGGCGCGCCCTGGTGGTTCAGTGGCTGGCATTCGCCAAAGCCGCAGAAATGACCGCACTGGCCGAGTTCAGTTATGAAGAAACCCAGCAATTCAAGCTCCTGCTTGGCAAACTCATCCAGCACACCAATGCAGAACTGCCGGAGCACTGGCGCGAGGAGAACATCTGGCGTGATAAAAATCTCTGGCAACCCGATGAATAGATCGCCTGCAGACATCCGCCTTGCATCCAGCCCGGCTGGCCCGGACTTTTTACAGCGAAGCTTTTGAAGTGAACCTGCAAGACAACGACATTCATATCTGGCTTGGCCCGGACACGGGCCTGCCGACGGATGCCATCCTGCGCGAAGTCCTTGGCCACTACCTGCCTGCCGGGCAGGCGCAACTTGCCAGAACAGCCAACGGCAAGCCCTACCTGATGCAGCAGGGAGCTGATCCGCTGCAATTCAATCTCAGCCACACGCTGGGACGGGTCGCCTGTGCGGTAAGCAGAGGCATTTGCCTGGGCATCGACATTGAAAACCGCCAGCGGGCCATCAATGTCGATGAAGTCGCGCAGCGCTTTTTTCATCCGGATGAAATACAGGCACTGCAAGCCATTACGGACGTTGCACAGCGCAGGCAGTTGTTTTTCCGCCTGTGGACCTGCAAGGAGGCCTATATCAAAGCTATTGGCCAGACGATTGCCGGCGTCTCGCTGCAACAGCTCGGTTTTGACTGCTCTGCCGCAACGATCCGTGCGCTGTTTGCATTGCCCGCGCAGCAGCAGTGGCATTTCCATAACCAGGCGTGCGGGGAATGCGAGATATCTATTGCCCGGGCCCGTCACTGCGCTGGCACGGACAGCCCGCATTTGACGTTTTTTTCATTTGATCGCTGGGAGAATGGCCCGTCTGGCCAGGGCCTTCAGCACTGCCAGCGAGCCGCAGACGAAGCACTTTGAGCACCAGACAGCGCTCTATTGATCATGTCGCCAGCCAGCGTCAGTTCGTCGGTTTTTCCACCAGCCGCTGTTTTCAGGGTTGCAATGCACAGGGTATTTCGTTGGAATCAGCCCGCGAAACTTGTCCGGATGGCAAAAACGGCCAGACAAGCTCCTTCAAACAGCTGCAACAGTTCGGGATTGACGTCATTTGCAGAGCAGGCGCGCCCTGCGCCCTTTATGTGTAATTCAGGCCGGCCACAGAAACACCGCTATAAAAATAATTCAGCACGTTTACCCCGAGACCTTTTCGTATGAGTCAACTCATGCAGTTCCATGAGAATGCAGCCGTCATTGCCTGGTGGAACACCCGTTTCGAACGTGCCCTGAACTGGCTGACGCCGGTCAGACGCCGGCTGATTCTCGCCGTTGCTGCAATTTATATAGGCATCGTCAAACCCCTCAAACTGATGAAGAAAGAGGAGCTGCTCGGCCTGCCCGAGGACTGGCTGGGCAAAGCCGCGGTGGTGTTCGGCCTGCTGGCCATTCTGTGGCTGATCTACCAGGCAGCTTTCCGCTTCAAAACCTTGCCAATGGCGGTTCGCCGCCATCCGCAGATGACCCTGCACGGGCTTTTCTGGCTGTTTCTGCTCGGCCTCTGGGCAACTCCGCCAACCCTGGGCTGGCCGCGCAGCGTGATGCTGGGTATTGCCGTGGTCTTCCCTTTCCTGATCTGGCGTTGCGCCTACCTGCTGCAGGCCGGACAACAGGGGCAGGCGGCCAAGACCTCCTTCAGGGATCATATCTATTACCTGTGGCCTGCCTATGGCGGCACCGACACCCCGATCGGCAAGGGTCATGGCTATCTGTCCAGTTGCGAAGCGAAAACCAGCGAGGAACTGGCGCGCTCGCAACTCAGGGGGATCAAACTGCTGTTGCTGTCGGTCTGCTGGGATTACGCCGCCAAGCTGATGCATACCCTGTTTTATGGCCAGCAGAGCCTGCTCGGTGTCCAGGGCAGTGGCATTCCGGAGCTGGCCGAACTGCTGGTACCGGGTTCCACCGCCAGCATTGGCGCATCCTGGGCCAGTGTCTACTGCGAGCTGTTCTATCAGGTGCTCGATCATGCAGCTGCGGGCCACAAGATTGTCGGCATCATCAGCCTGTTCGGCTTCAATATCTTCCGCAACACTTACAAGCCGTTGCTGGCCGAATCCATCGTGGATTTCTGGAATCGCTACTACTACTACTTCAAGGAAATTCTGGCGAATTTCTTCTTTATGCCGACCTTCATGCAGCTGGGCCGGAGACTGCAGAACTGGCCCAATCTGCGCCTGTTCATCGCCGTATTCGCCGCCGCCTTCATTGGCAACATGTATTACCACATCATCAAACTGCATGGCGCCTTGGCAGCCGGGGACGTGTTTGGCATTGTGTACGGGCTGCGCTCGCGCTTTTTCTACTGTTTGCTGCTGGCGGTGGGCATCTATGTATCGATGCGGCGCTTGCAGATGCGCGCGCAGAAACCGGTTTCAACCAGCTGGCTGGCGCGTGGAAAGCGGATGTTCGGGGTCTGGACTTTTTTCGGACTCATCTACATCTGGAACGTGAGCTCAGCGGCGGATTTTGTTACCCGCGTCGAGTTTTTTGCGAGTTTGTTTGGTCTTTCAAACGTTATTTAACTAACGGAGCGTCGTATGTTTCTTGATTTGAATGTTGGGCAGATCGTGGAGCCGATCAGCGGCCGCAAATGGACCCAGGAAGAGATCCACCACGAGATAGCCAAACGCACCGCGCGCTTTCAGCGCCATGGCCTGGCCCGTGGGCATCGCGTATTCATGCCCTTTGGCAACCGTCTGGAATTCTTTGCCGAACTGATCGCCATCTGGCGTCTGGGTGCCTGTGCCATTCCGATCGATGCGCGGCTGACCGCCTACGAAATCACTACCCTGGTCGGTGCCGCCCTGCCGCACATGGCCGTGGTGGATGATGCCACCGACAGCAGCGTGGTCGATGCCCTGGCCGCCGCCGGGGTAGCCACCGTGAATACCACGGACACCGGTGATGAAGAGGTGTCCGTGGGCATGAGCCTGCTGGACGACGATGCGCTGATCCTGTTCACCTCCGGTTCGACCGGCGCGCCCAAGGGCGTGGTGCATACCCATCGCTCGCTGCGCGCCCGCTGGGTATCGTTGCGCGACCATCTGGGGGTGGAAGCCTTTGCCCGCTCCCTGTGCATGCTGCCTACCCACTTCGGCCACGGCCTGATCTGCAACAGCCTCTACCCGTGGCTGGCGGGACAGGACCTGTACATCACACCACCGTTCCGCCCCGACATCATCATGAAGCTGGGCGCGATGATCGATGAGCATCAGATCACCTTCATGTCTTCGGTGCCGTCCATCTGGCGCCTGGCGCTGAAGCTTTCACGCCCTCCCCAGGGTGGCTCGATGCGCCGCGTGCATTGCGGCTCGGCGCCCCTGTCCGCCCATGTGTGGGAAAGCATTCGCAAGTGGACCGGTACGCAGCAGGTATGCAACTCCTACGGCATTACCGAGACCGGCAGCTGGGTAGCCGGCCTGAATGATGCCAGTTGCGCCGCCGAAGACGGCCTGATCGGCCAGGGCTGGGGCGCGGTAATCAAGGTATTGAATACCGATGACACCTCGAAGCCACTGGATAGCAGCATGGAATGCCCGGTTGGCGAGAGCGGCTATGTCTGGCTGAACACCCCGGCACTGATGAAAGGCTATTTCCAGCGCGACGACCTGACCAGCAAGGCGGTCAATGATGGCTGGTTCCTTACCGGCGACATCGGCCTGATCGACGAAAACGGCCAACTGGTGCTGCGTGGCCGCGAGCGCGATGAAATCAACAAGGGCGGAATGAAAATCTACCCGTCGGATGTGGATACCGTGGTCGAACAGTTCGAGCACGCCAGCGATGTCTGCACCTTCGCGCTGGATGATGAAATCTACGGACAGAACGTGGCCATGGCCGTGGTGCTGTCAAAGCAGGACGATGCAACCATCCGCTCGCTGTACCAGTGGATGACCGGCCGCCTGGCGGAACCGAAGATGCCGCAGCGCTGGTGGATCGTCGAGGACATTCCGCGCACTTCCCGCGGCAAGATCAACCGGGATCAGGTCAAGCAGTACTGCCTGGAGCGCGATGCGATAGATCTGGTCGGCATCCTGTCCAACGAGGCTGGCGCATGAGCGAAGTGAACGCCGAGCGTTTACAGGACCTGAAGGTCTTTTTGCGCAGTATCCAGCGACCGGGATTGTCGCTGGAGCAGGTCAAGCCAGAGGACAATATCGTCCAGATCGGCCTGATTGATTCGCTCGCGCTGATCCAGATCACCCTGTATCTGGAGCGCAAGTACAACATCGACTTCTCGCTGCTCGGCTTCAATCCCGAGCAGCTGTCGAGCATGTCGAACATCCTGCAACTGATAGAAGAGTCCGCCGCATGAGTGATTCGCAAGAACAGCCACAGTCTGCCGGCAAGCGTTTGCGACAAGCCATGGCGGCAACTCCGGTACTGCCTTTTATCGGCGTGTATGACGTTTTTTCCGCGTCACTGGCCGGCAACCGCTATGACAACCTGTTTGTCAGTGGCTTCAGCTTTGCGGCAAGCCACTACGGCTTGCCGGACATCGGCTTCATTGCCTGGCCGGATATTGTCGATTTCGTCCAGCGCCTGAATACCGTATTGCCGAAACACAACCTGCTGGTCGATATCGATGACGGCTACTGCGATCCGGATGTGGCCTGCCATGTCGTTTCCGTGCTGGAAAAAGCCGGTGCCGCTGGAGTCGTGCTGGAAGACCAGAAACGCCCGCGCCGCTGCGGTCATTTCGATGGCAAGCAGATCATGGATCTGGACGAGTATCTGGCCAAGCTGCGCGCCGTACTCGCCACCCGGCGTGACATGGCAGTGATTGCCCGCACCGATACCACCGACCCGGACGATATGGTGCGGCGTGTACTGGCCTTTGCCGAAGCCGGAGCCGATGCCGTCCTGATTGATGGCCTGCCGAATCTGGAAGTCATCCGCGAGATTTCCAGCCGTGTGGACAAGCCGTTCGCCTTCAACCAGATTGCCGGCGGCAAATCACCCGCCTACACCCAGACCGAACTGCTTGAGTCCGGCGTTTCACTGATCATTTACAGCACGCCTTGCCTGTTCGCCGCCCAGACAGCGATTGAAAGCGCACTGGCAGACCTGCAAGCCGACGACGGCAAGCTGGCAAGCAATTCGATAGGTGTCAGTGGCTGCAACCAGCAACTTAAAAACAACCTGGCACGCAGAGACCAGCGCTAGATAACCCAGCACGGGAAAAACCTAGCGGATAAGCGGATTAAACCCCGGACAATAAAAAGCCCCAAGCAGTTGATCTGCTTGGGGCTTTTTATTTGGAGGCTGAGGTCGGAATCGAACCGGCGTTCACGGATTTGCAATCCGGTGCATAACCACTCTGCTACTCAGCCATTATGCAAACGGGCCGTTGAACGGCCCGTTAAATTTGGAGCGGGAAACGAGACTCGAACTCGCGACCCCGACCTTGGCAAGGTCGTGCTCTACCAACTGAGCTATTCCCGCGTCGCATTGACGGGCGACATTCTATCGACTCGAAGGCTCCCGTCAACCCTTTGATTCAAAAATACTATTTGTTGTCCTGTGCTTTTTGCAAATGCGGCCATGCGGCCTTCAGGTACATCACCATCGACCACAGGGTCAGGGCGGCAGAGATTATCAACAATGCAAAGCCCAAGGCGACCCACAGACTCATTTGTGGCGGGTTTGCCAGCAAAATCACCAAGGCCAGCATCTGGGCTGCGGTTTTCCACTTGCCCAGCCGGGACACGGCAACATGCGCACGGGCACCGATCTCCGCCATCCATTCGCGCAGTGCGGAAATGACAATTTCACGACCAATGATGATTGCTGCCGGCAAGGTCAGCCAGAGGCTGGAATGTTCCGCAACCAGCAGTACCAGCGCCACTGAAACCATCAGCTTGTCGGCTACCGGATCCAGAAAAGCGCCAAACGGAGTACTTTGCTGCAGACGACGAGCCAGATAGCCATCCAGCCAGTCGGTGAAACCGGCCACCGCGAAAACACCGCTGGCAGCCATGTAACTCCATGAAAACGGCAGATAAAACAACAGGATAAAGACCGGAATCAACAAAACGCGCAGCACGGTCAACAGATTGGGAATATTCATCAGCACGCCATGTGTGCGAAGTGAGTGGCCATTCTACTCACTGTGCAATGTCGCATAAATCAAATCAGCCAGCTTTTTACTGATTCCCGGCGCCTTGGCTATCTCTTCAACGCTGGCACGCGTCAATTCCTGCAGGCCGCCAAAGTGCTTGAGCAAGTCCCTGCGCCGCTTGGGACCAACACCGGCAACATCTTCCAGCGTAGAAGTACGCCTTGCCTTGCCGCGCCGGGCACGATGACCGGTAATGGCAAAACGGTGGGCTTCGTCACGTATTTGCTGGATCAGATGCAAGGCTGGTGAATCTGCCGGCAGGGTGAACTCGTGGGCCGCGTCATTCAGGTACAACAACTCGAAACCGGGCTTGCGCGTTACCCCCTTGGCCACACCAAGCAACAGCATGTCGGGCACGGACAGCTCTTCAAGCACCTCGCGCGCCATGTTCAGCTGGCCCTTGCCACCATCCACCAGCAGAATGTCCGGCAGTTTGCCTTCGCCTTCAGCGAGCTTGCTGAAGCGCCGGGTAAGGGCCTGATGCATGGCCGCGTAATCATCGCCGGCACTCACGCCTTCAATGTTGTAACGCCGATAGTCCGATTTCAGCGCGCCTTCCGGCCCAAACACCACACAGGAAGCAACCGTTGCTTCCCCGCTGGAATGGCTGATATCGAAACACTCCAGCCGCTGCGGTGCCTCTTCCAGCTGCAGGGCCTCGGTCAAGGCTTCGAACCTTGCCGCCAGATGCTGACGGTCGGACAAGCGTGCGCTGAGTGCCTGCTCGGCATTGGTCACTGCCAGCTGCTGCCAGCGTGCACGGTTGCCCCGCACCCTGTGGCTGATCACTAGCTGGCGGCCACGCGCCGACTGCAGGGCGGCTACCAACACCGGAAAGTCTTCATGCACGGCATTGACGATCAGCTCTGACGGCAGTTCCCGCTCCTGGTTACCCAGATAGTACTGGGCCAGAAATGCCAGCAGCACGTCACTGGTTTCTTCCTCGATAGCCACCTGGGGAAAGTAGTTCTTGCTGCCCAGCACCCTGCCCCCGCGCACCGTGACCAGATGCACGCAGGCACCACCCGGGTTGACTCTGGCGGCGACGATATCCACATCGCCACTACCGCCATCCATGCTCTGCTGATCCTGCACCCGGCGCAGCAGGGCTGATTGATCGCGAAGAATCGCCGCCCGTTCAAAGTCCAGCTGCGCAGAAGCCTGCTCCATCCCGGCGACCAGCTCGCTAGACAGCTGGTTGCTGCGGCCTTCCAGAAACATCACCGAATGACGAATGTCTTCGGCGTACTCGTCAGCATCAACCAGACCGACACAAGGCGCCTTGCAGCGCTTGATCTGATACTGCAGGCAGGGTCGGGTGCGGTTTTTGAAATAGCTGTCTTCGCATTGCCGGACGAGAAAGGTTTTTTGCAACAGATGCAGGCTTTCACGAATCGCCCCGGCGCTCGGATACGGGCCAAAGTAGCGGCCCTTGGCCTTTTTCGCCCCGCGATGCAGGCTCAGCCGCGGAAACTCGGCATCGGACAGAAACACATAGGGGTAGGATTTGTCGTCGCGCAACAGGATGTTGTACGGCGGACGCCATTCCTTGATCAGGGTTTGCTCAAGAAGCAATGCTTCGGTTTCATTGGCCGTAATGGTGGTTTCAATCTGCGCGATTTTGGCCACCAGCGCCGCCGTCTTTGGCGCCAGGCCGGTCTGGCGAAAGTAACTCGCCAGACGCTTCTTCAGGTTCTTGGCCTTGCCGACGTAGAGCAAACGACCGGCCAGATCGAGCATCCGATAAACACCCGGCCGGCTACTGCAAGTCTTGAGAAACTCTGCGGGGTCGAACGCGCCGTTATTCACATCAACCGACTGCATCAACCATGCCATGCCGCACGGCCAGCAACGCCAGTTCCACATCACTGGAGATCGAGAGCTTTTCAAAGATGCGGTAGCGATAGGTGTTGACTGTCTTGGGTGACAAAAACAGCTTGTCGGAGATGCCCTGCACCTTGTTGCAATTGGCGATCATCAGGGCGATCTGGATTTCACGCTCGGACAGCGCATCAAAGGGGCAGTCCGCAGGCACGCGCTGGAAAGCTTTCAAGGCCAGTTGCTGGGCAATCGGAGGGCTGATGTAGCGCTGACCGGAAAATACCTGGCGGATGGCCTGCAGCATGTCCGAGAGGGCCGAGCCTTTGGTCAGGTAACCAGCCGCTCCCGCCTGCAGCAACCGGCTGGGAAAGGGCTCTTCTTCACAGGCAGTGACAGCGATGATTTTCAGGTCGGGGTTACTGCGCATGAGTTTGCGTGTTGCTTCAAGACCGCCGATGCCCGGCATCTTGATGTCCATCAGGATCACGTCTGGCTTGAGTTCACGGGTTTTCTTCAGTGCTTCTTCACCAGAACCGGCTTCACCGACCACCTGAATTCCGGGCACATCCTCCAGCATCCGGGTAATACCGGCACGAACCAGATCGTGGTCATCTACCACCAGTACTCTGATCAAACCTTTACCTCGTTATGCTGCAGAAATCGAGTGAACAACTGGAAAATCCTTTTACCAGCCTGATCTTTCAACTTGCGGGCCGCTTCAGAATGAAGTCAACCGCACCAAGCCCTGCACAACGCTGCAAGAGTGGTGGAGGGCCAGGGATTCGAACCCTGGAAACGCTACTAACGTTCGCCGGTTTTCAAGACCGGTGCATTCAACCGCTCTGCCAACCCTCCATCTTGCTGCGCTGCGCAATATACCGAAACACCCGATTATTTCAAATGGTCTTTGTTGCGGCCTTGCGCGAGCGGCCTGCCAGACGGCAGCGGCCTCAGCTGCCGCAGCCAGAATCAACTGCCCGGCCTGTCCGCTACCTGCAACAGTTGGTTAAATAACCCGGGTAGGCAGGACTGCAGCCTCTGTTATGATCGACGCGGAAATAGTTTTGATCCTACGCAATCAGGAGATTTGCCATGCAGGAACGTGAAATTGCACCGGGATATGCCCAGGCCGAGCAAAGTGAAGTAAGCAGCGTGCTGCGCAATACCTACGGCTTGCTGTCGATGACACTGCTGTTCAGTGGCGTGGTTGCCTATGTCGCCCAGCAGATGGCGGTGCCCTACCCGAATATCTTCGTGGTTCTGGTTGGCTTCTACGGCCTGTTCTTCCTGACCACCAAGCTGCGCAACAGCGGCTGGGGACTGGTCTCCACCTTCGCCCTGACCGGCTTCATGGGTTACACCCTCGGGCCGATCCTCAACATGTACCTGAGTCTGCCCAATGGCAGCGACGTGGTGGCCTCGGCACTGGGCATGACCGCACTGGTGTTCTTCGGCCTGTCAGCCTATGTGCTGATCACCCGCAAGGACATGAGTTTCCTCAGCGGTTTCCTGATGGCCGGCTTCTGGGTTCTGCTTGGCGCGGTACTGGCCAACCTGTTCTTCCAGATCAGCGGCCTGCAACTGGCGATCAGCGCAGGCTTTGTGCTGTTCTCCTCGGCAGCCATCCTGTTCCAGACCAGCGCCATCATCCAGGGCGGGGAGCGCAACTACATCATGGCCACCATTGGCCTGTACATTTCCATCTACAACCTGTTCATCAGCCTGCTGCAGCTGATCGGAGTGTTCAGCAGCAACGACTGATAACCAGCAGCACACAAGGCCCGCTCCGGCGGGCTTTTTGCTGTCTGGGGTCAGGCAAATCGTTTTATCATGCAACCAGCCATGCTCAAGCCGGACTTTCATGAAATTTGCCATAGCCGTCTACTCGCCGCCCCACGCACCCGCCTCCCGGCGCGCCTTGCGCTTCGCCGAGGCCGTGCTGGGCAGCGGCCATGAAATTGTCCGGCTGTTCTTTTATCAGGATGGCGTGCACAACGCCTGCAGCTCGATCGTGACACCACAGGATGAAAACAATGTGGCCGGCGAGTGGCAGAATTTCATCAGCTGCCACCAGCTGGACTCGGTCGTGTGCATCGCTGCAGCCCTGCGCCGCGGGGTTCTTGACCAGCAGGAAGCCGAACGCCATGAACGCCGGGCAGCCTGCGTAAGCCCGCCCTGGGAGCTCTCCGGGCTTGGCCAGCTGCACGATGCCATCCAGTCAGCCGACCGTCTGATTTGCTTCGGAGGCCACTGAGCATGCCCAAGTCTTTGCTGGTGGTTAGTCGGCAAGCGCCCTGGTCCGGCCCTGACGCCAGGGAAGCCCTTGATCTGGTACTGGCGGGTGGCGCCTTTGATCTGCCGCTGGGCCTGCTGTTCCTCGACGATGGGGTTTTTCAGCTGCAGAATAACCAGCAGGCCAGTGCCATTGAGCAGAAGAACCTCTGTGCAAACCTGCAGGCACTGCCGCTCTTCGGCGTGGAAGCGCTCTTCGTCTCCGCCCGCAGCCTGCAGCAGCGCGGACTGGAAGATCACAGCCTGAGCATGCCGGCGCACATCCTGGATGACCTGCAGATTCGCGTGCTTTTCGAACGCTATGACCAGGTGATTACCCTCTGATGAGTACTTTGCACCTGTTGGCGCACTCGCCTTTCAGTGACAACCGCCTCGACAGTTGTCTGCCGCTGCTGGCGGACGACGACGGCCTGCTCCTGACCGGCGATGCCGTGTATGCATTGCAGCCCGGCAGCGCGGCACTGCGGGCGCTGCTCCAGCTGCCTGCCGGCATATCCATCAATGCCTTGCAGGAAGACTTGCTGGCGCGCGGGCTGAGCGAATATCCGCAGCGGGTAACGGCCATCGATTACGCCACCTTTGTCGCACTCTGCGGGCACTACTCCCGCGTCAACAGCTGGTTATGAGTACCCTGATCGCCGCAGGGAAAACCCTGCAACTCGACAAACATGGTTTCTTGCAAAACCTGGAAGACTGGACACCCGAGGTCGCCACCGTGCTTGCCGCGCAGGAAGGCATGGTGCTGACTGCCGCGCACTGGGAGATCATCGAACTGCTGCGCAGTTTCTACACCGAGTTCCAGCTATCGCCGGCTACCCGTCCGCTGGTCAAATATGCCGCCGCCAGACTTGGCCCGGCGAAAGGCAACAGCCAGCACCTCAACCTTCTATTCAAGGGCACACCCGCCAAGCTGGCCGCCAAGCTGGCCGGCCTGCCCAAACCGACCAATTGTCTATGAACCTGATTACCCCTGAAGAACACCCCTTTGCCCAGTTCGTACGCATCCTCGGCAAGGGCAAGCGCGGTGCGCGCGACCTGAGCCGTGAAGAAGCTGCCCAGGCCATGGGCATGCTGCTCGATGGCGAGACTGAAGAAGCCCAGCTGGGCGCGTTTCTCATGCTGTTGCGGCACAAGGAAGAGAGTGCCGGGGAGCTGGCCGGATTTGCCGATGCGGTCCGTGCGCGGATCAACGCCCCGCCAATCCAGGTTGATCTCGACTGGCCCAGCTATGCCGGCAAAAAACGTCATTTGCCGTGGTTCCTGCTGGCGGTCAAGGCACTGGCTGGCAGTGGCGTGCGCATCCTCATGCACGGTGGTGGCGCACATACCGCTGGCAGGTTGTACAGCGAACAGCTGCTGGAACTGCTCGACATTCCGCTATGCCACGACTGGGCTCAGGTTGCCACTGCCCTGGATCGACAGCAGCTGGCATTTATCCCGCTGGGCAGCTGGATGCCGGAACTGCAGCACATGATCGATCTGCGCAACGTCCTTGGCCTGCGTTCGCCGATTCACTCACTGGCGCGCATTCTCAACCCCTTGCAGGCGCGCTGTGGCCTGCAAAGCATCTTCCACCCTGGTTATCAGGCGGTACACCGCGATGCCAGCCAGCTGCTCGGGGATCACGCGATCGTGATCAAAGGCGAAGGTGGCGAGATCGAAATCAATCCGGATAGCCCTTGCCAGTTGCTTGGTGCCTCGGCACAAGGATGCCGGGAAGACGAGTGGCCAGCCGTGTTCGCGCAGCGTCACGTGAAACCGGCACAGCTGGAAACTGACCGCCTGGTGGCCGTCTGGCAGGGCCTGGAAACCTGTGAGTATGGCTTGCAGGCGGTTCTTGGCACCATCGCCCTGGCCCTGCATGGTCTCGGCCATACACGCGAGGAAGCGTTCAGGCGGGCCGAGCAGATTTGGGCTGACAGAACCCTTCAGAGCGGGTCAGCCACTGTGGCCCTTGAAGAATAAATCCGCTATCTGCAACACAATGTGACTTTCTGGTCAGAATCCGGCATCGCAGGGATACAGGTCACCGCCAGCGGTGGCCCATCCCCGACGCCTGATAGAGAGAACACACCATGAATTCCACGCTGCGCATGAACGAAGCCCTGTTGATTGCAGACCGTGCCTTTCTGCCTTTCCAATGCATTGCCTGGACCCCGGCCAATGGCTCTGACGACCTTAGCCTGTCTGTGGTTGACCGCACCAGCAGCCGCCTGCTCGGTCGGGTAGCCCTCACCGGTTGCAGCCATATGGATGCCGGCCAACTGTCCGCTGCCTTGCAGAAGTCCCGCGAAGACCTGATTGAACAGGGCTATCGCCTCGAGCCTTGGCAGATGCCCGGCAGCGCATTCGCCGGCTGACAAGCCCCCGACGGGTTTGCCATGCAAACTGGCAAACCCGTTGGCTGCATCCTTGAATTGCCATTTCGCTGCCTGCGCCACAACGCCCCCTGATCAAAAGCCCCTTCCCCGCTACAACCTGCCCGCCCTATCCAATCCGGACGCCTTCTGGGACACTATCAGCTGTCTACACAGCGGGAGACCGTCATGCTGGAAATGCGCCCGAACTGCGAATCCTGCCATTGCGAGTTGCCAGTCGACTCGACCGAAGCACGCATTTGCTCCTTTGAATGTACCTTCTGTGAGTCCTGCGCCAGTAACTGGCTAAATGGTCAGTGCCCCAATTGTGGCGGCGAACTGCTGCCACGCCCGCGTCGTCCCCTGGAAAAATTGCCGAAACTTTCCGCTCCCGATGAGTCAGTGGCAGCGCCAATAGCCAATGGCGCAACCGACTCCGGGTCCTGATGCTCAATCCGTCGATAGCCCTGCTGTTCAGCGCGCAAGCCCTGTACTGGTGCTGCGCGATGATCGGCATCACCCTGACCGCCCTGATCGGCCTGCAACTGGCACCGGGCAACGCACTGGCAACACTGCCACTGGCGATGCTGGTGATCGGCAATCTGCTCAGCGTCCAGCCGCTGTCACTGTTCATGCAGCGCCATGGCCGGCGCAGCGGCTTATTGCTCGGCGCAGTCTGCGGCATTGCCGGTGGCATCTTCAGCGCCCTGGCCATCAGTCTGGAGAGTTTCCTGTTGTTCTGTCTGGGTGCCCTGCCCATCGGCGCCTACCAGGCATCCGCCATGTACTACCGCTTTGCCGCCCAGGATGCCGTGGATGAGCAGCACCGGGGCCGCGCCACGGCTTATGTGCTCGGGGGCGGTGTGTGCGCCGCGCTGTTTGCCCCGGCCATGGCCATCTGGGCGCGCAATGCACTGCCCGTCCCCTTCACGGGCGCTTACCTGCTGATTGCTGCGCTGGCCGGATGCGCACTGTTGCTGCTCTGGCGCCTGCCGCCGGGCGGATCTTCGATCCCCGCAGGCAATGGCTTTGCGGCTATACGCGAGATGCTCGGCCGTCCGCTGGTGCGCACCGCCATGCTGACCACCGCCATCGGCCACGGTCTGATGATTCTGGTGATGAATGCTACCCCGCTGGCCATGAGTTTCTGCGGACTGTCGCTGGAAACCAGTGCCGAAGTGATTCGCTGGCACATGCTCGGCATGTTTCTGCCGGCTTTTGTCGCCGGACCGCTGGTTGACCGGCTGGGCTCGACGCGCATGGCCGTGATCGGCTGTCTGATCCTGATCAGCAGCGCCGGGATTGCACTGTCCGGGCTGGGCCAGGCGTACTTCCTGATCAGCTCGTTCCTGCTTGGACTGGGCTGGAACCTGCTGATGGTCGCCGGGACCACCTTGCTGGCCCAGGGGCATGCGCCAAATGAGCGCGGCCAGGCACAGGGGCTGATGGAGCTGGGCAATGGCCTGGTGGCCGCCTGTGCATCCTTTGCCTCGGGCGCGCTGATCAGCAATCTGGGCTGGAGTGCGCTGAACATGGCGATGCTGCCACTGCTGGCGCTGGCCCTGCTCAGACTGCCCATGCGCAAGAGCCTGGCCAGGCAGCCCGGTTAGCGTTGGCGCCGGCGATACTGCCCCGGCGACACACCAAACATGCGGCGAAAAGCCCGGCCGAAATTCGCCGCATCCGGATAGCCCAGCAAGGACCCGACTTCCTGCACGGTGTAGCTGGCATTAGCCAGCAAACGCACCGCCAGCTCACGCTGCTGGGCATCGCGCAGTTCGCGAAAACTGGTATTGCGCGCAGCCAGATGACGGATCAGCGTACGCGGCGACATGGCCAGGGCCGAGGCCAGCTGCTCCAGACCCGGCAAGCACCGGGCAACCTGATCCGAGCGCAACATCTCGAACTGCTCTGCCAGCCAGTGCTCGCTGCGCAGGACTATATCTGCCGGAGCCAGCAGTTTATCCAGCGCCTCGTTGCAACGCAGCAGCGAGGCGCGGAAGGTCTTGTCGTCCTGTAACGGACACGCCAGGTCGCGCAGGGACAACGGAATGGCAAAGCCGCTAACAGGCGCCCGGAATTCGCACTGTGCCCGGTATTGTGCGCAATAACCGGCCAGATCGTCCGGTGCCGGAAAGGCCAGCAGAACGAATGCCTCACCAATGCGGTCCGCCATCACCGCCTCGGCGTAGGAACAGGCTATCTGCAGCACAATTTCGCCAAGCGGAATCTCCAGATCGCCCAACGGGTAGCTATCCGTGAGCAATTCAAAAATCAGGCGCTCGGCTGTTTCACGCACGCGAAAATTCAGATAAGGCGCGCGGATGCGCGCAAAGCGTGCCAGTACTTCCAACCCCTCTCCCAGGGTCGATGCACTCAGCGCGGCAAAGCCCAGCGGCCCATGGCTGGAGATATTCAGCAACTTGCCGAACTCGACCGCCCAGTCCGGGCGCCGGGCAATCGCCATGGCATTGCGAAATACCTGCAACTGCTGGGCAACCGTAATCTCGGCGGGCAGATTACTGCTCTCGGGCAGTAATCCGGTACCTGCCAACAAGCGCTCCTCGGCACCCGCCAGACGCTGCAAAAGCACCCGCGTATAGGTGGCCGGTACGGGCAACAGATCTATGGGATGCGGCATCAGCGGCTCAAGTGGCGGTAAATGACCATATTATTGTCGTTAACTGAAATTTATCAATAAACCCAAACGACCTACTGTGCAATCACGCAATTCCGTACTGCCGAGGTAGGAACACAATGAAAACCTATAGCCTGCAACTCGCTGACAACCGCCTGATTACCTATCAGGATCGCAAACGCCATCTGTGGCTATTCTCCATGCTCTACCCCTTGCTCGCCCTCAGCGGTGTCGGCCTGTACCTGTTGACCGGCAGCGAGTGGACACTGATCGCGCCGCTGGTAGGCATCTATGGCGGCGCCAGCCTCTTCGACGCGCTACTGGGCACCGACCAGAGCAACCCGCCCGAGGAGCTGGTGCCACAACTGGAAGACGATCCTTACTACCGCTGGCTGCCGATCCTCACCGTGCCCTTGCACCTGGTGGTTCTGGTGATCATCGCCGGCTTCACGGCCAGTCATGATCTGGCCTGGCCCAGCGTGCTGGTGCTGGCACTGACCGCCGGCCTGTACAGCGGTCTGGGCATCAACACCGCCCATGAACTCGGCCACAAGAAAACCAACCTGGAACGCTGGATGGCGCGAATAGTCCTGGCCGTGCCTTTCTACGGGCATTTCTGTATCGAGCACAATCGCGGTCACCACCGCCACGTGGCCACCCCGGAAGATCCGGCCAGCTCGCGCATGGGCGAAAACATCTACAGCTTCGCCTGTCGCGAGATTCCCGGCGCCTTCAGGCGCGGCTGGAATCTGGAGAAGGAGCGCCTGCAGCGGCTGGGCAAATCCCAATGGAGCCTGGAAAACGAAGCACTGCAATCCTACATACTGGGCGCGATCCTGCAGCTCAGTCTGGTCATCGCCTTCGGCTGGATCATGTTGCCGTTCCTCGCCATCCACAACTTCTACGCCTGGTGGCAGCTGACCAGCGCCAACTACATCGAGCACTACGGTCTGCTGCGCCAGCGCAAGGCCAATGGCAGCTTTGAGCATTGCCAGCCGTACCACAGCTGGAATGCCGATTTCATTGCCTCCAACCTGCTGCTCTATCATCTGGAGCGTCACTCGGACCACCACGCCCACCCGACCCGTCGCTACCAGAGCCTGCGCAGCTTTGCCGACCTGCCGAGCATGCCCACCGGCTACTTCGGTATGTTTCTGATCGCCCTGGTCCCGCCACTGTGGTACTGGTTGATGGATCGTCGCCTGCTGGCGCTGCCGCACATTGCCGGCGACTTCGATAAGATCAACATTGCACCCGGCCGCCGTGCTGCCCTTGAAGCCAGGTACAGCCGGGCGCTGCAGACCCAACAGAAAACCGCCTAGGAGTTCCCGTGAGCAAATACACCTGCCCCGACTGTGGCTACATTTACGATGAACAGCTCGGTGATGCCCATGAAGGCTACAAACCCGGCACCCTGTTTGCCGATTTGCCCGAGGACTTTGTCTGCCCGGACTGTGCAGTACGGGCCAAGGAAGACTTTGTGGCTGAAACCGGGGAATAACGCGAGTTTCAGCTAAACAGCCATGGCAGCCACAATCAAGTCAGCCCGGCATCTGCTGGCTGATTTGATTGTTCAGGTATAGCTGGGGCGAGCGGAACGAAGCGGCATCAAGGCCCGAAAACCGTTATTCCCAGTCGTCGTCCAGCGCACGCCGCTGGATGGTCGCCAGGTATTCATCCATCTCTTCCACACTGGCAAAAATGTCCAGATCGGGAATTGCCTGCACGATCTCGAAGACTTTGCGCACACCGGCATTCATCCGTGAAACACCCACGCGCCCGCCGCTTTTCTTGATTCTCTTTACATTCTTGAATATCACGCGCAGGCCGGCTGAGCTGATGAATTCAAGACTGCCCATATCAAATGCCAGCAGCCGGCATTCCGGCTGGTACGCAGCATCCAGCGCGTGATCAAGGCGGGGGGCCGTCTGGCTGTCCAGTGAACCTGCAAGCACCACCCTGAGAGTCTCTGGCGAGGGATTTTTTACGTCTATGTCGAGAGGCATGGCATGTCCATTTCAGTTGAGGTTCTTGCTCAGGACAAGAATATTCCTGTCCCCGGCACGCTGATACTGCTGAACGTCTGTCAGGCTTTTTACCAGTAACAAGCCCAGACCACCAACAGGTCGATCCTGCATAGCGCCGGTTATTTCGGCAGGTGCCTGCTGCAAAGGGTCAAAGGGATCGCCGTTGTCCTCAATCATCAGGTTCAGACAATTGCCCTGTCGTTCCAGACTCAGTTTGATCCAGCCACCCTGATGCCCGCTTCGTCCGTACATGAAGGTATTGGCAACCATTTCATCCACCACCACCTTCAAGTCACAGATCACCTCCACTGCCACCTTTTCCATCTCGAGCAGGGACTGCAGCCAATCCAGCGCCTGATCGAGCTGCTCGGAGCCGTGCAAAATCATGAAACCCATTTCAGCTCCTCTTCAGCATCATTAGCGTGATGTCGTCGGATTGTTCGGCCCCGTGGACAAAACCGTCCACCGCCGCCAGTACGCCATCAAGCGCTGCAGCTGCCGAAGGCGGCATTTCCTGCAGGACTGCAAGCAGGCGCTGGTTGCCGAACTCAAGCCGGTCCGTATTGAACGCTTCGGTTATGCCATCCGTGTACAGGGTCAACATGGACTGTGCGGGCAGTAGCAAACGATTCAGTGGAAAGCTGGCTGTTTCATGCAAACCCAGCGGCGGACCATTGCAACAATCGACAAACTTGCTGGCGCCGGTAGAGCTCAGGATCGGCGGATTATGGCCAGCACTCACGTAACAGAATTCGCCGCTGCGCAGATCAAGAGTGCCGCAGATCAGCGTGACAAACATGCAACTGTCATTGTCCTCGCACAACTGCTGATTGAGCTCCAGCAGCAGCTGCTCCAGTGGTGTTGCCTGATGGTGCAAGTACTTGATCAGAGTAACCACGCGGGCCATGAACAGCGCTGCCGGAACACCCTTGTCCGATACATCACCCACCACCACGAGTCTGTTCTGTTGACTGCCAATCAACTCGAACAGGTCACCGCCTACTGCCCGAGCCGGTATCAGGCGTGCCGCAACCTGCCATTCGCCTTCATCCATCTGAAGCGCACCGCCCCCGGGCAGCATGCTCATCTGGATATCACGGGCGATGCTCAGTTCGCTTTCCAGATGCTGACGTGCTGCAGTGGCTTTTTGCAGGTCGGCAATGTGCTCCTTCAACGACAGCTGCATCTGCCTGAAGCTCTTGTTTAACTCCCCCACTTCATCGGTTCTCTGCAGCACGGGCAAATCGACATCCAGGTTGCCACTGCCCAGCTCTGCCACAGCCTCACGCAACTTGCGCAAGGGCGCCGTTACCGAACGCGCCACCCACCAGGTCGCCGGCAACGAGAGCAGAATCACCAGGACTGCAACCAGCAAGGCCTGCCACCACCGACTGTAGGCATCTCCGAGCAATTCCTCGCGTGGCACGGCAACCGTCAATACCGGTTGCAGGCCTGGCGCCAGATCGAGCGTCCGTGTTCGATGAATCCATTGGCTGGTTACTGCATTAGGTCCCTGCTCGGGCGGTATTGCACGCCGGTTCAAATCCTCCACCCTGGCCACGCGCAACTCGCCGTCGGGTTGGCGAACCAGAAGTCGCTGCGGTTGTGCGTCTGCCATAAGCGTACCGTCCGGCAGGTACAGCAGGCTCTCGGCTCCGGGCGTGCTGATAACGTCCAGCAACACCCTGGATAACACTTCCAGTGGAATATCCGCAGCAGCGACGGCCTGCCCGTTAGCCGATTGACGAGCCACGGTCAGGCCCGGCTTGTGCAGGAAAAAAAACGCATAGGGTGGCGTAGCGATGGTTTGCGTACTGGCCTTGGCCTGGGCATACCAGGGCCGCTCGCGCGGATCATAAACGGACAGGCCAAGGTCAGCCCGGGCAATCAGATGGAAATTGCCATCGAGGAAATAACGTCGGTACGGAACCTCGCCGCTACGGTTGGCGCGATCGATATTCTCTACGACCCAACGGGTGCCTGCAGGTGCATCGAAAAGCGCCTGCAGGGTTGCCGGCGCGTGCGAGCGGACAATGAAGTAATCGCCGTTCCCATAGCCAACCTGAAAGCTGACCGCCTCGGGCAAGGCTTCAAGGCCGGCGGCAACCATTGGCAACAGCGCAAGACGGCTGTCCAGGTCGGTTGCCTCAACAATTTCAGAGCGGGACAGGAGGCTGACCATCTCGTGAACAGGTTGATAGCTGAGCTGGAAGTTGAGCGTCAACTCCGCAGCAACCCGGTCAAACACCCCGTCAGTCGCCGTGATCAACATATCCGAGGTGCGAACCAGATAGTACGCACTCAAGCCAGCGCCCAGCATGACAGTCAGGACCGCAAAGCTGAGCGTGATGCGCCAGTGCAACGGGGACTTGAAGCGCTTGGAGGCCATACTGTCTATCCATTCTCAGCTCGGTTCCAGCGCTTCCGGCTGAACCGTGCTGCCAGCATAGCAGTTGCACTATCGTGAAACAGGCGCCGCCAGAGCATCGCGAGCAGGTCCACTCGCGGATAATCGATTGGCAACCACCGAGCGGAACCTGCTCCTAGCAACAACCACCCGGATCATCTGCAGGCTTTGCCTGCCCTCAGCCCGGCTGGCCAATCACTCAGTAATAGGCATTTTCGCGGTTGCTGTGATCGGTCACGTCGCGCACGCCCTTGAGGCCGGGAATGCGCTCGAGCAGCGTCTTCTCGATACCTTCCTTGAGTGTCACATCCGCCTGACCGCAACCCTGACAGCCACCGCCGAAGCGCAGAATCACAATGCCTTCATCTATGTCGACAAAACTCACCTGTCCACCATGGCTGGCCAAACCCGGGTTGATTTCGGTCTGCAGGTAGTAGTTGATCTGTTCGCTGATCGGGCTGTCCTCGTTGACCATCGGCACCTTGGCATTCGGCGCCTTGATGGTCAGCTGGCCACCCATGCGGTCATTGGCGTAATCGACTACCGCATCGCCCATGAACGGTTCGCTGGCGGCATCGATATAGGCGGTAAAGCTTTTCAGACCCAGCACGCTGTCTTCCGGCTTCTCTTCGCCCGGCTTGCAATAGGCAATACAGGTTTCGGCACGCGGCGTGCCCGGCTCGGTGATGAAAATCCGGATACCGATGCCAGTCGTGTTCTGCTTGCTCAGCAGGTCAGCCAGGTAGTCCTGGGCTGCGTCGGTGATGGTAATGTTGCTCATGATAACTCCTCGAAATCCTGCAGCAATTGTACGCCAGCGCTGTCTCGCGATAAAGCCCTAGTATTTTGGTAGGAATAAAGCCCGCGCCAGCGCCGGGCTTGCTCAAGCCCGGCCAATGCGTCCGATCAAAGGTTCTCGAAACGGCTCATATCCATCGCACCGGCTTCGAGCGGTGCGGTTTCGCGCTGATAGGCCGTCAGGTCATTGAAATAGAACCAGAACTGCGGGTTGCTGCGCCGTACGCCCCAGCGCTCGGCAATTTTCCTGAAGCCCGATTCGGACTGGGTCTGGTCGATGGAGTCAATCAGCCCGCCAATTGTATCCGGCGCGGTTACCTGCTCCATGGCGTCCACGAAGTCGGCTACCTCTGAAGACTTCATGTTGAGCATGAAATTCGGATAACTCCCGAGTATTCCCGGTGCGATGGTCAGTGTGTCCTTCAGCGGCTCATAACGCAGCGATTCGCCCAGCATGTAGGCCACATTGCTGTGCGCGCGATTGCGCAACAGGCTATAGATGCCGCGCCCCCCATCGGGAGTCTCGATCCGCAGAAGCGTGACTTCCGGCAGCTGGTCAATTACCGGCAGCGACACCGCGCGGCGCCCAGCGAGACGGCTGAGCTCCTGTTCGGCATCCTGCAAGGCAGGCGGCGCAGCCGGATTGAAGCAGGCATCACCGGTACAGCGATTGATCGGGTCCGGAGTCACATTGAGAGACGTGTTGCGCGCCAGCAGGGCATTGGCAAACGCCCGATAGGGCTCGCCTGGTGGCAGTTGCAGCGCGGTATCGCTATCGGTGTCGACATCCTGATAATCCATCCACAGGGCGAGCCGGCCGCTGGCACCGCCATACCAGCTGTCCAGAATGTCCTGGCGCGAATCCGCCGGCAGCAAGCGCAGCATATTGACTTCCGAACCGTTGCGAATCAGATCGAAATACATCCGCGTCTGCGCCTGATGGGCAGCACTGCCATACACATCGAAATTCACCACCAGCGCATAGTAGGTGCGCTCCAGCAGCGGGAAGTCCATCAGCCAGGTGGTGAGAGGCACGGCGCCCGCCAGCCCCTTGTGTACCTCGGCACTGTCGTAGTGGCGGAAAATGGTCAGCAGGGCATTGTCATTGCCGGTCCAGATGGTGCTCCAGTCCGGCGGCGCCACATCTTCATAGGCGCTTTGCCGGATGGCCTGATAGTCATTACGGCGATCCCGATAGGCCGGCCAGTCACGCATGGCACTGGCCAGGTCGGGAGCCAGTCCCGGCATTTTCAGCAGCGGGTCCACCTGCGTCCGGTATTCGGCATTGGTGATGTACAGGTCATGTTCCGGATCCTGGAACAGCGTCCAGAACTGATCGCGAATCACGTCGGTGGCGATCTGGCCACGGCACACCGGGCCACGAATGAAGGTACGCACGAAATACTCGGCGTTATCCAGCATGAACTGGTAGCGCGCCCGCGCCGGTATGGCGCTGAAGGTGACAAACGGGTTGGCCTGCGATCCCACGCCATAACCGGGCACGCTGTCTGCGCTCCAGTCGCCGCTAAAGAACAGCTGCTTGACCCGCGCCAGCTTGCTGGCACTCAGCGGATAGGTGATGTGCGTCTTGCGCACGATGACACCCTGGATCGGCCGGATGCGATAAAAGAACTGCGTACCCGGGTCATCATTGGGCCGACGCCGGGCAATTACATCCACCGGCTGCCCGCTGGGCGTGCGCGAACGCACCACCTGGAAAAAGTTCCCGCTGCCGGAACCCTCGAAATACAGGTGGGCAATGAACAGGTGCTCGTACAGCCAGCGCCCGACCAGTGCCTGCTGCGGCCCCGGGGCATTCAGCAGGTTTTCCCAGTCGGCGATCTGCGCGGCCTCGACGGCATTGGCGACGATCGGCTGCTGGTCGACCGGCGCACCCTGGGCCAGCCAGTCCTGCAGGGTTTTGTAGTCTGCTGCCGGCAGACCGGTCACCGCAAAGGGCATGCCGACGCCCGGATACTTCTTGCTGAAGGCCGCGAACTCGTCAGGCTTGGGGCACTGGTTTTTCCGGTAACTGCTGATATCCAGATCATCCGGCAAGCGGGCATTCGGCGTGAGCGTGGTCTGGTGACCCAGTTCGAGCATGCGCGACATCAACGCTGCCTGTTCGCCATCCTGATCGAGCACCGAGTAAAACCCGCGGTTGCGCCATTGTTCGGTGGTCTGCGCATCAAAGAACAGCTCGTTTGGCTGAGCGGCTTTCAAGCGGCCGCCGTCATACACCAGCTCTTTGCTGGCGCCACGCAGGGCACCCGGGCCGCTGGTCAGCTTCAGCTGGCAGGGTGCGTCATAGCAACCATGGCAGGCGATGCAGTTGCGTTCGAAAATCGGCTGCACATCTTTACTGTAGGAAATCGGCGCTGCCAGCAGCGGAGCACTGATGGCGGCAGACAGAAGAGTGAGAACCCGGAGATAAACCATGGAATGTCCTGCAAAGTGGCAACTGCGACGCAGCGATGGTAGCCGATTAGCGCAAAGCGCCGACAGCGCAAATCCCCCCACCGGCCACAACATGAATGATATTCATGCAAAACCTCGGCACCCCATTAAGCCATTCAGCTTTGCTATCATCGCCGACCCAGTTTCCATGTAGCACAGGTAGCCCCTCATGTCCGATCGTCAAACCCGCCTGCAAGCACTGCACAATGCCCTGCGCGAGCGCATCCTGATCCTCGACGGCGGCATGGGCACCATGATCCAGAGCTACAAGCTGGAGGAAGAGGACTACCGTGGCGCGCGCTTTGCCGACTGGCCGAGTGACGTCAAGGGCAACAACGACCTGCTGCTGCTCAGCCGCCCGGACGTCATCGCCGCCATCGAAAAGGCCTATCTGGATGCCGGTGCCGACATCCTGGAAACCAACACCTTCAATGCCACGCAGGTATCCCAGGCCGACTACGGCATGCAGGCGCTGGTCTATGAGTTGAACGTGGAAGGCGCCCGCGTGGCGCGCCGTGTGGCCGACGCCAAGACCCTGGAAACCCCGGACAGGCCGCGCTTCGTCGCCGGCGTACTGGGCCCGACCAGCCGCACCTGCTCGCTGTCACCGGACGTCAACAACCCCGGCTACCGCAACGTCACCTTCGATGAACTGGTGGAGAACTACACCGAGGCCACCCGCGGCCTGATCGAGGGCGGTTCCGACCTGATCCTGATCGAGACCATCTTCGATACCCTGAATGCCAAGGCGGCGATCTTCGCCGTGCAGCAGGTATTCGAGGAAGACGGCGTCGAACTGCCGATCATGATCTCCGGCACCATCACCGACGCCTCCGGGCGCACCCTGTCCGGGCAGACCACCGAAGCCTTCTGGAACTCGGTACGCCATGCCAAACCGATCTCGGTGGGCCTGAACTGCGCCCTCGGCGCCAAGGAACTACGCCCCTATCTGGAAGAGCTGGCGACCAAGGCCGAGACCCACGTTTCCGCGCACCCGAATGCCGGCCTGCCGAATGCCTTCGGAGAATACGACGAGTCGCCGGCGGAAATGGCCGTGGTGGTCGAGGAATTTGCTGCCAGCGGTTTTCTGAATATCGTCGGCGGTTGCTGCGGCACCACGCCAGCACATATCCAGGCAATTGCCGAAGCCGTGGCCAAGTACCCGCCGCGCCCGCTGCCGGATATCCCCAAAGCCTGTCGCCTGTCCGGTCTGGAGCCGTTCACCATCGACCGCAGCTCGTTGTTTGTGAACGTCGGCGAGCGCACCAATATCACCGGCTCGGCCAGGTTTGCCCGGCTGATCCGCGAGAACAACTACACCGAGGCGCTGGAAGTCGCCCTGCAGCAGGTGGAAGCCGGCGCCCAGATCATCGACATCAACATGGACGAGGGCATGCTCGACTCGAAGAAGGCGATGGTCACCTTCCTCAACCTGATTGCCGGCGAGCCGGACATCTCGCGCGTACCGATCATGATCGACTCCTCCAAATGGGAAGTCATCGAAGCCGGCCTCAAGTGCATCCAGGGCAAGGGCATCGTCAACTCGATCTCGATGAAGGAAGGTGTCGAGCAGTTCAAGCACCAGGCCAGGCTGTGCAAGCGCTATGGCGCCGCCGTGGTGGTGATGGCCTTCGACGAAGCCGGCCAGGCGGATACGGCCGCGCGCAAGCGCGAGATCTGCCAGCGCAGCTACGACATTCTGGTCAATGAAGTGGGCTTCCCGCCGGAAGACATCATCTTCGACCCGAACATCTTCGCCATCGCCACCGGCATCGAGGAGCACAACAACTACGCCGTGGACTTCATCGAAGCCTGCGCCTACATCCGCGACCACCTGCCCCACGCGCTGACCTCCGGCGGCGTGTCCAACGTGTCCTTCTCGTTCCGCGGCAACAACCCGGTGCGCGAAGCGATTCACTCGGTGTTCCTCTACTACGCGATCCAGAACGGCCTGAGCATGGGCATCGTCAACGCCGGCCAGCTGGAAATCTATGACCAGATTCCCCGCGAGCTGCGCGACATAGTCGAGGACGTGGTGCTCAACCGCAGCGCCGGCGCTACCGAGGCGCTACTGGCAATTGCCGACAACTATCGCGGTGACGGCAGCGTCAAGGAAGTCGAAACCGAAGAATGGCGCAGCTGGGATGTACTTGAGCGGCTCAAGCATGCGCTGGTCAAGGGCATCACCAGCCATATAGTCGCGGACACCGAAGAGTGCCGCCAGCAATGCGCGCGGCCGATTGAAGTGATCGAAGGCCCGCTGATGGCCGGCATGAACGTGGTCGGCGACCTGTTCGGCAGCGGCAAGATGTTCCTGCCGCAGGTGGTCAAATCCGCCCGCGTGATGAAACAGGCGGTGGCCCACCTGATCCCCTTTATCGAAGCCGAGAAAGGCGACAAGCCGGAAGCCAAGGGCAAGATCCTCATGGCTACGGTGAAAGGCGACGTGCACGACATCGGCAAGAACATCGTCGGTGTGGTACTCGGTTGCAACGGCTACGACATCGTCGACATGGGCGTGATGGTGCCGGCGGAGAAGATCCTGCAAACGGCGATTGCCGAGAAGTGCGACATCATCGGCCTGTCCGGCCTGATCACCCCGTCACTGGACGAGATGGTGCATGTCGCCCGCGAAATGCAGCGGCAGAACTTCCACCTGCCGCTGATGATTGGCGGCGCCACCACCTCGAAGGCCCACACGGCGGTGAAGGTTGAACCCAGGTATCAGAATGACGCGGTGATCTACGTCACCGACGCCTCGCGTGCGGTGGGCGTGGCCACCCAGTTGCTGTCGAAAGAGCTGAAGCCCGAGTTTGTGCGCAAGACCCAGGAAGACTACGCCGTGGTGCGCGAACGCACCGCCGCCCGCAGCGCGCGCACCGAGCGTCTGCCCTACGCTGCCGCCGTTGCCAGCAAGCCGGTGTTCGACTGGTCCAGCTACCAGCCGCCGGTACCAACCTTTACCGGCACTCGCGTGCTGGATGATATCGACCTGAACGTGCTGGTCGACTACATCGACTGGACGCCGTTCTTCATCTCCTGGGATCTGGCCGGCAAGTACCCGCGCATCCTCACCGACGCAGTGATCGGTGAAGCGGCTAGCGCGCTGTACAAGGATGCCCGCGAAATGCTCACCAAGCTGATCGACGAGAAGCTGATCAGCGCCCGCGCGGTGTTCGGCTTCTGGCCGGCCAACCAGGTGCAGGACGATGACATCCAGCTCTACGACGATGCCGGCCAGCCACTGGCCAGGCTGCATCACCTGCGTCAGCAGATGATCAAGACCGACGGCAAGCCGAACTTCTCGCTGGCTGATTTTGTCGCGCCGCAGGACAGTGGCCTGACCGACTATGTCGGCGGCTTTATCACCACCGCCGGCATCGGCGCCGAGGAAGTGGCCAAGGCGTATCAGAACGCCGGCGACGACTACAACTCGATCATGGTCAAGGCACTGGCCGACCGCCTGGCCGAAGCCTGCGCCGAGTGGCTGCATGAACAGGTGCGCAAGCACTACTGGGGCTATGCCAACGACGAACAGCTGAGCAACGATGAGCTGATCAAGGAACAGTACAAAGGCATCCGCCCCGCTCCCGGCTACCCGGCCTGCCCGGATCACACCGAGAAAAGCACGCTGTTCAAACTGCTCGACCCGCAGGCCGAGGAAGGCAAGGCCGGCCGCAGCGGGGTGTTCCTGACCGAGCACTACGCCATGTTCCCGGCTGCAGCGGTCAGCGGCTGGTACTTCGCCCACCCACAGGCGCAGTACTTCGCCGTCGGCAAGGTGGACAAGGATCAGGTCGAGAGTTACACCGCGCGCAAGGGTCAGGAACTCAGTGTGAGCGAACGCTGGCTGTCGCCGAATCTGGGCTATGACGATTAAAGCCGCATAGCAGCACAGACGCGCTGCAGCACAGCTGTTGTGTTGCAGCGCGTCTGTACTATCCACCGGTCCGCTTTCTGTCAGTAGCGGCTGCAACTGGTTAAACTCCAGTTGTGTCCCTGCCGGTTGACCGACCATGCTGACTGCCCGCCTGCTGCGCCTGGATGATCAAGCCCATGAGCATGCCCATCATTATCACCAGTTGATTCTGGCCCTGAGCGGGCGCGCTGCATTTGAGGTCAACGGCCACGGCGGCGAAGTCTGCCGGATGCGTGCCTGTCTGGTACCCGGCGATGCCGAACACCAGTTCGCCGGCGTTGGCGACAACCGCATGCTGATTCTCGACCTCAACGAACAGGACATGGCCGAAGCTGATCTGGCACTGCTGTTCGAGCTGTTCGAAAGCCCGCGCTACCCCACCCTTGATAGCGATTTTCTGAACCTGCTGAACTACGCCGGTGCCGAACTGCAGCGCTACGGCAGCGAGCAACACCTGACCCGTGCCCTCGGCGGCGTATTGCTGCGGGCCTTGCACTTGCGGCTGTTTGAACAGTCACAGCGCGCCACAGCCGGCCCGCTGAACATGGCGCGTCTGGATGCCTACATCGGCGACCATCTGGGCCGACGCATCAGTGTCGCCGAACTGGCCAATGTGGCCTGCCTGAGTCCCAGCCACTTCCATGAACAGTTCAGGAAAAGTGTCGGCCTGACACCCTATCAGTACATGCTCAAGGCCCGCCTTGAGCATGCCAGCAAGTTGTTGCGCGGCAGCCACCTGCCGTTGGCACGCATCGCCGACGATTGTGGCTTTTCCAGCCAGAGCGCACTGACCACCGCATTGCGGCACTACCTCGGGATAACCCCCAAAGGTCTGCGCAAGGTTATTGCAGACTAGGACGGCAGCTCTTCCTGCCGGATTCCAGCATGCGCCACAGGCGCACCAGCGCATTCAGTGCAAGCGCGCATTGCTGGAGCCTTTTGTAAAAACTCCGGAGGTTTTCGCAAGAATTCTGCAGCCACCTGCCATTAGAGTCCGTAACGCCCTGAGTGGCCACGCGTCCAGCGCCTGTCCTGCAACTGCAGCCGCAGGCCTCTAACAACAACTTTCCCGTGAGGATTGGCGTGATGTTCAAAGCAAGCCAGGTTCTGGCAGGTGATTTCCTGCAACAAAGCGCTGCCGGATTTTTCCCCGCCATCAGCGCCAACTATTGCGTCGATGAAGAGAGCTACCTGAATGAACTGCTGCAGCTTGCCGACCCCGGCGAGAGCGGCATCGCCTTGATCAGCCGCAATGCCCGCAGCCTGATCGAACAGGTACGCAAACGTGACAACGCCGTCGATACCCTCGACGCCTTGCTGCGCCAGTACAGCCTCGATACCGAGGAAGGACTGATGCTCATGTGCCTGGCCGAGGCCCTGTTGCGGGTACCGGACAGCAGCACCGCCGATGCGCTGATCCGCGACAAGATGAGCGCTGCCGAATGGGAGCGCCATCTGGGCCAGAGCGACAGCGTGCTGGTCAACTTTGCCGCCTGGGGGCTGGTGATGACCGGCAAGGTGGTTGATCCGCAAACCCGCGACGGCCGCCCGAAAAAAGTCCTCGGCAAACTGCTCAAGCGCTCCGGCGAACCGGTGATTCGCGCCGCGATGAATCAGGCCATGAAGCTGATGGGCAAGCAGTTCGTGCTCGGTCGCACGATCAGCGAAGCCCTGAAGAATGGCCGCCCGGAGCGCGAAAAAGGCTACAGCTATTCCTTCGACATGCTCGGCGAGGCGGCACTCACAGCGGCCGATGCCGAGAAGTACATGGCCGACTACCGCACGGCAATCGACACCGTGGGTGCCGAACCCCGGGGCGGCCCCGGGCCCAGGCCGTCCATCTCGATCAAGCTGTCGGCGCTGCACCCGCGCTATGAAGTTGCCCAGCGCGAACGCGTACTTACCGAGCTGTTTGCCAACGTGCTGGAGCTGGCCATCCGTGCGCGCCGGCTCAATGTCGGCATTTCGGTGGATGCCGAAGAGGCCGATCGCCTCGAACTGTCCCTGGAACTCTACGAAAAACTCCTGCGTGACCCGGCGCTGGCCGGCTGGGGCGAGTTCGGCCTGGTCCTGCAGGCGTACTCCAAACGCTGCCTGCCGGTACTGGTGTGGCTGACCCTGCTCGGCAAGGAACTCGGTGCGCGCATGCCGCTGCGGCTGGTCAAGGGAGCCTACTGGGATACCGAGATCAAGTATTCGCAACAGCAGGGGCTGGACAACTACCCGGTGTTCACCCGCAAGGAAGGCACCGATGCCTCCTACCTGGCCTGCGCCCGCTATCTGCTCAGCGAGCATACCCGCGGGGTAATCTACCCGCAGTTCGCCAGCCACAATGCGCATACCGTCAGCTGCATCCTGACCCTGGCCGCCGAGGGCCAACCCCGCGAATTCGAATTCCAGCGCCTGCACGGTATGGGCGATGCGCTTTACGACACCGTGCTGGAAAAACACGGCAAAAGCGTCCGCATCTATGCACCGGTCGGCGCCCACAAGGATCTGCTGCCCTACCTGGTGCGGCGCCTGCTGGAAAACGGCGCCAACTCCTCCTTCGTTCACCAGCTGGTCGACCCGCGCGTGCCGGTGGAATCGCTGATCGATCATCCGGTCACCCAGCTGCGCCAGTTCGCCACCCTGGCCAACCACAAAATCCCCCTGCCGCCGGCGCTGTTCGGCACGGCACGGCGCAATTCACAAGGGCTGAACATGAATATCCAGACACAATGGCAGGCGCTGCAGCAGGCCTATCAGGCACAGTTCAACCGGCAGTGGCATGCCGCGCCGGTGATCAACGGCAAGACCCTTGGCGGCAGCCCGCAGACCGTGCTTTGCCCTTACCAACTGGACAAGCAGGTTGGCATAGCTGAATTCGCCAGCGCCGCCCAGACTGCCGAGGCGCTGGACGCTCTGGCCGCCGCCTGGCCACGCTGGAATGCCACGCCGGTCGAACAACGCGCGGCGATTTTCGAGCGGCTGGCAGACCTGCTGGAACAGCACCGCGCCGAGCTGATGGCCCTCTGTACCCTGGAAGCCGGCAAGACCTTGCAGGACGGCATCGATGAAGTGCGCGAAGCGGTGGACTTCTGCCGTTATTACGCGCAGCAGGCGCGCCTGCGTCTGGGCCATGAAACGCTGCAGGGGCCGACCGGTGAGCGCAACGAACTGTTCCACGAAGGCCGCGGCATCTTTGCCTGCATCAGCCCGTGGAATTTTCCGCTGGCCATTTACCTGGGGCAGATCAGCGCGGCCTTGCTGGCCGGCAACTGTGTGCTGGCCAAACCGGCCGAACAGACCAGCCTGATCGCCGCGCGCACCCTGCAGCTGCTGTTCGAAGCCGGCTTGCCGCCGCAGGTGATTGCCTTCCTGCCGGGCGAAGGCACGGTACTGGGTGGCGTGTTCTGCCGGGATGCGCGGCTAGCCGGCGTGTGCTTTACCGGCTCGACCGATACCGCCCGCATCATCAACCGGCAACTGGCGGAAAAGGCCGGGCCGATTGCCACGCTGATCGCCGAAACCGGCGGGCAGAACGCGATGATCGTCGACTCCACGGCACTGCCTGAACAGGTGATCAAGGATGCCGTGCAGTCAGCCTTCACCAGTGCCGGCCAGCGCTGTTCGGCATTGCGCGTCATGTATGTGCAGAACGATATTGCCGGGCGCGTCATCGAGCTGCTCAAGGGCGCGATGGCCGAACTCAAGGTTGGTCCGGCGCATCTGCGTTCAAGCGACCTTGGCCCGGTAATCGATGCCGAAGCCAGGGCCGGCCTCGAAGCGCACATCAGCAAACTCAAGAGTCAGGGCAAGCTGCTGGCCGAGGTAACGTTGCCAACCGGCCTGAACGGGCACTACGTGGCGCCGGTGGCGTTCGAGATCAGCACCATCAGCGAACTGGACAAGGAACAGTTCGGCCCGGTGCTGCACCTGGTGCGCTTTGCTGCCAGCGAACTGGAACAAGTGGTGGCCGCCATCAACGGCACCGGTTATGGCCTGACACTCGGCGTGCACAGTCGCAACGAGGAAACCGCACGGCGCATCGAACAACTGGCACGGGTCGGCAACCTCTACGTCAACCGCAACCAGATCGGTGCAGTGGTCGGCGTTCAGCCCTTTGGCGGCTGCGGGTTATCCGGTACCGGACCCAAGGCTGGTGGCCCCAGTTACCTGCTGCGCTTTGCCAATGAACGCACTACCTCGGTCAACACCACCGCAGTAGGCGGCAATGCCTCGCTGCTGTCCCTCGAAAGCAAAGCTTAAGCCTCAGAGTTGCATCCCGCTTCCGGCGCACCTGTGCCGGAAGCCTTGCCGGTTGCCCGCGTGCTGCGAGCAGACAGGCTGAACTACGCAACGAGCCCTGCTTCGTTGCACCAATACAACACTAAAAAGGGCAACAAACCCATGACTGTCAGCACTCCAACACTGGTCACCTTCGTTATCTACATCAGCAGCATGCTCCTGATCGGTTTCATCGCTTACTGGCGCACGAAAAACCTCTCCGACTACATTCTCGGCGGCCGCAGTCTGGGCAGCTTTGTCACCGCACTCTCGGCCGGCGCTTCGGACATGAGCGGCTGGTTGCTGATGGGCCTGCCGGGGGCCGTGTATATGTCCGGCCTGTCGGAAGGCTGGATCGGTATCGGCCTGATCGCCGGCGCCTACCTCAACTGGCTGTTTGTCGCCGGGCGGCTGCGCGTGCAGACCGAGCACAACGGCAACGCGCTGACCCTGCCGGACTACTTCACCTCGCGCTTCGAGGACAACAGCCGCATCCTGCGGATCTTCTCCGCCCTGGTGATCCTGGTGTTCTTCACCATCTACTGTGCCTCGGGCATCGTCGCCGGTGCGCGACTGTTCGAGAGCACCTTCGGCATGTCCTACGAAACGGCACTGTGGGCCGGCGCGGCAGCCACCATTGTCTACACCTTTATCGGCGGTTTCCTGGCAGTGAGCTGGACCGATACCGTGCAGGCTTCGCTGATGATCTTTGCGCTGATCCTCACGCCGATCGTGGTGATCATTGCCACCGGCGGCGTCGACAGCAGTTTCATCGCCATCGAGGCGGTGAACCCCGGCAACCTCGACATGTTCAAAGGCGCCAGCTTTATCGGCGTGATCTCGCTGATGGCCTGGGGCCTGGGTTATTTCGGCCAGCCGCACATCCTCGCCCGTTTCATGGCGGTGGATTCGGTCAACTCGATCGCCAGTGCCCGACGCATTTCCATGACCTGGATGATCCTGTGTCTGGGCGGCGCGGTAGCCGTGGGCCTGTTCGGCATCGCCTACTTTTCGGCGCATCCCGAAGTGGCCGGCGCGGTCAACGAGAACCATGAACGGGTGTTTATCGAACTGGCCAAAGTGCTGTTCAACCCGTGGGTTGCCGGGGTGTTGCTGTCCGCCATTCTGGCGGCAGTAATGAGTACTTTGAGCTGCCAGTTGCTGGTCTGCTCCAGCGCGCTGACCGAGGATATCTACAAAGCTTTCCTGCGCAAGTCGGCCAGCCAGACCGAGCTGGTCTGGGTCGGCCGCGGCATGGTGCTGCTGGTAGCGCTGGTGGCTATCTGGCTCGCATCCAATCCGGACAACCGCGTACTCGGGCTGGTGTCCTACGCCTGGGCCGGCTTCGGTGCCGCCTTTGGTCCGGTGGTGATCCTGTCACTGGTGTGGAAAGGCATGACCCGTAACGGCGCACTGGCCGGCATGGTCCTTGGCGCCGTGACGGTGATCCTGTGGAAGAACTTCTTCGGCTGGACCGGCCTGTACGAGATCATTCCGGGCTTTATCCTCGCCACTCTCGGCATCCTGCTGTTCAGCCGCACTGGCAACGGCCCCTCGGCGGTCATGTTGCGCAACTTCGACAAGGCCGAACTGGAATACCAGCAGGCCCAGCGCCAGGCGTAAGCGCAAACCTCAACGGGCGACCAGTTGCCCGTCCAGATATACCGGCCCTGCACGCGGATTGGTGCAGGGCCTGTTGCTTTGTGCAAGCAAGCATTTTGCGAACCACGGTGTCGGCGCCCGGGCAGCTTTGCCCCGGCCGTCGCGCTTTGTCGCGGCGGACTCCCCGGAAAACCGCCGAGCCGCCCGGGCCTGTGAGCATTGACCGGCTTCCTGGCGCGCCGGCGTCCGCTATCATGGCTGGGTAAAGATCCGCGGGGAGTTGCCCATCATGCTCAACTGGCTGCTGCTGTTTGTTCCCTTGACCCTGGCGCTGGAGTATCTGGCCGCGCAGCAGCATTTGCTGATCTTCATCAGCGCCGCCGTGGCCATCATTCCTCTGGCCGGTTGGCTGGGCCAGGCCACCGAACAACTGGCCGAACGCTCCGGCGAGGGCGTCGGCGGTTTGCTCAATGCCACTTTCGGCAATGCCACAGAGTTGATCATCGCCATCGCCGCATTGCGCGCGGGCCTGCATGACGTGGTCAAGGCTTCGCTGGCCGGCTCGATCATTGGCAACATCCTGCTGGTACTCGGCGCGGCCATGCTCTGCGGCGGGCTGAAGTTCAAGGAACAGCATTTCAACTCCAACGGCGCCCGTGCGGAAGCCACCCTGCTCACCCTGGCCGCCATCGCTCTGGTGCTGCCAGCGGTTTACATGCAGCGAGCCCTGGAGATTCCCGAATTGCTCGGCAAGGTACAGCACCTGAGCAACGCCATCTCGATTGTGCTGCTGCTGGCCTACGCACTTTTCCTCTATTACTCGCTGGTCACGCACAAGGCGCTGTTCGCCGGCATGCGCGAGGATATCAGCGCCGCCAGCGATCTCTGGCCAATGGGCAAAGCCCTCGGTGTACTGGCGGCAGCGACCTGTTTTATTGCCTGGATCAGTGAAATTCTGGTCGGTGCCATCGAGCCGAGTGCCAAGGCATTCGGCCTGAGCAATATGTTTATCGGGGTTTTTGTCGTAGCCATTCTCGGCAACGCTGCCGAACACACCACGGCAATTACCGCTGCGCTGAAGAACCGCATGGATCTGGCACTGTCGATTTCCATCGACTCCAGTATCCAGGTCGCGCTGTTCGTCGCACCGGTGCTGGTGCTGGGCAGTTTGTTCATCGGACCACAACCCATGGATCTGGCCTTTCCTGCAGGCCTGACACTGACCGTGTTGCTATCGGTGATAGTCACCGGGCAGGTGGCCGGCGATGGTCGCTCTGACTGGCTCAAAGGTGTGCAATTGCTGGCCGCTTATCTGGTATTCGGCCTGGCCTTCTTCTTTATTCCAGCTACTGCAGCGCCCTGACCGGCAAAACCTGTTTCAGTCCAGCGGGCAAGCAGTCAGCACCAGGCCTACTGCAGTTATAGCAAAAAGCCCCGCCAGCAGAACTGGCGGGGCTTTTTTGCGTGTTTCCGCTCAGGCTGCGAGGCGGTTTTGGGCCTTTTCCTGAGTAACGAAACGCAGCATCCATTCGGCCACCACTACGCCATGGTGCTGCATGGCCATACTGCGCATGGCCTCAGCGCAGAGTGCTTCACCAAGAAACTCGCGACGCAGGTCGAGCAAGGCCCTCTCGTAGTCATCGACAAATTCTGGATGCGCCTGGAAGCACAATACCTGGTCGCCGATGCGGTAGGCCGCATTTGGACAAAATTCACTGCTGGCCAGCAGGGTGGCGTTTTCCGGCAACTCGACCACCTGATCCTGGTGGAACACCAGCAGATCAAGGTTTTCCAGCGGCGGGCTCATCCACTCGGGCTGCTCCAGCAGCTGGTAACGATTCACCCCAATGCCCCAGCCCTGCGCGGCACGCTCGGTTTTGCCGCCCAGCAGCAAAGCCAGCAGCTGGTGACCGAAACAGATGCCGAGCAGGCGGTCGCCATTTTCATAACGCTGCAGCAGATACTCGCGCAGCTGCATGATCCACGGATCACTGCCAAACGAATCGGCCTTGCTGCCGGTAACCAGATAGGCATCGTAAGCCTGCCCGTCTTCGGGATAACGGCCCTCGACCACGTTGAACACATCGAACTGCGCCGGAATCGACTGCTTCTCGAACAGTTGTTCGAACATGCGGCCATAGCCCTGATACTGATCGATCAGTTGCGGGCGGAGGATGTCGGTTTCCAGGATGCAGATGCGCAGGGTCATAGTTGGGGCTGGTTACCTCTTGCCGGGTACAGGAATGGAAAAAACGCGCGCTTTTTAACACAGCATTTCGCCTGTGCAAACAGACGATTTCAAGACCTGCGATAAATGGGCCCGGCATCAGGCGCCATGCGGGTTCCAGCGATTCCCTGGGAGGGCCGTTTCACGGCCTTTGCAGCCTCTGGATGCCCCCACTGCACAACCCGTAAAAAGTGACCAGCGGTATCTGTTTTTATACCCGATACGGCAGGGATGCAGCTCTCGCAGGCTGCCTCAGGTGCCAACGCTCAGCTGAGCTTGGAACCTGAACGACGCACAATTTTGATCGAGTGGGTCAGTTTGGGTTTGTGCGTGAGGCTTACGGCCTTGCGGCTCACGGTGTCGATGGTGATATTCCAGAAGCCGGTGCTGGGCACGGTGATTTTCACCGGGAAGGTATCGAAGGCACCACCATGGTAGTTGTGCCGGCCGCCATTCTTGAAACTGCGGAAATTGGCATCGTTCATCAGGCGGATATTGCAGGTCTGCGAGCAATCAATGATGACCAGATCGTCTTCGTTGAGGTGCTCGCGCTGGTGGATGAATTTCATGGGTCACTCCGTAGGACATGGCGCCAGCTTAACAGGCTGGCGCCAGCCTCAGCCCGGAAATCAGCCCGGCTGTTTGCCTTCGGCCACGAAACGCATCATCCATTCGGCAACGGTGACACCCTGTTGTTCGTGACGCAGGCTATCCACCGAGCGCTGGTAAAGCGTTTCGCTGAATAACGGACGGCGCAGCTCGATAACGGCCCGGGAGAAATCGTGGATGAACTCCGGATGTCCCTGGAAACACAGCACCTGATCGCCGACCGAGTAGGCGGCATAGGGGCAAAACTCGCTGGAGGCAATCAGCGTGGCATTTTCCGGCAAACGCGTGACCTGATCCTTGTGTACGGCGATCATCTTCAGATCGCTGACTTCGGGAGTCATCCAGCTCTTGGTCTCGGTCATCTGGTAGCTATGGATGCCCATGCCCCAGCCCTTTTCGGAGCGCTCGGTAGTTCCACCCAGAATGATCGCCAGTAACTGGTGGCCAAAGCACACACCGAGCAGCTTGTCGCCGTTCTGGTAGCGCTTGAGCAAATAAGCCTTGAGGGTCTGGATCCAGGGATCGGGGCCGAACGAGTCAGCCTTGCTGCCGGTTACCAGGTAGGCATCGAAGTGCTCGCTGTCATCGGGGTAATGCCCGTCGACCACATTGAACACCTCGAATTCTGCCGGAATCGGCTGCTTGGAGAACAACTGCCGGAACATGCGCCCGTAGCTGTGGTACTCCTCGTAAAATTCGGGGCTAATGAAGTCTGTTTCAAGAATGCAGATACGTAGGGCCATTGCGGGGTGGTTACCTCCAGAGCTGGAAAGTACAGAAAAACAGCCGTTATCTGCTGCCCCGCCACGATAGCAAGGCACGATAAGTGTGCAAAGTATAAAACGCTCCTATCAGAAAAAAGAACACCCCGGATGCCTGCTTTTTGCAGGAGCGAGCCTCTCGCGATGCTCCACGACATTCGCCGCCCGACTACAGCTCAAACCCGCCTCAACGCATCAGGCTTTCCATAAAGCGGGCCCACCACTGCACCAGTTTGCGCCGCCAGCGCGCTGAACGCGGATCAGCCAGCACCCTGTCTTCCGCCACAAAGCTGCGAATGATCGCGTTGTAGCCCAACCAGCGTAGCGGTTCCGGCTCCCAGCGCGGCAGCTGGTCGATACGCCTGTTCGCTTGCACCCAGGGTTGCTGCAGCAGATTGCTGTCGTGCCCGAGAATCAGATCGGCGAGGGTGCGACCCGCCAGATTGGTCGCACCCACGCCCTCACCGCCATAGCCGCCAGCCAGTACCACACGGTAGGCCGGATCGCGCAGCATGTGCGGCCGGAAACGCCGCGCCATGCCCAGATTGCCACCCCAGGCATGGGTGATACGCACATCGCGCAGCTGCGGAAACAGTTCGCTGAACAGGTAGCGACGCAGGCCTCGCTCCTCTTCCGTCAGATTGAAATCGGTGCGCAAACGGCCGCCAAAGCGATAGCCGCCGCGCGCACCGAATACCAGACGATTATCCAGCGTGCGCTGGCCGTAGGTGACCTGCCGGCTGTTCTCGCTGAAGGCTTGCCCCTGCGCCAGGCCAATCTCTGCCCAAACTTCTTCACTGAGCGGCTCGGTCGCCACCAGCAGGCTCTGCACCGCCAGATGGTGGCGATCCAGCGGCGGCAGGCTGGCGGCATAGCCCTCGATCGCCGGCACCAGCCATTGCGCGCGCACTTCACCGCAGGCAGTGACCAACCGGCCCGGCTGCCAGTGGCTGACCGGACTGCCCTCGAAAATCTGCACCCCCAGTCGCTCGACGCAGGCCGCCAGCCCGCGCACCAGCTTGGCCGGCTGGATGGTCGCGCAGTGCGGACTGAACAGGCCGCCATAGGCACCGTTGATCCGCACCTGCTGTCCCAGCTCGGCGGTATCCAGCCAGCGGTAGTCCTGCTCGCCCAGTCCCTCGTGGCGCAGCGCCTGCAACTGTGCCTGCAAACGCGGCAGTTGTTCCGGATAGCGCGCCGCGCAATACAGCACGCCGCCCTTGCGGTAATCGCAGTCGATACCCTCTTGGCGGATGACCCGCCCAACCTCGTCCGGAATGCCGTGCAGCAGCGCATAACCGGCCCGGCGCCGCTCGGCAGACAAACCGGCCAGCAGCTGGTCTTCGCCAAGGATATTGCCCATCAGCCAGCCACCATTGCGCCCGGAAGCACCAAAGCCGGCGATCTCGGCTTCAACGATCGCAATGCGCAACGCAGGATCCAGCTGCTTGAGGTAGTAAGCCGTCCACAAGCCGGTGTAACCGGCACCGATAATGGCGACGTCGACGTCCAGCGAACCGCTTAGCGCAGGGCGTGGCGTCAGCTGCTCGCCCAGTTGATCCATCCACAGACTGATTGAACGCCAGTCGCGCATTGGCCAGGCTCCGCAATGATTGATAATGCTGCATAGCCTAAGTGCAGAGACGAGTGGCTGTCTTGCGCGGCGCGCTTCAACCAGCAGATTTTCGGCATCCAACGCTGCCTCCAGCCGGTACAAGGCACCATTTCAGAACCTGTCACACTGCACGACGCAACCTCACCAGCCATGTTGTTCCAGGCATACGTCTGCACAGCAGGTCACTTTGCTCTCAAGCCAGAGCATCATCGGAGTCACCCCTTGAACAAATTATTACGTGTATTGGTCGCCCTGCCCGCTTTGCTGTTTGTGGTGATCGGCTTGCGCTGGATTATTCAACCGCAGTCCGCTGCCGCATCACTCGGCATGCCGCTGCTTGAAGGGATTGCGCGCAGCTCGCAAATGGCCGATCTGGCCGTGTGCTTTCTGAGCATCGGCACGATGATCATGGTTGCCCTGATCACCGGCAAGCGCCGCTGGTTCCATGTGCCCGCGCTGATGCTGATAACGGTGGCGATTGTGCGGATACTCGCCTGGCTGCTGCACGATGCCGCTTTGGCGGGACAAATGATTGCCGTGGAAATCAGCGTTGCCTGCCTGTTGCTGTTTGCCAGCAGCACAAAAATAGCCGAAGGCTGATCTTAGGGCAGCCGTTGCAGGCGATTTGGCAGGGTTTTTAGCCGGTAGCGATCTGCTGGCTACAGATCAGCAGCGGCAGACTCAATGCCATAAAGCGAAAATTGGGTACCATGAAAAAACACCTCGCCAACAGGAAGCGCCAGCATGCAACTGAATGCCGACCAGGTACGCAACGCCCTGCCGTGGGACAGTTTGATTGAGGCACTGCGGGACATCTTCATCCGCGACGATGTGCGCTCGCCGATTCGCCACCATCACAGTCTCAACGTGCCAGGCGAACCGGCAGCCACCCTGCTACTGATGCCGGCCTGGATCGAAGGCGAATACCTCGGCGTCAAGCAGGTCAACGTGTTCCCCGGCAACAATACGCGCAAACTGCCCGGTCTGAGCAGCCACTACATGCTCAGTTGCGGCAACAGCGGCCTTCCGCTGGCGCTGCTGGACGGCAATGAATTGACCGCCCGGCGCACTGCCGCCGCCTCGGCGCTGGCTTCGAGCCTGCTGTCCCGCACGGATGCCCGCAACCTGCTGATGGTCGGTGCCGGCCGCATGAGCCGCTACCTGATCCCGGCGCACATGAGCGTCCGGCCGATCCAGAGCGTGCAGGTATGGAACCGCAATGAAGCGGCCTCGGCATCGCTGGTGGCCGAATTGCGCGCCAGCGACATCGATGCCCGCGTCTGCAGCACCGCACAACTGCAGGAAGTTGCCGGTGAGGCCGACATCATCAGCTGCGCGACCCTGGCAACCGAGCCAGTCATATTCGGCGACTGGCTCAAGCCCGGCGCCCACCTCGATCTGGTCGGCAGCTTCACCCCGGGCATGCGCGAAACCGACAGCGCCGCCATGCAACGCTGCGCGGTGTTCGTCGATACCCGCGCCGGGGCGCTGAGCGAGACCGGCGACCTGATCCTGCCGATCCGCGAAGGTGCGATCCGCGCCGACAAGATTCTCGCCGAACTCGCCGAACTGTGCCGCGGTCAGCACGCCGGTCGCACCGGCCTGGAGGACGCAGAACAGGCGGTGACCCTGTTCAAGTCGGTCGGCGACTCGCGTGAAGACCTCGCCGCGGCGATTCTCGCCTACCGCAATCAGGCCTGAAAAGTGAGCCCTGACTGACCCCGGAGCGTCAGAAACTGCATTCCAGCGCAGAGCCCGGTAGCAATCAATCAGCTGCTTCAGAATAAACAAAACCGGCCAAATAGCCGGTTTTGTCTTTCCGTTCAGTGGCTCAGAACGTCTCGCCTTTGGCGGCTTTCTCCAGCAGCAGTGCCGGCGGCAGGAAGCGCTCGCCGTACTGCTCGGCCAGGTACTGGGCGCGGGCGACAAAGTCCTGCACCCCGTACTGGTTGATGAACTGCAGCGCACCACCGGTCCAGGCCGCGAAACCGATACCGAAGATCGAACCGATGTTGGCATCGGCTACCGAGCGCAGCACGCCCTCTTCCAGACAACGCACGGTTTCCAGCGCCTGAATGAACAGGATGCGGTCACGCACGTCTTCCTGGGAGATCTGCCGGTCGGCCTTCTCGAAACGCTCCCTGAGCCCCGGCCAGAGGAACTTCTTGCCACCTTCGGGGTACTCGTAGAAGCCCGCGCCGGCAGCCTTGCCCGGACGATTGAACTCGCCAAGCATCACGTCGATCACCGCGTAGGCCGGATGCTCCGGCATCTGCTTGCCTTCGGCCGCCAGATCCTTGATGGTTTGCTGGCGGATATGCTGTTGCAGGCTCATCGACACTTCGTCGCTGATTGCCAGCGGCCCGACCGGCATACCGGCCTTGCGTGTCTCGGTTTCGATCATGGCGGCGCTAACGCCTTCACCGAGCATGGCCAGACCTTCATTGGTGAAGGTGCCGAATACCCGCGAGGTGAAGAAGCCACGGCTGTCGCTGACCACGATCGGCGTCTTCTTGATCTGCATGACGTAGTCAAAACCGCGCGCCAGGGTTTCGTCGCTGGTCTTTTCGCCGCAGATGATTTCCACCAGCGGCATCTTGTCTACCGGGCTGAAGAAGTGCAGGCCGATAAAGCGCTGCTGCTGCTCTATTGCGCTAGCCAGACCGGTAATCGGCAGCGTCGAGGTGTTGGAAGCAATCACCGCATCCGGCAATGCCGCCGCTTCGGCAGCCGCGGTAACCTTGGCCTTGAGGTTGCGGTCTTCAAACACCGCCTCGATGATCAGGTCGCAACCTTCAAAGTCGGCATCGCTGACCGTCGGCTTGATCAGGGCGAGAAAGGCCTCGCGCTTCTCGGTGGTCATCTGGCCACGGGAAACTTTCTTGTCGAGCAGTTTGGCCGAGTAGTTCTTGCCCTTCTCCGCCGCCTCTAGCGAGACATCCTTGAGCACCACTTCGATGCCGGCGGCAGCGCTGACGTAAGCGATGCCCGCACCCATCATGCCGGCACCCAGTACACCAACCTTTTTCGTCACGTACCTGGGCAAGCCCTGCGGCCGCGAACTGCCGGCGTTGATTTCATTGAGCTGGAACCAGAAGGTGCCAATCATGTTTTTCGCCACCTGGCCGGTGGTCAGCTCGGTGAAATAACGCGCCTCGATGATCTGCGCGGTATCGAAATCAACCTGTGCGCCTTCAACCGCAGCACACATGATTTTCTCAGGGGCCGGGAAGCAGCCCTGGGTCTTGGCGCGCAGCACGCTCGGCGCGATGCTGAGCATCTGTGCCACGGCAGGTGTACTCGGGGTGCCGCCGGGGATCTTGTAGCCCTTGACGTCCCACGGCTGCACGGCGGCCGGATTGGCCGCAATCCAGGCGCGAGCCTTGGCCAGCATGTCTTCCGCCGAGGTCGCCAACTCGTGAATCAACCCGGCCTTGAGCGCCGCATCCGGACGCACCTTCTTGCCTTCAGCCAGGTACGGCAGGGCCTTTTCCAGACCGAGCAGACGCACCATGCGCACCACCCCGCCACCGCCCGGCAGCAGGCCGAGGGTCACTTCCGGCAGGCCGATCTGCACGCCCGGGTTGTCCAGCGCGATACGGTGGTGACAGGCCAGGGCGATTTCCCAGCCGCCGCCCAGCGCCGCACCGTTGATCGCCGCCACCACCGGCTTGCCCAGACATTCGAGACGGCGCAACTGGCCCTTGATCCGCAGGATCATGTCGTAGAAGGACTTGGCGTCGGCCTTGCTGACCTTGATCAGTTCATTCAGGTCGCCGCCGGCAAAAAAGGTCTTTTTCGCCGAGGTGAGGATCACCCCGGTAATACTGTCTTTCTCGGCTTCCAGGCGGTCGACGATCTTGGCCATGGCTTCGCGGTATTCCGCGTTCATGGTGTTGGCACTCTGGCCGGGCATGTCCATGGTCAGGACGACGATATTGTCCTGGCCTTTTTCGTAACGGATAGCTTCTGTCATTTTTTGTTCCCGTAATTTCTTGTGCTGTCTGACCTGTAGGAGCGAGCTTGCTCGCGATCAGGGTCGTGACGAATCGCCAGCAAGCTGGCTCCTACACGCGCTCGATAATCGTCGCGATACCCATGCCGCCGCCCACACAGAGCGTGGCCAGGCCATAGCGCAGCTGGCGCTTCTCCAGCTCGTCGAGCAGGGTGCCGAGAATCGCGCAACCGGTGGCGCCCAGCGGGTGGCCCATGGCGATCGAGCCGCCATTGACGTTGACCTTGTCCTCGGACACGCCCATTTCCTTCATGAACTTCATCACCACCGAGGCGAAGGCTTCATTGACTTCGAACAGGTCGATATCGCTGGCCTGCATGCCGGCCTTGGCCAGCGCCTTGCGCGTGGCCGGCGCCGGGCCGGTGAGCATGATGGTCGGATCGGTACTGGTCACGGCAGTCGCGACGATGCGCGCCCGTGGCTTGAGGCCCAGCTCCTTGCCCTTGGCTTCGCTGCCGATCAGCATCAGTGCGGAACCATCGACGATGCCCGAGCTGTTGCCCGGCGTGTGCACGTGATTGATCTTCTCGACATGCGAGTACTTGCGCAGCGCGGTGGCATCGAAGCCCATCTGGCCCATCATCTCGAAGCTCGGCTTGAGCTTGCCCAGACCTTCCGGAGTGGAATCCCCGCGGATGAATTCGTCGTGATCGAGAATCACGATGCCGTTCTGGTCGGTTACCGGAATCAGCGACTTGCTGAACGAACCATCGGCACTGGCGCGCGCCGCCTTCTTTTGCGAGCGCAGGGCAAAGGCATCCACGTCTTCACGGGAGAAGCCTTCCAGAGTGGCGATCAGATCGGCGCCAATGCCCTGCGGAGCAAAGCCGGTGTGCAGGTTGGTGGCCGGATCCAGGGCCCAGGCGCCGCCATCGGAGCCCATTGGCACCCGTGACATCGACTCCACGCCACCGGCAACCACCAGATCCTCGAAACCGGAACGCACTTTCATCGCCGCCAGATTGACCGCCTCGAGGCCCGAAGCGCAGAAACGGTTGAGTTGCTGGCCCGATACGCTCTCGTCCCAATCGGCGACGAACGCCGCGGTCTTGGCAATATCGGCTCCCTGATCGCCTACCGGCGTCACGCAACCGAGCACGATATCGTCAACCTGGCTGGTATCCAGCTGGTTGCGCACTTGCAGCGCGCGCAGCAGCCCGGCTACCAGATCAACCGGCTTGACGCTGTGCAGCGCGCCGTCTTTCTTGCCCTTGCCACGCGGGGTACGCACGGCATCAAAAATATATGCTTCGGTCATGGCCTTCTCTCGTTGCGATTGATCCGCAGGTAAAAAGAAAATTTACCCGTTAGCTACACCTTAACCGCACCACCATGGCACTCAATGACCAATGCGCTCAAGCCGATTGACCACTGGGCTCAGTGCCATGGCGCTGACATCCGCCTGACCGCACCGGCCATACGCCAGAACCACGCGCTGTGATAGCGTAACCAGACCCACCCCCCGAAGGAGACTCACATGCGCGCCCTTCTGCTTGCCTTGCCTTTATCCCTGCTGGTACTGCTCGGCGGCCCCGTTCTGGCCGAAACCGCTGATGAACGGGTGGTTCTGAATGCCCTGAGCCAGCCGGATGCCATCCTTATCGATGTGCGCACACCCGAGGAGTTCGCCCAGGGCGCGCTGCCCGGAGCCCGGCAGATCGAGTTCGACCGGATCGCCGGACAGATAGCCGCCATCGCACCGGACAAGAACCAGCCGATTGTTCTCTATTGCCGCAGCGGCAGGCGCTCGGGCATTGCCCAGCAGACCCTGCATGAACTGGGTTATCACAATGTGACCAACGCTGGCGGCTACGAAAAGCTCAGTCATGCCGTTGCCGCGCAACAGACCCCGGCCTGCAGCAACTGCTGAGGGGCAATGCCGATGGCGTGCAGCTGACCTGTCAGCCCTGCCCGCTGCACGCGCGGGCAACAGCTGGCCAGCGACCCGTCCACGCTGCGCAGATATACTGGCCGGCAAGGCACAGGACACCGCCTACCAAGGAGAAGCAATGACACACGCACAACCCGGCATTCTCGAACCCATCCCGGCCTTTGGCCGTTACCTGTTCTTCACTGCGCGCACAGCCTCCCTGGCAGGTGCCGCACTGGAGAAACTGGCACAGCTGGCTGACGGCCACACGCTGGTGGTCGGGCTCGGGCATTCACTGGTGAGCGCACTTGGCACAGAGGTTGCCGGTTTGCGCAGCTTTCCCGACTTTTCCATGCCCGGCCTGAACATTCCGGCTACGCCTTGCGATCTGTGCTGCTGGCTGCGCAGCAAGGAACGCGGCGAACTGGTACATCTGGGGCGCCAGGTTGAACAGACCCTGGCTGCGGGATTTGAACTGCAGCGTGGCGTGGATGCCTTTCGCTATGGCAGCGGACTGGATCTGACCGGTTACGAGGACGGCACCGAAAACCCGGTCGGCGCGGCTGCCGAGGAAACCGCTTTCGTGCAGGGTCAGGGCCCGGGGCTGGACGCTTCCAGCTTTCTCGCCCTGCAGCAATGGCAGCATGATTTCAGCCGTTTCGAGGGCATGTCCACGCAGGCCCAGGACCATGCCATCGGCCGCCGCAAGAGCGATAACGAAGAGCTCGACGATGCCCCCGAGTCAGCCCACGTGAAGCGCACCGCCCAGGAAAGTTTCGAGCCCGAAGCCTTCGTGCTGCGCCGTTCCATGCCCTGGGCGCGGGATGCTGACTCCGGCCTGATGTTCAGCGCCTTCGGCCATTCCTTCGACGCCTATGAAGCGCAGATGCGCCGCATGGTCGGCGCCGAGGACGGTATCCGTGACGCGCTGTTCCAGTTCAGCACTCCGCTCAGCGGCAGCTACTTCTGGTGCCCGCCGCTACGCAACGGCAAGCTGGATCTGCGCGCTATCGGGCACTGAGCAGCCAATCCGACCCTGAAACGCAAAACGCCCCGGCTTTCGGGGCGTTTTGCGTTAAAGCCTGGTGCGAATGCGCTTCGCACCAGCCTGACGGCTCAGGAAATGAAGTTGAGCAGGATACCTGCCGCTACCGCCGAGCCGATCACACCGGCCACGTTCGGCCCCATGGCGTGCATCAGCAGGAAGTTCTGCGGATTGCTTTCCAGCCCGACCTTGTTCGACACCCGCGCTGCCATCGGCACCGCCGATACCCCGGCAGAGCCGATCAACGGGTTGATCTTGTGCTTGCTGAACAGGTTCATGAACTTGGCCATCAGCACGCCACCGGCTGTTCCGGCGCTGAATGCCACCATGCCCAGTGCCAGAATGCCCAGCGTCTTGAGGTTGAGGAAGGCTTCCGCCGACAGTTTGGAGCCGACCGTCAGACCCAGACAGATGGTCACGATGTTGATCAGCGCATTCCGCGAGGTATCGGCCAGACGCTCTACCACACCGGCTTCACGCAGCAGGTTGCCGAAGGCAAACATGCCCACCAGCGGCGCTGCGTCAGGCAGCAACAGACCAATCAGCACGGTCAGCACCAGCGGGAAGATGATCTTCTCGGCCTGACTGACATGGCGCAATTGCTCCATGACAATGCAGCGCTCTTCCTTGGTAGTCAGCCAGCGCATGATCGGCGGCTGGATCAACGGCACCAGTGCCATGTACGAGTACGCCGCCACTGCAATCGGACCGAGCAGGTGCGGTGCCAGTTTCGAGGTGACGAAGATCGAGGTCGGACCATCGGCACCGCCGATAATCGCGATCGAACCGGCTTCACGCATGGTGAACTCCATGCCCGGAATACCCATCGCGGTAATCGCCAAAGCGCCGAGCAGGGTGCCGAAGATGCCGATCTGCGCCGCAGCCCCGAGCAGCAGGGTCTTCGGGTTGGCCAGCATCGGGCCGAAGTCGGTCATTGCACCGACACCCATGAAGATCAGCAGCGGGAACACGCTGGTGGGCAGACCCACTTCATAGAACAGATGCAGGATGCCGCCGCCCACGGCCATATTGGCCACCGGGATGTTGGCCAGAATGCCGCCAAAGCCGATCGGGATCAGCAACAGCGGCTCGAAGCCCTTTTTGATCGCCAGATAGATCAGCAGCATGCAGACGGCCATCATCAGCGCCTGTCCCGGCTCAAGATGATAAATACCGGTGCCGTGCCAGAGGTTAAGAAGCTTTTCCATGGGTCTTCTCTCCTCAGGCGATGGTCAGCAGGCTGGCGCCCACGACCACTGCATCGCCGACCTTCACATTCACTTCGGCTATCGTGCCGGCCTTGAAAGCACGGATTTCGGTTTCCATCTTCATCGCTTCGAGGATCACGATCAGCTGATCCTTTTCCACCGCCTCGCCAGGCTTGACCATTACCTTGAAGATATTGCCGGCCAACGGTGCTTTCTGCGGCTCGGCATTACCGCTTGGCGCCGCAACCACTGGGAGCTCATGGCTGGCGGCACCGAGCGGCTTGATACCTTCGATATCGCCACCCTCGCTGACCTGCACGACAAACGACTTGCCGTTGACTTCAACGGTGTAAACCTCAGGCGTGCCGGCTTCGCGCGCCACCAGCTCGTTACCGGTTGGTACGGGCTCGAAGGCCGCAGGGTTGTCGCGGTTCTCCAGGAACTTCAGACCGATCTGCGGGAACAGTGCATAGGTCAGCACGTCGTCGATCTCGTCGCCAGCCAGCTTGATGCCTTTTTCCTTGGCCAGTGCGGTCAGTTCCGCGGTGAGCTTGTCCATTTCCGGCTCGAGCAGGTCGGCCGGACGGCAGGTGATGGCTTCGGCACCATCCAGTACGCGGGCCTGCAGTTCCTTGTTGAACGGCGCCGGTGCGCTGCCGTATTCGCCCTTGAGGATGCCGGCAGTTTCCTTGGTGATCGACTTGTAACGCTCGCCGGTCAGCACGTTGATCACCGACTGGGTGCCAACGATCTGTGAGGTCGGGGTCACCAGCGGGATGAAGCCGAGGTCTTCACGCACCCGTGGAATCTCAGCCAGCACCAGATCGAACTTGTCGGCAGCGCCCTGCTCCTTGAGCTGGTTTTCCATGTTGGTCAGCATGCCGCCGGGTACCTGAGCCACCAGAATGCGTGAATCAATACCCTTGAGGCTGCCTTCGAACTTGGCGTACTTCTTCCGCACTTCGCGGAAATACGCAGCAACTTCCTCAAGCAGTTCGAGGTTCAGACCGGTATCACGCTCGGTGCCCTGGAAGATCGCGACTACTGATTCGGTTGGCGAGTGACCGTAGGTCATCGACAGCGAGGAGATCGCCGTATCGACGTTGTCGATACCGGCTTCGGCGGCCTTGACGATGGCGGCAGTGGAGAGGCCGGCCGTCGCATGGCACTGCATGTGGATCGGGATTTCCAGGGTTTCCTTGAGGCGCGTTACCAGATCAAAAGCGATGTACGGATTGAGGATACCGGCCATGTCCTTGATCGCGATCGAGTCAGCGCCCATATCTTCGATCTGCTTGGCCAGATCGACCCACATTTCCAGGGTATGCACCGGGCTGGTGGTATAGGAAATGGTGCCCTGGGCGTGTTTGCCCTGTTTCTTCACCGCCTGCAGTGCGGTTTGCAGGTTGCGCGGATCGTTCATCGCATCGAACACACGGAACACATCGACACCATTTACCGCTGCACGCTCGACGAACTTCTCCACCACGTCATCGGCATAGTGGCGATAGCCCAGCAGGTTCTGCCCGCGCAGCAGCATCTGCTGACGGGTATTGGGCATGGCTTTTTTCAGCTCGCGGATGCGGTGCCATGGGTCTTCACCCAGGTAGCGAATGCAGGCGTCAAAGGTCGCGCCGCCCCAGGACTCGACCGACCAGAAGCCGACCTGGTCGAGCAGAGGAGCGATCGGCAGCATGTCGTCCAGACGGACACGGGTAGCAAGAATCGATTGATGGGCATCACGCAAGATAACGTCGGTGATACCGAGTGCGTTTTTAGCAACGGTCATTGGATTTTCCCCTGGCAAATCTGGATCAGCTGCGACGAGCGCGGTGCTGGTTGACGGCGGTCTGGATCGCTGCCAGCTCGTCCGATGAAGGTCCTGCCGCGATGGCAGAAGGTTTAACGTGCAGCGCTGCTGCCGTGGCTTGCACCGGATGTTCGGGCGCCAGGTGAGAGATCACCACGCTCATTCCCTTGATGCAGTAGATCAGCAACACCAGAAACAGGAAAACGAAACCCACGCCGTACAGCATGATTTCGACTCCCTCCATCATCAATCCACCAGTGGTCATACTTGCCCCTCTTGTTATCGCAACCTGTTTGGTCGCTGTATTTTTGCGGTCCTGAGGACTGCACCGCCAAGTGCCCCCCAAAAAACATCCCAAGTTACACTTTTATGGGCATGAAAACCAAGAGCAAATTGGCTGTGACTCGGCCAATAACGGGGTTATTTCTGACGAACGCCACTCCAAACACCTGGTCAGAAAAAGACTCTACGGTCAGCTTTTCCGAAGACTCGACCGCAGATCGGCAATTGCCGGCAGCACGCCCGGCAAAAGCGCGCAGGCGAGCGCGAGCATGCCGACCAGCAAGACCCCTTCAGCCGTTGGCCAGGCCTAGCCAGTGGCTATACAGCCCATCAGCGAGCCGATTCATGGCCGTTACCTTGTCATGCAGATTTTCCCGGGTCTGTTCGCGCTTTTCCTGGCTCGGCTGGGACTCATCGAGCAGATGCCCGGCATCGCGAAACCATTCCTCGACCAGCCCGACAGTCATTTCCGGGTGCCCCTGCAGTGCCAGCAGCTTGTCGCCCCAACTGAAGCCCTGGTTCGCGCACCACGGACTGGAGAGCAGGCGAACGGCACCCTGCGGAATGGCGAAGGTGTCGTTGTGCCACTGATAGATCGGAAATTCATCCGGCAGATGCTCCAGCCACGGGCTGGCGGTCAGGCGCCGCAGCGGTTGCCAGCCGCCTTCGTTGTAGCCCATGTGGCGTACCTCGGCACCCAGCGCACGGGCCAGCATCTGCCCACCCAGGCAATGCCCGATCAACGGAATGTCACGACCGATGAAGTGCCTGAGTGCGGCAAGCTCTGCTTCGATCCACGGCAGCGGGTCGTTGACACTCATGCCGCCGCCCATCACCGCCACGGCCTTGGGCCGGTCCAGATCCAGCGCCGCCAGTTCGCCCAGATCGCAGCGCACCTCGCGCCAGGCTTCCCCGCGCGCATCAAGGAATTCACCCAGATAGGCTGCCGGGCAGTAATCCACGTGGGTCAGTACAAGAATGTCGGACATGGCTCACCTCTGCCGCCGGATTGCGCTGGAAAATTGACATCCGGGCGATAGAATTTACAAGTGCCGGCTCAGTCGCGGCTGACCCAGCGCATCAGCACGCGCATCAGCGCAGAAGGAGTGATCTGCCCCAGGCGGTAGAGCAAGCCGAACTGTCTACCTACCGGCCGATGCACCCGTGCATCGTGCGCCTGCAACCAGACTGCGTCGGCGATGTCCGAGGCTTCCAGATCCACCCCGAGCCGTTGCAGGATGGGCGCGACGCTGGTCTGGCTGCTGACCATCGGCGTACGCACGAACGGCGGCATCACGTCGCCAACGCGAATGTCATAACGCTGCCATTCCAGTTCCAGCGCCTCGGTAAAACCGCGTACGGCGAACTTCGAGGCCGAATAGCTGGCAAATTGCGGCACGCCATAAACCCCGGAGGCGGAACCCATATTGATCACTTGCGCACCCGGCATGGCACGCAGATAGGGAAAGGCGGCAAGGGTCATCTGCATCATGCCGATGACATTGACCTGCATGATCTGCGCATGCTCGGCCAGACTGATCTCTTCGAAACGCCCCACGCGCAGAATCCCGGCGCAGTTGAACAGCAGGCGCAAACGGCCCTTGCGGCTTTCGGTGAAATCCGCCAGCGCCACAGCGGCGGCTCCGGCATCACTGACATCCAGCACCCGATGCCAGGCACCGCCCAGCTCGGCGGCCAGTTCGGCAAGGGCATCCGCATTGATATCCAGCAAGCCGACCTGCCAGCCACGCTGATGAAACAGCCGCGCGGTCGCGGCACCAATGCCCGAAGCTGCCCCGCTGATCAGGATATTGTTCATCTCATTTCACCCGTTCGCGCAGAAAATCCACCACCCGCCCCAGCGCCAGATCGGCCACCCTGAGTATGCCGGCATGGGCCTGAAACACATGCCAGAGGCCGGCATAACGCTGCAAATATACGTCGACACCCGCTTCCCGGGCGCGTTCGGCAAAACGCAGGCTGTCATTGCGCAGCACTTCATCCTCGCCCACCTGCAGCAGCACCGGCGGCAAGCCAGCCAGATCATCATTCAGCGGCGAGACACCGGGCATGTGCGGATCCAGCGGCGCCGGGCAATAGGCCTCCAGTGCCTGATTCATCCACAGCAGATTGATCAGCGGATCACCGGCGGGCGGCGTATGCAGGGCTTCTGCACTGAAATCCGTCACCGGCGAGAAACACACCAGTGCCGCCGGCAGCGGCAGCCCCAGATCACGGGCCCGCAGCGCAGTCACCAGCGTCAGGTTACCGCCGGCCGAATCGCCGGCGATGCTGATCTGCGAGGACGCATAGCCCATGTCCAGCAGTCCCTGATAGACCGCCAGACAGTCATCCGGGGCCGCCGGATAAGGGTGCTCGGGCGCCAGACGGTAATCCGGCACACACACCGACATCCCGGCACGCGCCGCCAGCCCGACGGTGATGGCCCGATGGGTAGCCGGCGAACCGACCATGAAGGCGCCACCATGCAGATAGAGCATGACCCTGCCGCGCCCGGCATCGCCATGCTGCCACTCGCAAGGCACGCCGTTGATGGTTTGCAGACCACGCACCACCCCGGCTGGTGTGACCTTGAGCAGGGTCAGCAGGCGAACGATGCCGCGCTGCAGCCAGACCGGTAGCGGCGGCCGGATCAGACCACGGAAAAACACGCGCAAGGTCCAGCGTAATAACTGCCTGAGCAGCGACTGCTGGCTGCTGACGGGTTCGAACAGGTCGCGGGTATCGCTCATCGTCAAGAAGCTCCGGATGGTGTGGGGATATGCGGTACAGCTGAAATCAATCTTTGCCGGCTGACTTTTTACCTTAATCGGGTCCGCAAGGTAATGGAAAGATCGCGCAGCCTGAAGCGGCAACAGCCCTGCCCGGAGGCTGCCAGCTGCAATAATGGCGAAAAACCGCAGCCTGCCCCTGCCGGTCCGGCTATATTGCTGCAGCCTCTGGCGCTCTGCGCGTATTTTCCTCCAGGCCCTTCGGAACCTCGAACAATGAACAGCAGCACCTGGCTTATCTATCTGCTGGCGGTGATCGGCTTATCCCTGTCGCCCGGCCCCAACGGCTTGCTGGCCCTGACCCACGGCGCCCTCCACGGCCAGCGCATGGCGCTCTACACCATCAGTGGCGGCGTACTCGGCTTTATCGGCGTGGTGGCGCTGGCGATGTTCGGCATTGGCGCGTTGCTCAAGGCTTCGCTGATGTGGCTGGTGGTGCTGAAATGGCTCGGCGGTGCCTATCTGGTCTGGCTCGGCATCCAGTTGTGGCGGGCCCCACCCGTGGGCATCAATGTCGGCAAGTCGGCAACCCCGAGAAGCGGCTCTTCACTGTTCCGCCAGGGCTTGCTGGCAGCCGTCAGCAACCCGAAAGTGCTGCTGTTTTTCAGTGCCTTTCTGCCGCAGTTTGTCGACCCCGAGCGCAGCCTGTTTCTGCAGTTCCTGATCATGGCCGGCACCTTTGCCGTCGTCGAGTTGCTGACCGAACTGCTGATTGCCAGCATGGCCAATCGCATTGCGCCCTGGCTGCAGAAAAGCGGCAGGCGCTTCAACCAGGCCTGCGGTGGCATATTCATAGCCATCGGTCTGGCTTTGCCGCTCAGGGGTTAGTGAGCGGCTGCCGCACCGGGCGCGGAAACGCCAGGCCAGCCTGCTCTGCTCAACCCTCCAGCCGCGGAAAACCCGTGGCTATCGGATTGCCGCTCAGACCGATTTCTTCACCCTGCTTGCTGCCCGTCACGCGGATCATTACGCAATTATCCTGAGTGCCGACATCCAGCCAGTGGCGCATGCCGGCCGGGATGACTATCAGGTCGCCCTTCTCGCAGAGCAGCTGATACACCGAGTCGTCGACATGCAGGCTCAGCAGCATCTGGCCTGCCACCATCAGGTGACGCTCGTCCGCGCGGTGGCTGTGTTCCTCCAGGCAGTGCCCGTGCGGCGCGTCAGCAGGTGGCTGGCCGTGGCTGATGCGCACCAGCTGCACCGTCATGCCGTTCCCCATCGCCAGCAGTTGCGCGACCGGCGCAGCATAGGCCTGCAGCACCTCGGCATCGCTTGACGCCCGGTTCAGCGGTTGCGCTGGAAAGCACTGCACATAGTGCAGGCCAAGCTCTGCCAGCGTACTGCTGACATGCTCCGGCCAACCGAGCACCTTGAGCGGATGTTGCGGATGGGCAGCAGCGAAAACACTCAGACAGGGCATGACGACTGACTCGAATCAGGATGGGTTTTCCGGCATTTTCCGGTAGAGGATGAAAGCACCCAGCAGGGCCACCAGACTGGCACAGAAGAAGGTCAGGGTCGGCCCCAGACCGGTCCAGCTGTAGCCGGCAAACAGGGCGCCGAGCCCGCCGCCGACACCGGATACCGCAGCATACAGCGCCTGCCCCTGCCCTTGCTGGCGGGCATTGAAACTGCGCCGCACCACCAGCACACAGACCGAGTGAAAGCTGCCGAAAGTGGCGGCGTGCAGCAGTTGCGCCAGCAGCAGCCAGAACCAGTGATCGGCCAGCGTGCCGAGCAGCAGCCAGCGCAACACCGCCAGCAGCAGGCTGGCAATCAACACCTGACGCAGGCTGACATGCCGCAGCAGGCGCACCATCAGCAGGAACACCAGAATCTCGGCCACCACGCCGACCGCCCACAGCTGGCCGATCACGCCCCGCGTGTAACCCAGCGACTCCAAATACAGCGTGATGAAGGTGTAGTAAGGCCCGTGGCACAGCTGCATCAGGCCGACCACGATGAAGAACGCCAGTACGCCCGGTTGGCGCAACTGGCGCAGGAAACCACCCGACAGCGGGTTATCCCGCGCGCTGCTGAGCTGGGCATTGGGCACCCACCAGCTGCTGATGAAAATGCAGCTGATAATGCCGATCAGCACCCAGGGGAAAACCTCCAGGCTGACCCGCTCGAACAGCTCGCCCAAGCCGACCACGGTGACGATGAAACCGACACTGCCCCACAGCCGCACCTCGCTGTAGCGCTCGGTCTGTTCGCCCAGATGGGCCAGCGTGAGCACCTCGAACTGCGGCAGCACGGCATGCCAGAAGAACGCATACAGCGCCATGATCAGCGCCAGCCAGGCATAGCTCTTGCCCAGCAGAATCAGGCAGAAACTGAACAAGGTGCAGAGTGCGCCAAAGCGCACGATGGCCAGCCGCCGGCCACTGCGGTCCCCCAGCCAGCCCCACAGGTTCGGCGAGATGCAGCGCATCAGCATGGGAATTGCCAGCAGTTCGCCGATGCGAGCGCTGGAGAAACCCAGATAGTCGAGATACAGCGCCAGATACGGCGCGGTCGCCCCGAGCAGGGCGAAATAGAACAGATAGAAGCCGGACAGCCGCCAGTAGGGCAAGGCGGCCTGATTCACAGCTGTGGCAGTACCGGGGTGATCACCTGCACATCGGCATTCTGCGCGCGATGCCGCAGCAGATGATCGAGCAGCACGATGGCCATCATCGCCTCGGCAATCGGCGTGGCACGGATGCCGACGCAGGGATCATGCCGGCCCTTGGTGATGACCTGCACCGGATTGCCATGAATGTCGATCGAGCGACCCGGCGTGGTGATGCTGGAAGTCGGCTTGAGGGCCAGATGGGCCACAATCGGCTGACCCGAAGAAATCCCGCCGAGGATGCCGCCGGCATGGTTCGACAGAAAACCGTCCGGGGTCATTTCGTCACGGTGTTCGTTACCGCGCTGGGCCACACAGGCAAAACCGGCACCGATCTCGACGCCCTTGACCGCGTTGATGCTCATCAGGGCATGGGCCAGCTCGGCATCCAGACGGTCGAAAATCGGCTCGCCGAGACCCGGCATCACACCTTCGGCCACTACCGTGATCTTCGCGCCGACCGAGTCCTGGTCACGGCGCAGCTGGTCCATATAGGCCTCCAGCTCGGGCACCTTGTCCGGATCGGGGCAGAAAAACGCATTGTCCTCGACGCCATCCCAGCTCTTGAACGGAATCTCGATCGGCCCCAGCTGGCTCATGTAGCCGCGCACGCTGATGCCGAAACCGGCCAGCACCTTCTTGGCAATCGCGCCGGCAGCCACACGCATGGCGGTTTCCCGCGCCGAGCTGCGGCCACCGCCACGGTAATCACGGATACCGTACTTGTGGTGATAGGTGTAATCGGCATGGGCCGGGCGGAACAGGTCCTGGATCGCCGAGTAGTCCTTGGACTTCTGGTCGGTGTTACGGATCAGCAGACCTATCGGGCAGCCGGTGGTCTTGCCCTCGAAGACCCCGGCGAGAATTTCCACTTCGTCATCTTCCTGGCGCTGGGTGGTATGCCGGCTGGTGCCGGGCTTGCGCCGGTCCAGATCACGCTGCATGTCTGCCAGGCCGAGCTCAATCCCCGGCGGGCAACCATCGACGATGGCGACCAGCGCCGGGCCATGGCTTTCGCCAGCGGTGGTGACAGTGAACAACTTGCCGTAAGTGTTGCCGGACATGCAGAAAAGCTCCGCGGAGGCAGGAAAGAAAGGCCGGCAGTATATACCGCAGGCAATGTCTGCGGCACGACTGGCGGCCGCTTAAGGCTTATGCAAGGCGCTGACGAAACAGCGCCTGGTGCTCGCGGCACTGCGCCGCGGCCAGCAGGAACACGCCATGACCGCCCTGCTCGAACTCCAGCCAGGTGAAATCCACCTCCGGATAGAGTTCCTCGACATGCGCCTGACTGTTGCCCACCTCGACTATCAGCAGCCCCTGCTCGCTCAGATGGTCGGCCGCTTCGGCCAGCATGCGCCGCACCAGGTCCAGACCATCTTCGCCACAGGCCAGGCCCAGTGCCGGTTCATGCTGGAATTCGGCCGGCATGTCGGCAAAGTCTTCGGCATCCACATAGGGCGGGTTGGACAGGATCAGATCGAAGCGCTGCTTCGGCAAGCCACCGAAGCCGTCGCCCTGCACGGTATACACACGCTCTTCGAGGTCATGCCGTTCGATATTCTGGTTAGCCACTTCCAGCGCATCGAAAGACAGGTCGCTGAGCACCACTTCCGCTTCGGGAAAGGCATAGGCCGCGGCAATGCCGATACAGCCCGAGCCACAGCACAGATCCAGAATGCGCGCCGGATCGGCGGGCAGCCAGGGCTCGAAGCGCTGGCCGATCAGCTCGGCAATCGGTGAGCGGGGCACCAGTACGCGCTCATCGACGATGAACGGCAAGCCGCAGAACCAGGCTTCGCCGAGCAGGTAAGCGGTCGGCACGCGCTCGATGATGCGCCGCGTGAGCAACTGCTGCAGGTGTTCGCGCTCGTCATCCTCCAGCGCACAGTCGAGATAGCTGTCCGCCATCTCGAACGGCAGATGCACGGCGCCCAGCACCAGCTGGCGCGCCTCGTCCCAGGCATTGTCGGTGCCGTGGCCGAAAAACAGGCTTTCCGCATGGAAGCGGCTGACCGCCCACCGGATATGGTCACGCAGGGTACGCAGTCGGGACTCGCTCACGGCATTCTCCAGAAAAAAATCAGTGCAGAAACAATTCAGAACGCAGTTTAACAGCCCGCCACGCTGCGGAAGTACGTCACAGCGCGCAACAAAGCCGGCCTTGCCAAGGAACCTAACGGCGCAGGCAGGCGTCAGAACAACATGTTGTGGAGAATCTATTGATGAAACTTACTGGCGGATTCAACGCCAACCGCTTGCGCTCCAGACCGCCCGGCCGATGGCGGCGGCGCTTCTGTGCGCTACTTTGCGTGTTGTTGATCTGCCTCGGCATCCTGCTGTTGCTCAGCGGCATTGCCATGGCATTGGGCGAATCTACGCAATTACTTGCCGGGCTTGGCCCGCTGGCAGTGATCAGCGGCGGAATATTACTGATCATCCTGGGGATTGCCGGCTGGCGCCGCTGCCGGCGGCAACGCCAGTCGGGTGGCCTCGAGATGGCGCCGGGCCTGCTCAAATAGCCTTGAACAGTTAAACTGCGCGGAATTTCCCGAGCAATCAAACACAGCTGCCATGACCGACAATGCCTATGACTCCGACAACAGCCTGTTCGCCACGCAGATGCGCGGCGTCAAGCGCATCCAGCATGACCGCGCCGATACCGGCAAGCCCCGAACCGACCGCCAGCAACTCAACACCCGGCGCCTGAACGCAACGGTGCGCAGCAATGAGCTCAAGGTGGATGGTTTGTCCGACCAGTTCGTCATTGATGTCGGCGCCGAGGACGAACTCTACTGGGCCCGCGACGGCGTGCAGGAAAGCCAGATGCGCAAGCTCAAGGCCGGTCAGGTGCCCTTCGAAGGCAGTCTCGACCTGCACGGCATGTCGGTGGAAAAAGCCCGCGAAACCCTCTGGGCGTTTCTCGAAGAGGCCACTCGCCTGGAAATCCGCTGCGTGCGCGTGACCCACGGCAAGGCCGCGCGCATGGATGGCAAACGGCCGATGATCAAAAGCCACGTCAACACCTGGCTGCGCCAGCATCCGCAAGCCCTCGGCTTCACCTCCTGCCTGCCCCGGCATGGCGGCGCCGGGGCAATCTACCTGCTGCTCAAGCGCACCATGCTCGAAGGGCGCGACGAGTAACCGGCCAACTGCACTCGCCGGCTGGCAAACCGCGCAGGCGGCTGTTCCGGCACACCGGGCCGATAGCCGGCAACGACTGCGCTTTCAGCCTGCCTGCCCAGCGGCATCCCGCACCAGCAGAAAGGGGCAACCCAGTCGGCGCAGCAATGGCAGATCGACATAGGTCATGCACAGCCAGTGTTCGTCATCCAGCTGGCGCAACTCGTCGCGCACCCGGCGCCAGGGCCAGCGGGCGCGGCTTGCATAAGCCAGTGCGGCGCACGGCCGACCGTCGTGCCAGGAAGCCCGCTGGTCACAGCGCATCGACAACACCTCACGCAAGCCCTGATCCGAACGCAGCAGATTCACCGCCGATTCCGGCGTTGCAAAGCGCTTGCCATACCAGCCGGGCATGCCGCTCAGGGCAATCGCCGGGGCAGCGCTCAGACGCAGCCACCAGGGTCCGATAAACACCGCACGCCAGCTACCCCGGCGGTGCAACGCCGGCACCGCTGGCAAATTGCCGTAGCAGGCATACAACTGACGCAGGCCGAGGCCATCAAGCGGGGTATGCATAGTCATGCTCAGCATCAGGAAGTGCTCGCCACGTTAGCGCAATCACCCGGGCGCCACAGAGCAGAGTTCGGCCAAATGCCAAGGCAATGTGGCCATTCAACGCCATCTGTGGCTTGCCAGCCGCCAGCCTGCCCCCTACCCTGCGCATCTGCACTTTCGAGAAGCATCAGCATGCCCATGGAACAGCATTACACCGCCATCCTCAGCCAACTCGGCGAAGACGTCAGCCGCGAAGGCCTGATCGACACCCCCAAGCGTGCCGCCAAGGCCATGCAATTCCTCTGTCGCGGCTACCAGCAGACGCTGGAAGAAGTCACCAACAACGCACTGTTCAGCTCTGACAACAGCGAAATGGTGCTGGTGAAGAACATCGAGCTGTATTCGCTGTGCGAACACCACCTGCTGCCCTTTATCGGCAAGGCCCACGTGGCCTACATCCCCAGCGGCAAGGTGCTGGGGCTGTCCAAGGTGGCACGCATCGTCGACATGTACGCACGGCGCCTGCAGATCCAGGAAAATCTAAGCCGGCAGATTGCCGATGCCATCCAGCAGGTTACCGGCGCGCTCGGTGTGGCGGTGGTCATCGAAGCCCAGCATATGTGCATGATGATGCGCGGCGTGGAGAAGCAGAACTCCTCGATGGTCACTTCGGTGATGCTCGGCGAGTTCCGCGAGAATGCCGCCACCCGCAGCGAGTTTCTCAGCCTGATCGGCTAATCCAGCCGCCGGAGATGCTCCACCAGGATCAGCTCGCAGGCCCCCGCCCCGGTGTCTTCTCGGGTCAGCGAGCTGACCCAGCGAAAGCCGTCAGCACCGTCTACCCGGACCAGCTGACCCGACAGCGCTATGCGCTCGCCCGGCTGCAGGCTGGCGAGGGTTTGCGCCACCGCCGGACCGGCAGGAATCATGTGCATATTGGCGCTGTGGGTTTCGATTTCGCGGCGCGGAATGGGAAATTCATCCACCTGCCAGTGATACCAGCGGTTGCCCTGTGTCACCTTGATGCTTGCCAGTACCTGCGGATCAGCCATCGGCCCCCAGCCCAGAACCAGGTCCGTCGGTGCCAGCCTGGCACCTGCATCGAAGCGATAATCCTCCCGCGCCAGCACGCGTGCCGAGAGACTGAATGGCTGCAACGGCGTGATGCGATAGCCCTCGCGCTGGTAACTGCCATCAACCTGCAGCGACGGCAACGGAGTGGCAGGTTTGAGCAGCGCCCAGCCGAACCAGAGCAGGCTGATACAGGCCATCAGGTAGATCAGGCGGCGAAATGGCGACAAAACGACAAGTCTCTCGGGCGGCTCGGACACCAGACCGCCGACAGCAAACGGCCTGAAGCCCGAGGATACAGGCGTTCAGGCCGCTAGCGCAGCCCTTTCAAGACTCAGGAGGCCTTGGCTTTCTCGCGCATGCGTGCAGCCATGGCCGCCATCTCGTCGTACAGCGCCTGCGGGTTGTGCTGCTTGAGCTTCCAGGCCATGCGGCCCTGCTCGTGCGGCAGGATCAGGAATTCGCCGGCAGCCACCTGTTGGTAGATATAGTCGGCAACATCACTGGCGGTAATTGGCGAGGACTCCAGCAACTTGCCAACCGCCGCTTTCATCTGCTGATTCGGCCCGTGAAAGGAATCCAGCAGGTTGGTCTGGAAGAACGACGGGCAAACCGCATGCACGCTGATCTGATCCTGATGCAGGTCCGCCAGCAGGCTTTCCGACAATGCCACCACACCGGCCTTGGCCACGTTGTAGTTGCTCATCGCCGGCCCCTGCATCAACGCCGCCATCGAGGCAATGTTGATGATCTTGCCATGGCTCTTCTGCAACAACGGCAGGAAGGCCTTGCAGCCCTTGACCACACCCATCAGGTTGATGGAAATCTGCCAGTCCCAGTCTTCCAGGGTCAGGTCACCGAAGAATCCGCCCGAAGCCACACCGGCATTGTTGACGATCACATCAATGCCGCCCAGACGCTCCTGGCAAGCCTGGGCAAAGGCCGTCAGCTGGCTGTAGTCACGTACATCACAACGCAGGGTGAAACCATCGCCCCCGGCTTCGCGCACCAGCTTGAGGGTTTCCGCCAGTCCGGCATCGTTGACGTCCGACAAGGCCAGCTGCCAGCCCTCACGGGCCCAGCGCAAAGCTATTTCGCGGCCAAGGCCGGAGCCGGCGCCAGTGATCATGATGCGTTTTTGCATGGGGTCAGCCTCAGGCCTGGGAATGATGGGTAGAGTGTAATCAAGGACGGCAGCGGACTCAGGGATCATCAGGGTGCTGAATGGCACTGGCTAAGCGCTTCACCACGCGAGCCGGCGGCAAGTGGACAGCCGTGCCATCCCGGAACTATTGTTGAATCAGCCTGGCGCACACACATCTGACTGAGAGGTACGCCCTGATGGAAACCTCGTCACTCCTCTGGAGCTTGCTGTTCGGCTCCGCCGGACTGGGCTATTTCATCTATGGCAGGAAGCAGGATGCGCTGATTCCGACGGTTTCCGGCGTGGCGCTGATGGTGTATCCCTACTTTGTAAACAGCACCGGTTTGCTGGTGGTTATCGGCGCACTACTGCTGGCTGCGCCCTTCTTCATACGGCGCTGAATCACGACTGCCCACGGATGAATTGAAAACCCCCTGCAAAAACAACGTAACCTCAACGCCATGCCTGCCACTACGGCAGCCTACCCAGGAGCCACCATGACCCTGCTGATTCTCGGCCTCATCCTTTTTCTCGGCATGCACTCGATCCGCATCTGTGCCGAGGGTTTTCGCAGCGCACAGGTTGCCAGATTCGGATTGCTCGGCTGGAAGGCGATCTATTCGGTTATTTCGCTGCTGGGCTTCGTGCTGATCATTTACGGCTATGGCGAAGCACGCCTGTCACCCGTGGTGATCTGGAGTCCACCCGTGTGGACGCGGCATCTGGCTGCACTATTGACCATCCCGGCCTTTATCCTGCTGGTAGCCGCCTATGTGCCGGGCACGCGCATCAAGCAGAAAGTTGGTCAACCCATGGTAATCAGCGTCAAGGTCTGGGCCTTTGCCCATCTGCTGGCCAACGGCATGCTGGCCGACGTGCTGCTGTTTGGTTCATTTCTGGCCTGGGCGGTAGCGGACACCATTTCCGCCAATCGGCGTGACCGCGCCGCCGGCATCACCTACGCCGCCGGGCCGCTCTCGCGCGACATCGGTGCCGTACTTATCGGCCTGGTGGCCTGGGTGGTGTTTGCCCTCTGGCTGCACGGCCCGTTGATCGGCGTGCGTCCGTTTGGCGGCTGACCGCTAGCGGGACACCTTTACGTCTTGTCCCACCTGAGTATTCATCACGGCCAGGGTAGCTGCATCTGCCGCAAACAGATGCTCTACCCGCAGCGAGGCCAGGGTGATGTCCTGGGGCGTACCGAAAGTGCTGAACATACTGAAAAAGGCCAGTTTGCCATAAGCAGTGGTGAAATGTGTGGTGAGTAACGGTGCAGAGGGGTGCGAGCAGAGACTGTAGATATTGCCGCCCAGGCGTGAATACAGCAGGGCCGCCAGCGCCTCCATCTTCGGCGCCAGAGCCGGCTGTGCCGCGAGCTCGTCGCGCAACTGGGCAAGCATGGCGGGGCCCTTCTCCTGCAGGTTGAGCATATGCAGGGTCAAGCCCTTTGGATGCGCGAGCAAATCCAGCATGTTCACCGGTGTGTCTGCCGGCAGATCGGCAGTCCATGGCATCAATGTGGTCAGCAACCAGTGTGCGCCACGATTGAACTGCAGCACATTCCACTGTGCATCGATGACCATGGCTGGCATCGGATCATGGACCTTGAGCAATTGCACCAGCGCATCAGTGGCTGGAACCATGCTAGGGGCTGTCAGCGGCTCTGCGCTATAGGCGGGTGCAAATCCGGCCTGCAGCATTGCTTCGTTGCGCACGGCCAGCGGAGCGTCCAGTTCCTGCAGCCAGGCCAGCAGCAGCTCGCGACTGGGTTTGGATCGGCCACTTTCGACAAAACTCACATGCCGCTGCGACACGCCCAGGCGCATCGACAACTCCAGCTGACTGAAGCGCCTGGCTCTGCGTGCTTGCAGCAAAGTGGTGGGCAAATTGGGGGTAAACAGGTTCATGCCTGCATTGAAGCATAACGCCGCAGTGATTCAATAACCTGCGAGGTAATTGCGGCAATAACCTTCACGCCGGATAGTGAACCCGACAACGACAGGAGGTTCCACCATGCAACGCACATTGATTGTCATCACGCTTGTACTGTTCGGCACCCTTACCGCAGCAGCCCTCGGGGAAGGAGGCCTGTGGGGCATTATCGAACCACACCTGCAGAGTTTTGGCGGAGCGCAGGTGTTCGTCGACCTGGTGATTGCCCTGACACTGGCAATGGTCTGGATCTGGCACGACGCCAGGGCAACCGGCCGAAATCCATGGATTTGGATCGTGGCTACACTGGCAACAGGATCGTTCGGGCCGCTAGTCTATCTGCTCACCCGCAAGCCAGTACACATACACAACAACTGGTAAAGCCGCCGCACAGGTCTGATCAAACCCTTATCCGAGAATTCAACTCATGAGCAAATTTCGCGTTTTTCTCGCCGTTCTCTGGATTGCCATCGCAGGCTATACGGCCGTGGTGGTTGCCACGCACGGGCTGAACCTGCTGCCGGTCTTCTTTGGCGACATGACCCGGATGGCCTGGCCCGGCCAGTTCAATCTGGACTTCATGTGCATGCTGCTGTTATCCGGACTATGGGTGTCCTGGCGGCACCACTTCTGCGCAGCAGGGCTGCTGCTTGGAGTGTTGGCCGTGTTCGGTGGTGCCTTCTTCCTGAGCACTTATCTACTGGTCATCAGCCACAGGTTGTCAGGAGGCATGGCGGAACTGCTATTGGGCAAAACCAGAGCTGCCCGACTGGACGGCAACTGAAGGATGCCTCCCTGCGCCAACCACAGCGCAGGGAGGCTCCACTCATCAATTGGGCGTGTACTTGAACTTCTGCCCGCCAATCGCTGCCTCGTACATCAGGCCGCCCTTGGCCAGCGTGAATACCGCCATACCGTTGAACCAGCGGGCGACACCCTTCTGCTCACCGGCACTGGCCGAGGCACCTGAAGTACCGGCACCGGCATTGGCACCATAGGTCAACGCAACCGCGCTGGCGTCGGCGCCGAAGGCAAACGAACCGGAGGTAAAGACGTCAAAGGTTTCCTTGTCGCGCATCAGCACCAGCTGACTGAACGCCTGGCCACCCAGTTGCAGGCCGATGCTGACCTGGCCCATGTCTACGCTACCGACATGCACACCACCGCGGTAGACACAGCCTTCGCCGAATGCACCACCGATGCCGATACCACCCTTGCCGATCGTGGGAAACACTGCATAGCCATAAGCCTCATCGATGAACTTGCCGGTATCACCGAGCCCATGAAACTGTTTCAGGGTTTCCTGACAATCCGCATTACTCGCTGCCGCAAAACTGAATGAGGCCATGACACTCGCCAGCAGCAGAATGAAGACCTGTGCGATTCTTTTGAACATGCTAAAAACTCCTGTAAGCAGTTTGGAATGCAAGAGCGCGACAAGACTGTGTTTGCTGCAGCTCTCCTCATAATGATGCGCCCACTGCGTTGTGAGAGCCAGCACGAAACGGGTTGCAAGCAAGCGTTTTATCTGACGCTGAAAACCGGGCAGGCAGAGACTTATCTGACCCGGCCATGTGGTGCCGGGTTTGCGCAATGACTCGTCGGGCGTGATCCGGGAGGAACCGGCAAAATGCGGGGTGAAGCGGGGATATTACTAGAAGGCTGACAAGCGGCCTGATCACTTCAACCAGGCCGCCCGGGGGAATCCGCAAAGGTCTACACCAGAATGCCGACCTGCTTCATATCCTGCAGAATTTCCCGTTCACTCGGTGTCAGGTCAAACAGGTCGGTTTTCAGCGCCCGATTGAGCCCCTGCTTGACCCGCAGGCTGACGGTATTCAGCGAGATGATGTAAGTGCAGGCACCGTTGGCATTGCCTCCGGGGATGACCAGATAACCTTTGTTAAGCTTATGGAGTCTGGCGATCCATCCTTCGGCGCGCTTATCGGATTCAGGTACCAGCTGAATGACACACATAACGTTACCCTTTGTAACTTGGACACACCCCGCTGACGTCGCCGGACGGCCTCGGGACACATCACGCGGACAATCCGTGCGCCGGCAACGGCAGGGATGACGGGCGTGCAGCGATAACTGCTGATATTTCTACAACAATCAGGCGAGCCCGGAGGGCACGAAAGGACGTCCAGCAAAGCGCGACAGCAGCATTGATTGCCACAAGGTTGGCTCGCTTGCTTTAGGATCATGTTCCACGACTGTTCCGTTTAACCATTCTCACCCCCACCTACTACGACAGGAGAGACACATGGAACTCATCGGCACACTGGTTTTCGGTCTGATCGTCGGCGCGATTGCCAAATTCTTCATGCCTGGCAAAGATCCGGGCGGCTGGATCGTAACCATTGCACTGGGTATCGCCGGCTCATTTGTCGGCTCATACATTGCAGGCCTGCTTGGCATGGCCGGACCGGTAGGCTGGATCGGTTCGATCCTCGGCGCGATGCTGCTGCTGTTTATCTACCGGAGCCTGAGGAAAAGCTGAACGGGCGGCTCGTGCCGCCCCCGGAACAAGTTACTTGCCCAGCATGTCTTCCTTAAGACTTTTCTGGGCAGGTTCCTCGCCCAGCCAGATACCGAACAGTGCCGCCTTGAAGTCCACTCCTTCGACGGTATTCAGCTGTTTGCCATTCTTCGAAATGATCACGCCGGAAGCCGGCAGATAAAGCATCTCGAATACATCACCCTCCTTGATCGGCTCCTTGAAGCTCAGCATGAACTGATCGATCCTGGGCTGCATGGCCGCCAGCTTGTCGCCCAGTGAGTTCTGGAATCCCTCCAGGGTGGTCTCGGTCATGTTTTCACTGTTTATCCGGCTGGAAACAATCAGCAGGCGCAGCGCCATCGGCTCATCAGCATTGATGATGGCCGTTGCGTCTGAGCTTTTGGCCTGCAGATACAGGCCGCCGATATACAGGTCGATCATGTATTTTTCGCGCAGGCCGGCACCATTGAGCAGCAGCTGCGAGTCGGCTGCCGGCAATTGATCAGGAATCTGATGCCCTTCAATGGTGGCTGACAGGGCAATCCCGCTGAACAGCAACGAGGCGATAACAAGCAGTATTTTTTTCATGGCCATGTTCCTTGATTGAGATTCCGGGCGAGGCAGTGCATACAGATACCGCTGGCTGCGCAGGATAACCACCGCGTACCGCCTACAGTCACCAGCGCATCCACACAGCTTAGTCATTAGTCGGTAAAGTTCACCTTTGCTGCTCCGCGGCATGCAGCCCCCCTGCCCCTGGAAACCCTTTTATGCCCACCAGGAACATCCTGATCATTCTCGGCCACCCGGACGCAGACAGTTTTTGCGGCGCCATGGCTGACGCCTATCTGCAGTCCGCACTGGCTGCCGGGCATAGCGCACGCCTGTTCCGGCTCGGCGAGATGACCTTCGATCCGGTGCTGCGTCATGGCTACCGGCAACGCCAGGAACTGGAGCCCTGCCTGCTGGAGATACGCGAGGCGATCAGTGCGGCCCAGCATCTGGTGTTCGTCTATCCGATCTGGTGGGGTGGTCCGCCGGCCCTGCTCAAGGGCCTGTTCGACAGGGTATTTCTGCCCGGCTACGCCTTCCGTTACCGGCAAGGCTCGCAGTTCTGGGATCGCCTGCTCAGCGGCCGCAGTGCCCATGCGCTGGTGAGCATGGATACACCACCGTGGTATTTCCGGCTGGTATACCGCATGCCCGGACACAACCAGATGAAGCGCACCATTCTCGAGTTCTGCGGCATCAAACCGGTGAAGATCAGCTCGTTCGGGCCGCTGCGCTTCTCGACCCAGCAGCAGCGTGAACGCTGGCTGGATCAGGTACGGGCATTTGCGCGCAAAGCCTGATGCAGTCGTTTAGCCGAGCGGTTTGCGCGCCACCAGCGTGTAACACAGTGGCAGTTGTGCGGATTGTTGCTGGTACTGCTGGTATTCGACTTCACGATTGCAGTGAGCATGCTCGGTCAGCCGTTCGATGATCAGCCCGGCTTGCGCACAAGCAGTAACAATCTCGCCCAGGGTATGAATAAACCAATAGGCCGGAGCGCCCTCGCCGCCATCACTGCCGTCATAGGTAATGGCTGCCGTTTCGACCTGGGGTTGTTTACAGAAGTACGAGGTCTGCGGCTTGAAGGGATCGGCGGCCAGCGGGTCAAAGACCTCCAGAATCGGGTGGGTCTCGTAGATCACCAGGACTGCACCGGGCAACATCAGCCTTGCGACAACAGCGAAAAAGCGCTGCAAATCGGGCATCCAGTTGAGTACGCCGATGGTGATCAAGGCCAGCTGGTATTGATCCGTATATGTCTTCTCCAGCGCATAGATATCGCTGCAGATAAATTCACAGCTCGTGTCGCCGGCTTTGGCCAGACGGGCTGCCTGCTGCAGAAAAGCTGACGACTGATCGATACCCAGTGCCGGAATGGCACCCAGCGCCGCCAGCGACAGCAGCTCGCGGCCGTTGTTGCAGCCGATCTGCACCGCACGCTTGCCCTGCGGAGCCAGTGCAACGAGGGTAGCAGTGAGTGTTTCATCCAGCACCGAGTAGCCGGGCGTGGCGAAACCTTGCAACAGCGCCTCCCATTCGGGGCCTTGGCCATGCAACGGTGCCGATACATCCCATGCGTCACGATTGGCGCGCGTGTAGACATCGATATCTTTCATTGCAGCCCCCTGCAATACACCTGCGCGGATACTCCCGGCCTAACGCAACAGGCGGGTATCCAGTACAGCCGACTTGCCGCCGAGAATGCTTTCGCAGATTTCGATGAAATCCTTGGTGCTGGCCTTTTCCAGGCGCATCAGGCCGCGGGTGACATCGTCCAGCGAGCGCTGGTTGTCGGTCTTCTTGCGAATTTCCTGATCCAGTTCCTGCAACAGCAATACCGCGCGCGCCGTCACCGGCCCGGAGGAACTGGGTCCGCGCAGGGTTTTCACGCCCTTCGACCACTTCTGCAACTTTTTGCGCACGATCTGATAACGGTACTCGCTCATGCCACCGGCACGCCGCACCAGTTCGATGGCATAGAACTCGGCAATCCCTTCGCTGATCCAGTCGCTGTTATCGGTGTCACGGATGCGCGTAAATACATGCACCAGCTCGTGCACCAGCGAACTGGTGCCGTTTTCGCTGACCAGCGGCCGGTCGGCGTGCATGAAAAAGGAGTTGGGCGCCGACAACCCGCCGCGCCACATCGGGTCATTGGCACCGACGATGAGCAGCTTGCCCGGCTCCCGCTGGAACGCATGGGCCGCCTGTGGCCAGACAAAGGTCAGCATGGTCAGGATGTCCATGCGCCGCATGCCCTCACCGATCGGTGCGGCCACGCTGACATTGGCATCGCCAAGCTGGTCACGACGGCTGCCGATCTTGCCGGCGACTATCCAGCCGGTCGGCCGATCCAGCTTGCGCGACGGGTTATCGATGCGGAAAAGGTTCTTGCCGACCTTGGGCCAGCCGGTCTCGACCGATGTCCAGCCAGACGGCAGCTCGAACTTCAGGCGCGACACCAGTTCGATATTGTCCTGCTGGATCAGTTTCGCACTGGGGATCAGGTCGTCGCCACGCAGCAGCGCCCAGTCCGGGGTGATGCGTGCGTCAAACTTGCCGTTGTCCCGCGGATGATCGATCTTCACCAGATAACTCAGGCTGCCTTTGCCCTTGCTATCACCGGGAGTCCAGAGCAGTTTCCCGTCCTCCTCGCTGAACGTGCCGCTGGCCTTGAAGTCGCTGTAATAGCCCTTGCTGCCCAGATCGAACTGCAGGCTGACTACCGCCGCACTTTCCTCGAGCACGACCTTCACCGCGGCCTGCCCGGTCTCCGGCAGGAAGCGCACCTGGTATTCGAGATCCACGCGGTGTTTCTTCGCGGCCATTGCCGGAGAACCCAGGCAACCCAGCGTGACCAGCACAAGGGTCAGATAACCAAGCAGTTTCATAGACGCAACCTCGAAAAATGATCAGGACATCCGGAGCAGGGTATTGCTCAGCCGGCACGAAAGATCAGATGCTGCTCCCAGTCGTCCTCGGCCACGCTGTCTTCCCTGAGCATACGCCCGGCCTGGGAGATGCCGGCATTGTGCACCGCCTGCGGGTCACCACACACCAGATGATGCCAGGGCGGCAAATCTGCGCCCTCACTGACCAGACGATAACCGCAGGTCGGCGGCAACCAGCGGAACTCTTCGGCCTGCGCCGGGCTCAGCTGGATACAGTCGGGGACGAACTGCCGGCGATTCGGGTAATTGCTGCAGCGGCAACTGTCATGGTCGAGCAGCTTGCAGGCAATGCGCGTGTAATAGACGCTGCCATCATCCTCGTCCTCGAGCTTCTGCAGACAGCATAGTCCGCAGCCGTCACACAGCGACTCCCATTCTTCCTGGTCGAGTTGCTCCAGGGTCTTGCGTTTCCAGAAGGGTTCTACTTTGGCGGCCATGGCTGGGGTTCGGGCAGTACGGGAAGCCGGCAGTCTAGCCTGCCGGTCCGGCACGGCCAAGCCGCGGCTGCCGGGGGCAGTCAGTAACCGCGGGCGAAACTGACCTCGCCGCGCAAGGCCTGACCTGTTTGATAGGCCTGCAGGTTGCGCAGAAACAATTCCGCCATAGGCCCCGGCAAGGTCGGCGCAGCCGTATGCCCGGTCAGCAGCAGGCCGGGCGTCTGCCAGAACGGATGCCCTGCCGGCAAAGGCTCTTCGCGGCAGACATCCAGCACCGCAGCAGCCAGCTGCCCGTCTGCCAGCGCTGCGACCAGATCGTCATCGACCACCGCCGAGCCACGCCCGGCATTGATCAATACGGCACCGGGCTTGCACCGCGCGAACAGCCTGCGGTCGAACAGATTGTGTGTTGCCGGGGTGTCCGGCAGCAGGTTGATCAGGTAATCCGCCTGCGCCACCTGGTCGGCCAGTTGTTCCAGACCGACCACCTGCAGGAACGGCGGCTGCTCGCGTGCCGTGCTGGCCACGCCGACCAACTGCACGGCTAAGGGTGCCAGACGCAGCGCCACCTGCTGACCGATAGCGCCGCAGCCAATCAGCAATACGCGCCGTCCGGCCAGCGTGCCGGGCAGACAATCATCCCAGCGCTTGCTGTTCTGGCTGGCCATCCGCGACAGCAGCTGACGCTCATGGGCGAGCAGATAGGTCAGCAGGTATTCGGCCATCAGCTCACCGAAAATGCCGCTGGCACGGCTCAAGCGGTAATCGCGCGGCAAATCCGCCGCCAGCAACGGGGTGATCCCGGCCCAGGTCGATTGCACCCACTGTGGCCGGAGGCCTTGTCGCAACAGGGCAGCCAGCAGATCCGGCTGGCCCAGCCAGATGTCACAGCCAGCGGCCAACCCCGGCAGCTGGTCCAGCGTGGCCGCCGGGCAAAGCGTCAGCGCCGGCTGTGCCTCATGCAGCAACGCGGCATAGGTTGCGCACTGCTGCTCGGCGATCAGAATGCGCATGGTCTAGACCGGATCGTTGCGCCGCAGCAGTTCTTCGGGCAGGTGCTCGATGTACTCATCTTCCGCCGGCGGCATCTGCAGGTGATAGCCCTGGCTGTCGAGATTTTCCAGCACCTTGACGATGTCTTCGCGGGCCAGCTGGCGCTCGGGTGTCAGCACCAGATCGAAGGCATGCCTGGGTGTGCCAAAGGCGGTCATCAGCTGCTCCGGCACCCGGCTCAGGGCATCCGCCTTGAGCACATAGAGGTACATGCCGTTCTTGCGCGGGCTGTGATAGATCGAACAGATACGTTTCATGCTGCATCTCCTGCCAGGGCTGCAAGCAGCGCCGCGCCCATCAGTTCGCGACGCCAGCCGCGCAAACCTTCGGGCAGACTGTAGGGACCATCCGGGTAGCCGGTTTTCAGCAGTTGCTCCAGATGTTTCTTGCGCAGCATCAGTTCGACCACCATGCCCTGTTTTTCCGCCTCGGCCTGACCGACTGCGCGCAGCTTTTTCAGCAGTTTTGCCGCATCCACCGGCAGCGGCTCCGCTAGCGCTTCCGGCCAGTCGGCCACCGGGGTCTGTGCGGAGGTGCGGATGACCTGCAGGATGCTTTCGCCATCCTGACGCACCGTACGCGGGTGCATGTCCTCGATTTTCGCCAGATCAGCGAGATTATCCGGCTGGGTGCGCGCCAGCGGCCACAGCGAGTGCTCGCGAATCACCCGGTTGCGTGCCTGGTCACGCTCACGCGCCTGCCGTTCACGCCAGGCATAGAGTGCGCGCAGCACCGCCAGTTGCTGGCGCGACAATTTCCAGCCCAGCTTCGACTCACGGTAGAGCTGTTCAGGATCCACTTCGCGGCGCAGATTGGCCACCTGCTCGGCGCCATCCTCGAGCAACCAGGCCAGCTTGCGCGCATCCAGTTGCGCGGCCAGCTGTCGGTAGACCGCCGCCAGATGGATCACGTCGGCGGCGGCATATTGCACCTGTATCTCGCTCAACGGCCGCTGCAGCCAGTCGGAACGGGTGGCGTCCTTGGGCAGGTCGATCTGCAGCACGGCCAGCACCAGCCGCGAATAACCCATGGAAAAACCCAGGTTGAGATAACCGGCAGCCAGTTGCGTATCGAACAGCGGTGCCGGCAGGCTGCCGGTCAGGCGCAGGAACACTTCCAGATCCTCACTGCAGGCATGCAGCACCTTGACCACGGCGGTGTCTTCCAGCAGGGCGGCAAACGGTCGCCAGTCGCTGATCAGCAGCGGATCGACCAGAAAAGCCGTCGCGCCGTCACCGACCTGGATCAGCCCGGCAATCGGATAGAAGGTTTCGGTGCGCATGAACTCGGTGTCCAGCACCACGAACGGCAACTGGCGCCAGGTCGTGCAGTGGCGGGCCAGGCTTTCATTATCACGAATCCATTGAATGTCGTCGGGCAAGGGGCTCTCCTCTAAGTGGCGGGCAGTATATCGCGCTGTCACTGATTACCGGGTATTCACGGCTTGTCGGTAACTCGCCAACACTCTTATGCTGCAAGCCTCTTTGCACAACCATCAGGGACTCCCATGAAAAAGCTGTTGGGCTTGCTGCTCGTTCTGATTGCTGCCGCCGCCCTTTATCTGCTGATAACGCCGAGCAAAATCGATCCGCTGGCCTGGGACGCACCGCCAGCACCACTGCTGACCGGCGTGATGGAACCCAATGACACCCTGATGAAGGCCGAACTGCTCGGCAAAGGCCAGCTCAACGGGCCGGAAGACACCGCCATCGACAGCCAGGGCCGCGTATACGGCAGCCAGCAGGACGGCAGCATTGTGCGCATCGGCAGCGATGGCGCAGTGGAGGATTTCGCGCAGACCGGTGGCCGCCCGCTGGGCATGGCCTTCGATGCCAACGGCAACCTGATCGTCGCCGATGCCTTCAAAGGCTTGCTGAGCATCAACCCGCAAGGGCAGATCACGGTGCTGACTACCGAAGCTGATGGCGTACCTTTCAGGTTCACCGATGACCTGGAAATCGCCAGTGACGGGCGTATCTACTTCTCCGATGCCTCGGACAAATTCGAGCAGCACGACTACATGCTCGACCTGCTCGAAGCGCGCCCGCACGGTCGCCTGCTGCGCTATGACCCGGCCACCGGCAAGACCGAGCAGCTGCTCGATGGCCTGTATTTCGCCAACGGTGTGACCCTGTCGCAGAATGAAGACTTCGTACTGGTCAACGAAACCTACCGTTACCGCATCACCCGTTACTGGCTCAAGGGCGACAAGGCCGGCAGTCACGACGTGTTCATCGACAACCTGCCGGGCATGCCGGACAACCTGCAGGGCGATGGCGCCGGCACCTTCTGGGTTGCCCTGCCCTCACCGCGCAAGGCCGATGCCGACATGCTGCACCGCTACCCGTGGCTGAAGGCACAGATCAGCAAACTGCCGCGCAGCCTGTGGCCCAAGGCCACACCCTACGGACTGGTGATTCAGGTCGACGAGAACGGCCAGATCATCCGCAGCCTGCACGACACCAGCGCCACCCATCTGCGCATGATCACCTCGGCCAAACCGGTCGATGGCTATCTGTATCTGGGCAGCCTGGAAAACGACCGCATCGGCAAACTCAAGCTGGATTGAGTGCTTTTGGCAGGTCGGGCATAGGGTGGGCTTCAGCCCACCGTTACTGGGTCAGGGCTTTGGTGGGCTGAAGCACAGCCTAGAGTTTGTGCCCAATACGCAACCTGGGGCATAACCAAATAAAACAACCGCTTCGCGAGCAAGCTCGCTCCTACAGGAGCGTGCGCCAGGCAACTCAGGCCGGTTGGCAGCCGGCGATCAGGCAGGCAATGAAACGCTCGGCTGCCGGGCTCTGGGTACGCCCGGCACGCCGGGCGATGCCCCAGTGACTCATTACCGCCATGCTCTCGGCCAGCTCCCTGGGTAACAGCGGCTTGAGATCAACCAGCAAGCCCTGCTCGACTTCGCGGGCCACCGATATCTGCAGATTGAGCAGCACCAGATCCGACTCCAGGGTCAGGCGGCGCAGCATGCCCATGCTGTTGCACTCGATTGCCAGCAGGTTTTCCCGTTGCCCATCGGGGTCAATCAGGCGGCCCATCTCGGTTGCAATTCGCGTCGGCAGTGGTGAGCCGGCGTACTCACAGGCCGCCAGCCGCTCCTGGCTGATCGGCCCCTGCAGTAGCGGGTGGCCGGCACGGCAGAACAGCGAACCTTCGCGCGGCGGCAGATGGGTTATCTGCAGTTCTGTCTGATTGCCCAGCTCGGAGATATCGGAAATCAGAAAGTCGATGCGCTCATGCATCAGATCATCCAGCAGTGAACTCCAGTGACCGACCTGAAAGGTCAGCTTGACCCCCGGGTACTGGCGGTGAAAGTCCTGCGCCACATCCGGCAGGATGCTCGCGGCCTGGGTCAGGCCGGCACCGATGCGAATCTCGCCGCCCACACCGGCTTCGAGAAAGCGGATCTCGCGATCCAGATCGCTGGCTTCGGCAAGAATCCGCCGACCCCGTTCGATGATGCGCTGGCCAACCGCCGTAGGGCTGACCGAGCGCCGGGTACGATCAAAGAAGGCGACCCCGGCAAGCGCTTCCGCCGCCTGAATGCTGCGACTGAAGGCAGACTGGGTCAGGTGCGCCCGCTCCGCAGCGCGACTAAAGTTAAGCTCCTCGGCCAACAGCAGCACATGTTCGAGATGACGCAAGTCCATGACAACACCTTAAATGCACAAAGCGCATCATTAAGACGCAAAAAATGCATTTTGTGACTTTTTCATAGCCATGCATACTCCCCGCACAACAATTTCACCGCCGGAGAACACCATGAACGGAGCCCAATCCCTGATCAAGACCCTGGCCAACTGCGGGGTCGACATGTGTTTTGCCAATCCGGGCACCTCGGAAATGCACTTTGTCGCGGCGCTGGATTCGGTGCCCGAGATGCGCGCGGTGCTCTGCCTGTTCGAAGGCGTGGTGACCGGCGCTGCCGATGGTTATGGCCGCGTCGCCGGCAAGCCGGCCGCCACCCTGCTGCACCTCGGCCCCGGTCTGGCCAACGGTCTGGCCAACCTGCACAACGCGCGGCGGGCGAATACGCCGATCGTCAATATCGTCGGCGACCACGCTACCTACCACCTGCAATACGACGCCCTGCTGACCTCGGATATCGTCGGCTTTGCCCGCCCGGTTTCCGCGTGGATCTGCGAATCGAAAAGCGCCCAGACGGTGGCCGGCGATGCTGCCCGTGCCGTGCAGGCCGCACGTTCCGCGCCAGGCGGGGTGGCCACCCTGATCCTGCCGGCCGATACCGCCTGGAACGAGGCCGAGCGTCCGGCGCAGATGCTGCGTGATATCGGCCCGGCACCGGTCAGCAGCCAGGCCGTCGACGACATTGCCAGGCTGCTTGGCAACGGCAAGAAGACGACCTTCCTGTTGCGTGGTAGCGCGCTGCATGGCGCCGGTCTGGAAGCTGCCGGACGGGTACAGGCCAAGACTGGTGCGCGCCTGCTCTGCGACACCTTTGCGCCGCATAGCGAGGTGGGTGCCGGGCGCGTGCCGGTCGAGCGCATCCCCTACTTTGCCGAACAGATCGTCGACTTCCTCAAGGGCATCGAGCAGATCGTGCTGGTCGGCGCCAAGCCGCCGGTGTCATTCTTCGCCTACCCCGGCAAGCCGAGCTGGTGTGCACCGCAAGACTGCCAGTTCAGTCATCTGGCGCATCCACACGAAGACGCTGCCGGCGCCCTGGCCGCCCTGGCCGATGCACTGAACGCCCCGGCACAATCGTCGATCCGCGTTCCGCTGCAACTCGGCGGCCTGCCCAAAGGCCCGCTGAACGCCATGAGTGCGGGACAGATCATCGCCGAACTGACCCCTGACGATGCCATCTTTGCCGAAGAAGCGGCCACCTCGGGCATGCCGCTACTGGTTACCCTCAGTACCGCCCGGCCACACACCCATCTGCCACTGACCGGCGGCTCGATCGGCCAGGGCCTGCCGCTGGCCGTCGGTGCCGCGCTGGCCGCACCAGAGCGCAAGGTCATCTGCCCGCACGGTGACGGTGGCGCGGCTTACACCATGCAGGCCCTGTGGAGCATGGCGCGGGAAGAACTCGATATCACCGTGGTGATCTACGCCAACCGCTCCTACGCCATCCTCAACATCGAACTGCAACGGGTTGGCGCTACCGGCGCCGGCGCCAAGGCACTGTCGATGCTCGATCTGCACAACCCGGAAATGAACTGGGTGAAGATTGCCGAAGGCCTGGGCGTCGAGGCCAGCCGCGCAACCACCTGCGAGGAGTTCGCCAGCCAGTACGCTGCGGCCATGCAGCAGAAAGGTCCGCGGCTGATCGAAGTGATGATCTGAGGAGGCGCCAGCATGGGCATGCTCGAGGAACTACGCGCGCTGGTTGGCGACAACGGCGTGCTGGATGCAGCCGAGGTAGCCACCCGCTCGGCGGGCATCTGGCGGCCTGACAACCTCAAGGCCAGGGCGCTGGTGCGCCCGGCCAGCACTGCAGAAGTCTCGGCGGTGCTGCGCTGGTGCCATGCCAACCGGATCGCCGTGGTCACCCAGGGCGGCCTCACCGGCCTGGTGCATGGCGCCGATGCGTCCAGCGAAGAACTGATCCTGTCGCTCGAACGCATGCGCAGCATCGAGCAGATCGACCCGTTGCAGCGCACCGCCACCGTACAGGCCGGGGTTACCCTGCAAGGCTTGCAGGAAGCGGTCGAAAGTCATGACATGTCCTTCCCGCTCGATCTCGGCGCCCGCGGCACGGCCACCCTGGGTGGCAATGCCGCGACCAATGCCGGCGGCAACCGGGTGATCCGTTACGGCATGACCCGCGACATGGTGCTCGGTCTGGAGGTGGTGCTGGCCGATGGCACTGTGCTGTCCTCGATGAACAACCTGATCAAGAACAACACCGGCTACGACCTCAAACAGCTATTCATCGGCTCCGAAGGCACCCTCGGCGTGATCACCCGTCTGGTACTGCGCCTGCGCGAGAAACCGACCAGTACCAACATGGCTTTTATCGGCGTGGACAGCTTCGAGCACCTCGCGCACCTGCTCAAGCACATGGACAAATCCCTCGGCGGCACCCTCTCGGCCTTCGAGGTCATGTGGCAGGACTTCTACCGGCTGGTGTCCACTGCACCGGCCAGGGGCAAGCCGCCGATTGCCCGGGATTACCCCTTCTATGTGCTGGTCGAGAGCCAGGGCGCCGACGAACAACTGGACACCCAGCGCTTCAACGCCACCATGGAATCGGCCTTCGACAGCGGCCTGATTGTCGATGCGGCAATTTCCCAGTCGGCTGCCGACTGCCACGACTTCTGGGCGCTGCGGGATGACGTCGAGCAAGTGCTGCAGCATGGCCTGCCAATCGTCTTCGACATCTCGCTACCGATCAGCGAGATGCAGCAGTTCGCCGACAATCTGGCCACGGCCCTGCCGACTGCCATTGGCGAGCACCGGCTGTTCATCTTCGGCCATCTGGGCGATGGCAATCTGCATGTCGCGGTGGCGGTCAGGCCCGAGCAATATGCCGCAGCGCGGCCCAAGGTGGAAAAACTGGTGTACGGTGCGCTGCAGCATTGCAGCGGCTCGGTATCCGCCGAGCACGGTATCGGCCTGGAGAAAAAGCCTTACCTGCCGGTCAGCCGCAATGCCAGTGAACTGGCGCTGATGCGCAGCATCAAGCAGACCCTGGACCCACTCAACCTGCTCAACCCCGGCAAAGTGCTCTAGGAGACCAAGCATGGGCAAGACCCTCAACCTGATACCCGTCACGCCGCTGGATTACCGGCGTCTGGCTGAAGCACGCCTGCCACGCTTTCTGTTCGACTACATCGACGGCGGCGCCAACGACGAGCGCACCCTGGCCAGCAATGTCGATGACTTCGCCAGAGTGCTGATCAAGCAGCAGGTACTGCGCAATGTCGACAACCTCGACACCTCCACCGAGATTGCCGGCAAGCCGGCCAGCATGCCCGTGGTGCTGGCGCCGGTCGGCATGGCCGGCCTGTTCGGCCGGCGTGGCGAAGTACAGGGCGTGCGTGCGGCCAACGCCGCTGGCGTGCCCTTCACCCTGTCGACCGTCGGCATCTGCCCGCTCGACGAGATCCGCAGCGCTTCCAGCGTACCCTTCTGGTTCCAGCTGTACATGATCCGCGACCGCGAAGTGATTCGCGACCTGTTGCAACGGGCCATGGCCAACGGTTGTGACACCCTGGTGTTCACCGTCGACTTGCCGATGCCCGGCATGCGCCACCGCGATGTGCGCAACGGCATGCTCGATACAGGCCTGCGCGGCAAGCTGGGCAAGGTCTGGCAACTAGGCACCCGTCCGGGTTGGGTATGGGATGTCGGGGTCAAGGGCAAGCCGCATTCATTCGGCAATCTGGCCCATGTGGTGCCCGACCCCACCGATCTGGCCGTATTCAGCCAGTGGATCAACCGCCAGTTCGATACCTCGGTGACCTGGAAGGACATCGAATGGCTGCGCGGCATCTGGAAAGGCAAATTGCTGATCAAGGGCATTCTGCAAACCGGCGATGCACGGGATGCCCTTGCCGTCGGGGCCGATGGCCTGATCGTGTCGAACCACGGCGGCCGCCAGCTGGACAGCGTGGCTTCGAGCATTTCCAAGTTGCCGGCGATTGCCGAGGCCGTCGGCGGGCAGATGGAAATCCTCATGGACGGCGGCGTGCGTAGCGGCGTTGACGTATTCAAGGCCATCGCCCTCGGCGCCAGCGCGGTAATGATTGGCCGCCCCTGGGTGTGGGCCATGGCCGGGGCCGGCGAGCAAGGGGTGAGAGATCTTCTTGCCGTCTTCAAGCGTGAACTGGAAATCGCCATGGCCCTGTCTGGCGTGACGCGCATTGCTGATATCAGCCGCGACAATATCGACAGCACGCCCTGGTAACAGAAACACCGATTGTTCAGCGCTAACTAGACTCAAGCAACCGCACATCTTGTGCACATAACCCGAAGGAGCAAGTGATGCAGATTCCCTCCATGAAAGATCAGGTAAGTCCCGAAGAATGGCAACTACGCGTGGACCTGGCTGCGCTGTACCGCCTGACCGCACTCTATGGCTGGTCCGATCTGGTGTTCACCCATATCAGCGTGCGCATCCCAGGCCCCGAGCATCACTTCCTGATCAACCCCTACGGCATGCTGTTCGACGAGATCACCGCCTCCTCGCTGATCAAGGTCGACCAGCAGTGCAACAAGCTGCATGACTCCCCTTTCCCGGTGAACCCGGCCGGCTTCACCATCCACAGCTGCATTCATGCCGGGCGTGAAGACGTCAGCTGCGTGATGCACACCCACTCGCGTGCAGGCGTTGCTGTCAGCGCGCAGAAAGGCGGCGTATTGCCGATTTCCCAGCAGTCGACCCTGGTGCTGTCCTCGCTGGCTTATCACGATTACGAAGGTATCGCGCTGCGCGATGATGAGAAGCCACGTCTGCAGCACGACCTTGGCGACAAGACCTTCCTCATGCTGCGCAACCACGGCCTGCTGGTGGTTGGTCCGAGCATCGCCGACACCTTCCTGGCCATGTACTTCTTCGAATCCACCTGCCAGATCCAGATCACCGCGCAGGCGGCTGGCGACCTGCTACACATTTCGCCGGATATCCAGGGCGACACCAAGCAGGTCATGGCCACCGGCACCAGCGGCATGGGTGGCCAGATCGCCTGGCCGGCACTGCTGCGCAAACTGGACAAAATCGATCCCGGCTTCCGCAACTAGGCCAGCGACCACGCCAGCCAGCATTCCACGCCGCGAAGGCGTGGAATGGAGCTGTGCGCGCAGTAGCTAGAGCCCTGTTGCGCGCACATTTTTTGGCCTGATCAGTCCTGCCGCCACTCAATCTTGCCGCGGAATACCCAATACACGCCGATGGTGTAGATGGCGATTACCGGCAACACGATTGCCCCGCCATAAAAGAAGAACTGCAGCGAAGACTCCGGCGCTGCGGCGTCGGCAATGGTCAGCGCATACGGGATCATGTACGGCCACAGCATGGATCCCAGGGTCAGGAATGAGCTGATGAAGAAGGCTACGGTCAAGGCAAACGGCAGATGCTCACGGCGCAGGCGAGCGGCGACCAGCACGCCGAGCAAGCTTGCGGCAGCCAGGACCGGGAATACCCAAGCCCAACTGCGCTCACTGAAGTGGCTCTGCGCAATGGCAGCATTATCAATCGACAACGTCGCCATAAATGCCACTGAAATAATCAACAGAACACCGAAAATCAAACGCGGCAGGTAGGCGTAGGCCCAGTCCTGCATCGGGCCTTTGGTTTTGATCACCAGCCAGCCGGCGCCGAGCAGGGCATAACCGAACACCAGACCGATACCGGTCAGTATCGGGAAGGGTTTCAGCCAGAAGAAGGCATCACCGGCAAACTGCATGTTTTCCACCGGCACACCGCGCATCATCGCGCCGATCGCAGCGCCCTGTACAAAAGCGACCAGAACCGAGCCCAGCCAGAAACCGACAGTCCAGAAGCGCCGCATGTTTTGACTGCGCTCACGGAATTCGAAGGCCACACCGCGGAAGATCAAGCCCATCAGCATCAATAGTACCGGCAGGTAAAAGGCCCCGAGAAACACCGCATAAACCGCAGGGAAAGCGGCAAACAGGCTGGCGCCGATCACCACCAGCCAGGTTTCATTACCGTCCCAGAACGGTGCAATGCTGGTCATCATCTGCCCGCGCTTGTCTTCATCCTGAGTAAGGCCGAACAGGATGCCGATGCCTAAATCGAAACCGTCAAGAATCACATAGACCAGAATCGAGATAGCCACGACCCCGGCCCAGAACAGGGCCAATTCACTTGGTTCGGGCGTCATTGGCCTGGCTCCTTGGGATTTCCGGTAGAACTGGCCGCCGTATCGGCAAATGCCAGCGGGCGATTGGCCGTCGCGTAGGTGAATGTTCCTTCCTCCGCAGTCGGCCCCTGACGCAGCAATTTGAAAATGTAATAAATGCCAAAGCCGTAGATCACGGCATACACCACCATATACACGCTGAGTGACAGCAGCACGTCGCTGCCGGTCAAGGACGGTGTCACCGCATCACTGGTGCGCAGCAAGCCGTAGACCACCCAGGGCTGGCGCCCCACCTCGGCGGTGTACCAACCGCACAAAGTCGCAATGAAACCGCTCGGCCACGCCAGAAAAGTCGCACGGAGGAACCAGCGCGATGACTCCAGCTTGCCGCGCAGGCGCAGCAGATTTCCCAGCCATGAGATCCCCAGCATGATCAGTCCCATTGCGACCATGATGCGAAATCCAAAAAACGGAATCAGCACTGGCGGGCGATCTTCAACCGGAAAACTGTCCAACCCGATTTCTTTCGAGGTCAAGTTGCCCGATGCAATCAGGCTGCCGAGTTTGGGGATTTCCAGCGCAAAATGATTGGACTCGGTAGCACTGTCCGGCCAGGCGATCAGCACCTCGGAAGCGGGCTGCTGGGTTTGCCAGCGTGCCTCGATCGCGGCAAATTTCGCCGGCTGGTGCTCCAGCACATACAGGCCGGTGAGATGGCCAAAATACAGTTGCACACCGATCAGCACTGCCGCCAGACCCAGCCCCCAGTGCAACATGACGCGAGCTTCCGGACGATGAATGTCGCGCAGCACATACCAGGCACCCGTAGCAGCGATACACATCGCCGTGGTCAGGAATGCCGCAAACAACATGTGTGGCCAGCGCACCAGCATCACCGCGCCGAGCACGATTTCCTGCCAATCGGTCGGAATGATCTTGCCGTCGATAATTTCATAACCAACCGGCACCTGCATCCAGGAGTTGTTGGCAAGAATCCAGAACGAGGAAAACATGGTGCCGAGCGAAACCATGCAACAGGCGAAAAAGAAAAAGCGCGGAGAGACACGATTGCGCCCGAGCAACATGACGCCGAAGAAGCTCGCCTCCAGCATGAACGCGGTGAACGCCTCATAGCCCAGTAATGGCCCCTGAATCGAGCCGGTGCGCTCGGCCAGCACGCCCCAGTTGGTACCGAACTGGAAGGCCATGACTATGCCGGTGACCACGCCCATACCGAAAGACACCGCGAAAATCCTGATCCAGAAATCGAAAACCCGCCGGTACAGCGGATTGCCGGTTGCCAGACGCACACCCTCGATGGTCGCCAGCCAGGCTGCCAGACCGATGGTGAATGCCGGAAAGATGATGTGAAAGCTGATCACGAAAGCAAACTGGATTCGCGAGAGCAGGACCGGGTCAAAATCCATGGGTATTCCTTGTTATTCGATTGTCTGTCATCTGCCTTGAGTCACTTCGAGTGCACGGTGCCGCTGGTGTTGTAGGGCGGTATCGGGCGAGTTGCGAACGGTCCACCATGTTAGCCGACTGCTGCCTGAACGGCGGCTACAGCATTCACGGAAAAATCACGCCGGATCAATAAAGCGTGATCACCGCTCTGCATTTGTCAGTCCATTGCCAGCCTAAATGCTCAAGGGCTGCAGCTATTCTGCAATTGGCTGCTTCTCAGTTCGCAGCTTCCAGACCGAGGATGACCACCTTGGCCGTATCGATCACGACTGGCCAGACGGGTGAGGTGAATCCGGTGGCTACTGCGACCTTCTGAACACCGCCGGCTGTATAGGTGATTACGCCACCGCCAATGGCGCCGCCGATTTTTTCACCCCAGAGCTTTTCGCCGGTTGTGGCGTTGAGCGCGTAGAAGTTGCCGCCAACATCGCCAAAGAACACCACGCCGCCAGCGGTAGGAGTCATGCCACTCACTACCGGGTAGTTCAACTTGGCGCGCCAGGCCCACTCGCCGCTGTCGGCATCAATCGCATAGACCCAACCGTGCCAGCTCGTGTCGCTTTCCTGAGGAACACCGAAGGCGTTGAGCGGGTTCAGTGCTGCAGTGCCCATCCAGGGATGGCCAATGGGAGTAGTTTCAAGTTCTTTGGTGTCCGCCAGGGTGACGGCAAAACACCAGTCGACCTCGCCGACCATGATGAGATTGGTTTTCGGGCTGTAAGCGGGGCTGTTCCACTCCGCGCCGCCGACCGAGCCGGGGCAGAAACGCACGGACTTGCCCACTACAAAAGGTGCCTCCACATTCTCGATTTGTGTGGCGGGTACCCGATAAAGCAATTTGTCCGTGGCAAGATCGAAACCATAAACGTGCCCGTCCTTCGGTGCCACCGCCATCAGCTTCTTGCCTGCGTGCGTTGTAATCAGGATGGGTGGGTTGGACACGTCCCAGTCATGCCAGTCTTCGCCGGCGATCTCGAAGTTATTGCGGTAGTCGCCGGTCTTGGCATCCAGTACAACCACGGAACCCGAATAGAGGTTGTCGCCCTCACGCTGGCCGATGGCAAAATCCGGTGCCGGGTTGCCGCCGGGTACGTAAATCGAGCCGGTTGCAGGGTCAAGGGTGGTTGATGTCCAGGTTGCACCACCGCTGATTGGAATGCCCGGGGTATCACCCCAGGTTGAGGCGTCCAGTGGTGACTTGCCCAGCGGGCCACGCACTACGTCGCCTTCGGCGTAGGGCACCAGGTAGAACTCCCAGACGATTTTACCGGTCTTGGCATCGAGCCCGTACATGCGTCCCTTGACACCTTTGTAGTCGCCGCCAGCCTGGCCGACATAAACCATGCCCTCCCAGGCAATCGGCGCTGCTGGTACTGATTCGCCAATGCTCGGGTCAGCAATGGTGGTCTCCCACACTCGCTTGCCAGTGTCGAAATCATAGGCCAGTACTCGCCCATCCTGGGTGCCACGAAAGAGCATGCCGTCAAGGTACGCGGCGCCCCGGTTGACCGGTAAAATGCTCGGTGGATAGTCCTCATGGGTACGCCATTTTTCGGCACAAGTGGCCGGATCCAGGGCGAAAATATCAAATTCAGTGGTGCCGATCAGTGAGCCGTTGATCATGATCAAACCGGTCTCAAAGGAGGTAATCTCGCCGGTGTCGTAGGTGCAGAGCACTTTCAGGTTACTGACGTTTTCAGTAGAGATCGTAGTCAGCGGAGAGTAGCGATCGGAGGTCAGTGTTCTGTTGTAGCTAGGCCAATCCACCCCGTCTGTTTGCTGTGCGACCGGAGCTGCAGTGGCTGTCGAGTACTTGAAGCCTGGATTGGCCTCTATAACCAGCGTGCCTTTTGGTGCGGTCAGTGTGCGCAAATAGTTGATCACGATGCCGCCATAATCAGACATCCGATTGGGAAAGACATAAAAAAGCCCGCCGCCGACTACAGTGCCTACCACCGCCAGAATTACGATCCAAACAAGCAGACGTTTCATTGTGATACTCCATCCTTAGTACAACGCAGCTGAAACCCTTCAGAACTCATCCTGCCCTGACCCGGAACTTTCAGACCACTTTTCTGAATGCAAGACAAGACTTACGCGGTTGCAGACTCAGCTTGGCAGACGCTTCGAAATGACTTTCAAATAGTAGTAGCACAAGGTGCGGCTCATCGCCCAGTCTCTATCGGCACTCCCACCCTAGCCAGCAGCGACAACGCGCAAGCTGTTAGATTCAGTTCAAGATTGAGGGAAAACGAATCGACCTACTTCGGCATGATGGAGAAACTGATGCGCAAAGGCTCGTCTGGCGCAGGTGGCGACATTGTGTATCGTCCCAGGCCGGCCCTGGATGCCGGCAAGCTGGATCCGCTCGTGCATGCGGCAAGCAGAGATCGCATAAAGACGTCTATGAAATCAGGGACTATTCAGGTCGTAAAAGTGAAATAACGGTAATGCGTTGTACTTGCCGGCAATCCGCCGCGCACTCCAGCCCATAAAAGCAAAACGCCCGATGCAATGCACCGGGCGTTTTGTTTTCCTGAATCAGGCTGAAGAACTCAACCTGATACGGTTACAGCGACTTAAGCCTGAGCTGCAGGAGCTGCAGGTGCGGCCGGAGCGGCAGCCTTGGGAGCAGCAGCCTTGGGAGCAGCTTTTACCGGAGCTTTGGCAGCAGCGGCTTTTACTGGAGCCTTGGCAGGAGCCTTCTTCACAGCAGCCTTGACCGGAGCCTTGGCAGCTACTTTTGCCTGAACCTTTACAGCGGCCTTTTCAACAGCCTTGGCTTCGGTCTTGATGGTTTTCTTGGCAGAGGACTCAAGCTTGTTGATGTTCTTGGTCACAGTGCTCTTGGCAGTGTTGAAGCGCTTGTTGACAGTGCTCTTCACGTTGCTGATCTGATCGTTAACAGCTTTGGTCTGCTCGTTGACCAGTTTCTTGCCCTTCTTTTCCAGACCTTCGCCAGCCTTGACCAGATCCTTGAAGATGCTGGTGCCAGTCTTGACGACTTCTTTGTACGCCTTGCTGCGCTGCTGCTCGGTGGTGTTATATACACCCAGACCGGCGAGATACAGATTGCGCGAATAATCCTTGGCGTTGCTGAAGGCCTTCTCGATGTCTTTCTTGGCAGTTTCTACTTTCTTGCTAACGTTTGCTTTAGTCATGGTACACCTCAGGGTTTAGATTAATTAACTGGCTGCCATCTCTCAGGCATGCAGTGAGGTTACCGAGCAAAATTAGAAAATTCATACTACTCCGCCGACTTTATAAAAAACTCGGGCACCAGCCCGATTTTTATTTTCCCTCTGCCCACCTGCCTGCCAGTGGCACCAGCAAATACACCGCTAGCGCCGACACCACCATCGCCTTCAGGTTTCCCGGCGTAGCGCCAAATTGACTGGCCGTTTGCAATACCAGCAACCCCAGGCAGAGCACAGCCAGCGCCCGGCGCCGGCTCCCCGGCCAGACCGGTGAAAAAGCCAGCAGTAGCACCGACCCCGCCAGCAGCAAGATTTCCAGTGCATAGGCGGCCATCGGCAAATCCCACAGGCCAAGCCCGACCTTGTGCGCATCGCCCCACAAGCCAAGGTCATGCCGGTGTACCAGCAGATCCAGCAACCAGTGCGAAGCTACTGCAGCCGCCAGTGTCAGGCCCAGCTTCAGTTTGTGCTCGCCGCGTGCCCAGAGCGCCACACCCAGCACCCCTGCCGCCGCTGACCACAACAGCGTGGCCGGCAGGCTATGGGTATAGGGCATGAAGGACAGCACCAGCGGATTGCCGGGCAAACCGGGATCCAGACTTGCGCGCTCTATGCCAAGCAGGATGAACAAGCCCCAGAAGACATCGACCACCTGCACTGCCAGCAGCAATGTCCAGAGTGGCAAACGTGGTTCGATGCGCTTGGCGACAAAGGCTGCACAATAGTGTCCGACAAACATGCCTTGCTCCCTTCAATCCGGTAATGAAATGAACTCGCCTGCCTGCATATCAGGGCAAAGGCGGATAGGGCATCGACACCAGCCCCCGATTGTTGCGGTCGAAACTCGGCAGATAGATGCGATTGCGCCCGGGAACCACCACCGAGATATCACTGACCAGCGAGCCGTCATGCTTGATGTAAGCCAGCACCTGCCCGGCATCGGGGCTGAGCAGCAGAATGCTGGTGCTCTTGTCCACCGGCAACAGTTGCTGCGGAATACGCAACATCAACGGCTTGATCCACGGATTGGCATGCATCCAGCTCATCAAGGGCGAGCGTGACTTGAGCAGTGCAACCCAGACCCTGCCCTGCGCATCCCGATCCAGCCCATCCGGCATCCCTGGCAAAGCATCCCACAACAGTTCGGAGCTGCCCGCTGACGAGCCGGCGAGATGCAGGCGGCTCAGGCGAAACTTGGGCGTTTCCGTAATCAGTACGGCGATTTCCTTGCCGTCCGCGCCACTTTCCAGCAGCACGCCATCGACAAACACAAAGTCTTCCGCCACCAGCCCGGCAGTTCCGGCCTGCAGGTCAAACATCCACAGCCGACCATTGGCGGCCAGTGTGATGGCATCACGTACTGCACCAGTGCCGGAGGCGGCGTCTGGCCAGGGATAGGGTTCGCTCATGTACAGCCGCTGGCCATCGGCTGAAACATCCAGATCATTGCAGAACGCGACCGGCCGGCTGTTGCGGTCGGTCATGTCCGCCATCGCCAGCGTACCTTTGGGCGGTACATGCACCAGACCTTCAGTGCTGTCGGTGGAAGGCAGCAAGGGTACGCGCAGGGCGACCGGCGTGAACTCGGCACTGCGCAGATCCAGCTGGTAGATACCCGGGCTGAGCGTATCGGGGTATTGCTCGTCATCCAGCCGCGCCATACAGAAATAGGCCGCATCGGGATTACCCGGAACCAGCCGCGCCCCCGTGGGTGACAGCGGAGCCTTGGCAAAGCGCCCGGCTTTGCCACTGTGCAGATCGACCCGCCACACCCAGCCATCCCGGGCACTGACAAAGGCCCGGCCAAGATCCTCCTGCAACAGCACTTCATCGTGTCCTGGCAGTTCGGTGGCCGTGCGCATGGCCGTCGTGCTGATCAGGTCGCCCAGCCCGGCAGCCTGCACTGCAGCCGGAACCTCACCGATATGGTGCGCAGGTGCCGCAACGATATAGGGTGCAGGCGCACTGCCCTGCCACCAGGCAGCCAGAAGAACAACAAGGGTGCCGCCAACCAGCCAGGGCTTCATGCTGCATTCCATCCATATCCGCTTTTGACAGGTGCCACAGCGTCCCCTGCAACGCAAAAGCCCAGCGGATTCGGCAGGCCTCCGGTTTTATACCGCATGCGTCAGAACCAGCCTTTTACCGTTTTAACGACGCTACCGAGCACCACCAGTGACTTCAGCTTGAACAACTCCCAGCTATCCCCGGATTGCAGCTCGGGCTCGCCGCAGCGCGGGTCGGAGCGCTGCAGTGCAGCGGTCATGGCGTGGGTAACCGGAATCGGCTCGCAGCCATGACCCTCTTCGCAGATAAAGTCCCATTTTTCCTTCGCCGGTACGTGACAGCCGAAGCAGTTCTTGCCGAACCGGTTATTCACCTCGGCAAAGCCGCGCTTCTGGATGGTCGAGCCATTGGCAGAAACGTCCAGCTCGAAAAATTCCCAGTCCCCGGTCACCGGACTGAAACCCGGGTCTCGCTTGACCATCACTTCGGTCGGCACCAGCTGCACCACCGAGCCTGTCGGGTAAATTGCACCCTCGGGAGCATTGGCCGCTGCCAGTGTGCCGTCCAGATTGCCGGCCAGGTTGTCCACATAGAAATGCCGCACCGGGGTCATGTCGCGCATACAGCGGAAGCTGCTTGCATCCAGCTGGAAACTGGCAGGTGTCTCGGCCGCCTGCAACAGCCAGGCCGAAGGCAGGGCCAGCAGCAGGCTGCCCAACAGTGCACGGATAAACCGCTGATTGGTCATGTAACAAGCTCCTGGCTGATTATTCGAATTATTGCTGTCAGGTAACACGGTTCTGGGCAAGCGACTGCAGTCTGCTCTTCTCGCCTGCCGGCTGCCAGAGCCATTAGCCCGCTGTATGCCCGGGGATCAACCACCCACCTTCAATGCTGTGCCACCAGCGCGGCGAAATCATCGATCAGATCCTCTGCACGCGCCACAATGTGCTGTTTCTGCTCGGGGCTCGCGCTGTTGGTCAACGTCACGATCAGACGCATCAGGTGCTCGCGCGAGCTGTCCACGCGGGCCTGGCGTTGTGGCGAGCGGCGCGTTTCAAAGCCCTCAATATACTGGCGCAGGCGCTCGGAAAGTTGCGCCCGAGGCGGCTTCTGCATCACCGCGTAGTCTACCAGCGCGAGCATTTCCTGTTGCCGGATCAGCCGTTCGCCGTACCAGAACTCCTGACCCACTGGCCATTGCTCGTTGGCCACGCGCAGGGTTGCCTGCTGCTGGGCATCCAGCGGCCCGAACCATTGCTCGAACTGCTCCAGCAGCAACTCATGGCGCTGCTGCTGTTGCTCAGGCAGCGAGCCGGCCAGATGCTCGTCCCGCCACTGGGTATTGCTTTCGTCCAGTTGCACGCGCAGATAGGCGACCTGCTGCGGCGTCAGGCTGAGCAGCAACTGGGAAAACATGGGTACCGACTGCAAGGCGATACGTTGCAACGCAGCGCGCATGAAGTCATTGATTGCACGCAGTTGCCCTACCGCCAAAGGCTCCTGCAGCATCTGCCGGATCTTGCCCAGCTCCCGGGCATAAGCCGGCAACTCATGCTGGCGATGCCAGGCAAACAGCTTCTGCAGCTCTGCCGAAACCTGGTGTTTTTGCCGGGTATCGAGATCGAGGTAACCGTCCAGGTAATACAGGGTCACGGTGTCACCCAGGTTGTAGCCGATCTGCAAGTTGCTGCAGGCACTCGCCAGCAGCAGCACCAGACCCGCCAGCAGCATGCGCAAGGTGACTTTGCCCGAGTTGACCGGCTCTGGGCCGCTGCCCTGCGCGGAGGCTGAGGGTGCACACGGCCTGCAGGAGGCCACCGCGCTGGAACTGACGCTATGCGCTGGCACGACTCAGCTGTCGCCGGCGTCGAGCATCGCCTGCATCTGGCTGCGCACCTGCGCCATCAGAGCATCGATGTGACCGGCATCGAATGCCGTGGCGTCGATCGGGGTGCCAATCTGGAACTGCACGGGCTGGTCGAGGGTGAGGCGAAAGGTTCGCGCCGGCAGCACGCGGTGAATGCCGCGTATCGCTACCGGAATGATGATGGCACCGGTATCCAGCGCCAGATGGAAACAACCCTTCTTGAACGGCAACAGATCACCTGCAGCCGAGCGCGTACCTTCCGGCGCCGCCCACAGCACTATGCCGCTTTCCATCATCTGCCGGGCCTTCTGCAAGTCGGCCAGCGCCTGCTCGCGATGATGCCGGTCAATCGAGGGGAACTCCCCGGCCTTCATCGCCGAGCCCAGCAGCGGAATGCGGAACAGCTCCTTTTTCGCCAGCATGCGGATCGAACCGGGCATCGCGACGAAGCTCACCGGGATGTCGTAGTGACTGGAGTGAGTGCACAGCACCAGATAACGGCGGCCGTCGACAATCTCCGGAAAGTGGCCGCGCACACTCAGCTGCATGCGCACCAGATACAGCAGGCGGGCGGCCCAGGCGCGGGTGTAATAGTCCATCCGCGGACGGTCGAGCTGGCCCAGCGCCGAACGCAGAATCACCTTGATACTGAACAGGGCCGTCAGCAGCAGGGTTTCCACGATCACGCCGAGGGTGCGAATCAGCGTGGCACTCCGGGCCAGGGGCTGCAGACTCTCCAGCATCATTTCTCTCCTGTAAAGCGCGCTAGTCAAAGTACGGATTTATCCATCTGCAACGGTAACATCCAGCCTGGCGGCCTTTATCATAGCCATTGCTCCCCACAAGACACAGGATGCCCCGATGGCCATCGCCCAACTGCTTGATCCACAACAACTGGCAAACTGGCTGCAGGATGCCGATCTGGTGATTCTGGACTGTCGCTTCGCGCTGGACGATCCGGCCTACGGACAGCGTAGTTATAACAGCGCACATATTCCCGCTGCCCGCTTTGCCGATCTCGACCAGGATCTATCCGCCCCGGTGGTTGCCGGCGTTACCGGCCGTCATCCGTTACCGGATAGTGAAATCCTGCTGGGCAAGCTGCGCCTGTGGGGCATCAACAATCATTCGCGCATCGTACTCTACGACGATGGTCCCGGCGCGTTTGCCGCACGCGCCTGGTGGCTGCTGGCATGGCTGGGCAAGCGCGAGGGGGTCTACCTGCTCGATGGCGGCCTGCAAGCCTGGAACCAGGCCGGTTTGCCACTGGAAAGCGCTGCTGCTCCGGTTGCCCTAGGAAGTTTTCAGGGGCAAGCCGACAGCCGTCTGGTACTCGACAGCAAGGCCCTCGAGGACCGTCTGGCAGAGGGCGAATTAACCCTGCTGGATGCCCGCGGCCTGCCACGTTTTCGTGGCGAAGTGGAGCCTGTCGACCCGGTGGCCGGACACATTCCCGGTGCCCAGTGCGCCGCATTTACCGACAACCTGGATGCCGAAGGGCGCTTTCGCAGCGCGGAAGAACTGCGCCGGCGCTTTCAGGGTTTGCTCGGGGAGCGCAGCCCGACAACCCTGGTCGCCTATTGTGGCTCCGGTGTCACCGCTTGCCACAACCTGTTTGCCCTGTGTCTGGCCGGCTTCGAGCTGGCCCCGCTGTATGCAGGCTCATGGAGCGAGTGGATTACCGACCCGCAACGACCGGTGGCCACCGGCGACTGAAGAAACTGCCCTGCAGCGCGTTACACCAGCACCTGGCGGGTACTGGCAATGTAGTTGTGAATCTGTTGCTCGTGCCTGGGATCGATCATCTGCTGCGGCCTGCGCCCGTTCGGGCAAGGCATACGCGGCGTAGTACCGAACAGACGGCAGATCAGCGGGCGTTCGGCATAGACTTCGCAGCCATTGGCTCCCAGGTGCACACAATTGAACTGTTCAAGCGCCTCGGCATGTTCGGCATCGCTCTTGACCGGCAGACGGGACATTTCTTCAGATGATGTGGTCACCGGGCCACAGCAATCATGGCAACCCGCCACACACTCGAAGCCCGGAATGCCCTCTCGCAGGCGCCGCACAATTTCTCGCTGACAACTCAAGCTTCAGTCTCCGCTAGTTAGCGCCACAGGGACTGGGCGCAAGGCGTGCAGCCTAGCCCGATTCAGCATTCCAACAAAGCCCGGCGCACGCCAATGGGTCAGCGCTTCATCCCGTCTTGTATAGATGAAGGCGTTAATTTCCAAGTGATCTAAGGGCAGGCTCTGGAATCAATAATCAGTTTAAAAACAGTTCGTTAAAGCACAAATATCGCGTTAAACTTCAAGACAAGCGGCTAACCCCGCTTCCGGTGGGGCCTTTAGTACACCAACAAGAATCTGCCACGCGCTCCGGCCCCACCGGACCACCATTCTCGGGGATTGCTATGGGAATCGACGCCAGTCAACTTCGCCAGCTGGTCATTGCACCAACCCTGCACCATCTGCAACGTCACTCGGCAAGCGCTGAAGCGCTGCTGCTGGCCGTTGCGGCCTGCCAGTCCGGTCTGGGCTGCCAGCTGGCCGACAGCAACTGTTACGGCATCTTCCAGATCAGCGCCGACCAGCATCAGTCCTGCTGGGACAGCTATCTGGCCGCTGACCCATGCCTCGCCAGTCAGGTACGCGGGCTGGCCAGCCAGCATGCCTTCCTGCAGGACCCGCATCTGGAGCTGGCAGTAAACCTGCGTTACGCCACCGCCATTGCCTGGTTTCTGATCGAGGCACAGCATATCGAGCTGCCCGCAACACCTGACATCCAGCGCTTTGCGCGGATCTGGCAACAGGTATTCAACCCGGCAGGCCTGTCAGGTGATTTCCTTCAGGCCTGGCACAATTGCCTGGATGGCAGCCTGCAGGCGGCCTGAAGCCTCGGGGCTGAGGACTGACGATGCCCGCCCTCAGCGAATATCCCCGCAGAAAATATCCTGATTGCCATCTGCCTGACTGGTGCGTACCACCACGGTGTGCTCAGTAGCCGTCAGGCTGCCAAGCGCAACCGGCACCACCTTGCTCATTACCCAGCCCGCCTGTCCTTCATAAGCCTGGGTATCCTGATTCAGCGAATAGGCCGGCTGGGCACCGGGATTGGCGCAGCTGCCCGGATAGATGAAGGCCTGCAGTTGCAACGGCGAACTGACACCGGACGGCACGCCACCGATGGTAAAGTCGAGTCCTGTTTCAGCGCCTTTGTCGACAAACACGGCCATGCCCGTCTGGCCCTGATTTGCCGGCGTGGCATTCAGCGTAACGTTGACTATCTGGTTATCCGCAGCGGAGCCAGCGCAACCAGACAACAGGCCAGCAACCAGCAATGCAGCTATCCATATACGAGTATTCATGCAGTTCTCCGGGTTAGTTTGGTCAGACAAAAAAATCAGGCAATACGCTCTCGATATCAGGCCGGCGCTGCATCTTCAGGGCTTGCAGGCACCTCGCCCACCAGCGTCTCGGCCGGTTTGAAGGCTTTCAGGTAGCCATTGCGCGCTTTACGCAGCGTCGGAAAGCTCAGGCCTTCGCGCTGGAAATACAGCCCTTCGTATTGAATTTCGCTGCGCCGACCGGCACTGACAAAACGCACCCCGCGGGACATCAACTCGGCCTGCACATCCATCAATGCATCCAGCCCGGTCAGGTCCAGCTGTGTCAGTGGTATCAGATCCAGCACAAACCAGCGCAGCGCATCCCCCTGCTGGTTGGCCGCGGCCAAGGCCTCGCGCTTGAAATAGCCGGCATTGAAGAAAACCAGCGGCCCATTGAAGCGGAACATCACCAGCCCGGCCTCCTCCACTGCATCGGCATGCCGATCCAGCGAGTGAAACCCCGATGTGCCCTCGATCGTTCCCAGGACCTCCGCGCGTGGTCTTGCCGTAAGCTGCACAAAACGCACTATGGCAAGAAAGACCACAAACAGGATCGCCTGCAGGGCGCCCACCCAGATCACGCCTATGGTGGCAACCAGCGCCAGGGCAAACTCGCGCTTGTCGACAGCCCAGAAGTGTTTTGGCGATTCCAGATCGAGCAGGGACAGCGCAGCCATGATCAACACCGCTCCCAGCGCTGCAACCGGGACAAACTGCAAGGCCTCGGCAAAGAAGATCAGCACCAGCGCCACCGTGGCCGCGGCAAACAGGCCGGTGAGCCGGGTACGGCCGCCTGCCGAGTCGCTCATGGCCGTACGCGAATCTGCTCCGGAAATGGCGAAACCCTGGGAAAGGGCCGAGGCGATATTGGCCACGCCCAGCGCAGCAAACTCGCGATCCACGTCGATGTCGTACTTGTTTTTCGCGGCAAAACTGCGAGCCGTCAGCATCGCACTGGAGAAGCTGATCAGGGCAATACCGGCAGCGGCCGCCAGCAATGACTCAAGGTTTGCACCGAGCACTTCGAGGGCCTTGTCGGGCAAGCCGAATTCCGGCAATCCGGCAGGTACCTTACCCAGCGTAGCCACCCCGAAACTGCCGAGATCAAACAAGGCCACCACGACACCCGTGATAATCATGGCAACCAGGGCTGCGGGCAGACGCTTGATATAGCGCGGAGCGCGGAACAGCACGACAAATGCCAGCAAGCTGATCGCTATGGTCAGCAAGTGCACCTGGCCAAACTTGTTGAACAGCTCGAGCGTTGCCGGAATCACCCCGTGTTTTTCCGTGCTGAAGCCAAAAAGCTTGCCCCACTGACTCAAGGCAATGCTGATCGCAACACCGTTGAGAAAGCCCACCAGAATGGGCCGCGAAAGAAAATCTGCCATCGCGCCCAACTTGAGAAAACTGGCAAGGATGCAGAACACCCCGGCAATCAATGCCAGCCACGCCGACAAGGCAATGTAGGCTGCCGGATCACCGCCAGCCATAGGTGCAACGGTAAGCGCAACCAGCGCGCATGTGGCCGCATCCGGCCCGAGAATCAGCTGACGCGAGGTACCGAACAGGAAGTAGGCCAATAACGGCAGGATGCTCGAATACAGTCCTGCCTCTGCTGAAAATCCTGCCAGCTGGGCATAGGCCACACCCACCGGCAGTGCCACGGCCGCCACCGCCAGCCCGGCAGCCAGATCATGTGGCAGATCGGCCCGACGGTAGCGCAGCAGGTCTCCCAAACCCGGCAGAAACCGTTCAAGACTGAGTAGGTCGGATACTTTCATTGGCTGACCCGTCGGGTTCCAGTAGTTGAATCAGAGTGGAAGCAAGACTGCCGACCGCCAAGCCAACCAACCTGCGCCTTATCCCTGGAGTCTAGATTGCTGCAGATGCTCCAGCCAGCGCCCCAGCAAGGGCTGCAGACTCTCCAGCGGCTGATAGCCGTTGGTCAGCAGCGCCGTCATGCCCGCATTCTGCGCCAGCAGGGTGGGAAAGCCGGCGATACCCAGACCCTGCACCCAGCTGAAGTCGCTCTGGGTAGCGGTATGACTGGCATGGTCGTCAAAGGCATCGGCAAATTCCATCTCCTGCAGGCCGGCCAAACCTGCCAGCCGGCGCAACTCGGCCGCCCGGCTGACATCGCAGCCTTCGCAGTAAAACGCCTGCTGGATCAGCTGCGCAAACGGCCAGACCTTGTCCGGATCCAGCTGACGGGCAGCCACCAGCGCTCGACAGGCCGGTTCGGTGTCGTACACCAGGCCGTCCGGCATCCCGCGGACAAAATCAAATGACTGGCCGGTACTGGCCTGCACCGCCTGCCAGTGGCCGAGAATGCGTTCACGCCCGGCCTCATCCAGCGCCTGCTGCTCGAAACGCAGCCCGCCGACGACCAGATGCAGGCCGACGCCGGCTTCACTTGCCTGCTCGGCCAGCGCTTCAAGCACCGGAGCAAAACCCCAGCACCAGGAACACATCGGATCCATCACATACAACAGACGTACCGTCATCAGTCGTTCTCTCCGCTAGACCGGCCGCCGCTGCAAATCCGGCCCGGGGCTGATTGAAACACTTACTCGTCGTAGCGCCGCCCCAGCGGGTGCGGCTGGTTGCGTGCCTTGGCCAGCTCGATCTGCTTCTGCCGTTCACGGGCACTGGCGCGGGTTTTCTCGTTCAGGTTATTCCAGCAATGCGGGCAGCTGATACCCGGCGCGAAGTGCTCGGAAAGCCGGTCAGCTGCCGAGATCGGTGTGCGGCAGGCGTGGCACTGGTCAAAATCACCTTCGCTGAGATCATGCCGTACCGTCACGCGATTATCGAAGACAAAGCAATCGCCCTGCCAGCGGGTCTGATCCTCGGGTACTTCTTCCAGATACTTGAGGATGCCGCCCTTGAGATGAAATACCTCTGCAAAACCCTGGCCGAGCATGTAACTGGAGGCCTTTTCACAGCGAATGCCACCCGTGCAGAACATCGCGACCTTCTTGTGCCTGGACGGATCGAAGTGGTTCTTGATGTACTCGGGAAACTCGCGAAACGAAGTGGTCTTCGGGTCGATGGCGCCACTGAAGGTGCCGATTGCCACTTCGTAGTCGTTGCGCGTATCGATCAGCAGCACTTCCGGGTCATCGATCAGGGCATTCCAGTCCTGTGGCTCGACATAGGTGCCCACCTGCAGGTTGGGATTCACCCCGGGCACGCCGAGGGTGACGATTTCCTTCTTCAGCTTGACCTTGGCGCGATAGAAGGGTTGCTCGTCACAGTAGGATTCCTTGTGATCGACATCGGCCAGTCGCGGATCAGCCCTGAACCAGGCAAACAGCGCATCTATGCCTGCGCGACTTCCGGAAACCGTGCCATTGATGCCCTCTTCGGCCAGCAGCAGCGTGCCCTTGATCTCATTGGCCAGCATGACCTGCAGCAGCGGCTCGCGCAGCTCGGGGTAATCCGCCAGGGTGACGAACTTGTAGAGTGCCGCCACAACAATGTTGTTACTCATGAAAGCTCCAGTGTTCGCCAACGCAAATGGCGGACCGGGGATTAAACAACTGCGCCGGCAAATGCCGGCGCAATGTGTAGAACTAACCGGGCACAGTCGTCAGGACTGCGCCTGATCATGCTTGCTGCCACCACGACAGGTGGGTGAAGCCGGGGCTGCGCCCTGCTCCGCCCACTCCCCCGGGGTGTAGGTATGCAGAGCCAGGGCATGTACCTGTCCCATCAGCTCACCCAGCGTGGCATAGACGCGCTGATGACGTTTGACCGCATTCAGACCGTCGAACAGCGGGCTGACCACCACGGCCTTGAAATGGGTTTCCAGCCCGCGACTATGCAGGTGACTCTCGTCCTGCACGTCAAGGTAGGTCGCCTGCGTGGACTCAAGGGCCTGAAGGATGCGCTGCTGCATACTCATCGCAATTACTTCTTCGGCGCCAGTTCTTTGGTCATCTGCTCAAGCAGCTGATTGATCTGCGGCACCACAGGCTCCAGCTTGGCCTGGGTCATTTTCATTGACTCGGCGAAGAGTGCCGGCATTTGCTTGAGGACTTTCTGCCCCAGCGGCGACTTGTAGAAGGTAATCAGCTCATTGAGCTCCGCTTCGCTGAAGCCTTTGGTGTACAGCTTGACCATTTCCGGCTCGAGCTTGTCCCAGCCGACGGCCTTGTCCAGCGTTGCATCGGCCTTGGCCTGATAGCGCTCGAGGACGGCCTTCTTGCTTTCCGGGGCCTGGGTTTCAGCAAAGCGCTGGCCAAACATCTGGTTTACCTGGCCGTACCAGGGGCCGGCGATCTGGTCGGCATTCACCAGCTTGAGCAACTGCTTGGCCGCAGCGGCATGGCTGGCAGCATCGGCCATGGCCTGGGTACTGATCAGTGCCAGCAATAGCGCAGCAAAAAAAGCACGAACGTTGAGCATGATTGATCCTTGATGGGTTGTGGGCACCGGATCTTCCGGGGAGGCACATTCTGCGCTCTCCGCGCCTGCGGCTCAAGCCGGAGCGATGATCTGCATGTGCCGGCCGCATTCCCGGCAAAGGCCTAGACTCAGGGTAAGCGCAGGCTTGGAGTACAGTCATGAACAGAATCGAAAGCGACACCCTGGGTGACATGGAAGTACCTGAGGAGGCCTATTGGGGCGCGCAGACACAACGCTCGCTGGGCAACTTTGCCATTGGCCAGCAGCTCATGCCCAGGGCCGTGATACAGGCGCTGGCACTGATCAAGAAAGCCGCAGCGCGAGTCAACTGCCGCCTGGGACAGCTGCCGCAACCCATCGCGCAACTGATCGAACAGGCTGCCGATGAAGTACTGGCCGGCCAGCATGAGCAGCAGTTTCCGCTGAGTGTCTGGCAAACCGGCAGCGGCACACAAAGCAACATGAACGTCAACGAAGTGATCGCCGGGCGTGCCAACGAGCTGGCCGGCACCGGACGTGGCGGGAAAACTCCGGTGCACCCCAATGATCACGTCAATCTGGCGCAGAGTTCCAACGACAGCTTTCCAACAGCCATGCACATCGCTACCGCCAGGGCCGTCGAAGACAGCCTGCTGCCGGCCCTGGGCAATCTGCGCCGTGGCCTTGAGCAGCTGGCCGAACAGCATGCCGGATTGATCAAGATCGGCCGCACCCACCTGATGGACGCCACCCCGATCACCTTTGGTCAGGAACTGTCCGCCTTCGTTGCCCAGCTGCAGTACTCCGAAGAAGCCTTGCAGCAGATGCAGCAGGCTGTTCTGCAGCTGGCCCAGGGCGGCACTGCGGTGGGCACCGGACTCAACGCGCCGGCAGGCTTCGCCGCCGCCATGGCCGCTGAAATCAGCGAACTCAGCGGCATGGCCTTCACCTCGGCACCCAACAAGTTCGCCGCACTGGCAGGCCACGAGTCCCTTGTGCTGCTGTCCGGCGTCTTGAAAACACTGGCCTGTACGCTGATGAAACTGGCCAATGACCTGCGCTTGCTGGCTTCGGGACCGCGCGCGGGCTTTGCCGAGGTACGTCTGCCGGCCAACGAGCCGGGCAGCTCAATCATGCCCGGCAAGGTCAATCCGACCCAGTGCGAAGCCCTGTCGATGCTGGCCTGCCAGGTGCTGGGCAACGACATGACCATCAGCATCGCCGCCAGCCAGGGCCACCTGCAGTTGAACGTGTTCAAACCGGTGATCATCTTCAACCTGCTGCAATCCATCGAGTTGCTGGCCGACGGCTGCAACAACTTTCAGCAGCACTGCCTGGCCGGATTGCAGCCAGATATCTCGCGCATGTCCGACAACCTGCAGCGCAGCCTGATGCTGGTGACCGCCCTGACCCCGCATATCGGTTATGACCAGGCGGCGCAGATTGCCAAAACGGCCTATAGCGAGAACCTGACACTACGCGAAGCGGCTTCAGGTCTGGGGCTGGTCAAGCCAGAAGATTTCGATCAATGGGTGAATGCGGCGCGGATGCTTGGGCCAGCCGGGCATCACTGATCCTTTGCAAAGCACTACCTTCCAGCGGTGAAACCGCGCATCCGGGCGAATGCATTTGGCGCGCAGGCAAGGGTTGGCTATGATCGCCCCCTTGCCACAGCAATACCCTTGTAGTTCACGGCAATACCTCCTGAGGCACCAGCATCCACCCATGAAAGAAAGCTTTCCCCGAATGACCGATCCCGCCAGAAACTTCCTGCTGCGGGAATATTATTCGCGCATCCTGGCCTATCTTGCCGCCGCGGCCACCATCGCTGCCGGCACCTACATGCAGCATTTCAGCTATGAAATTCTCTGGATGGTGCCCTATGCACTGCTCTATCCCCATGTCGCGCAACTGCTGAGCAAGCGTTTCAACCGGGTTAATCCCCGGCAAATGGGGCTGAGCCTGCTTTTGCTTGACGCGTTGAATTGCGGCATTGCCATCGCACTGCTCGACTACCCGGCAGTACCCGGATTGATGCTGCTGACCATCATGTGCTTCATTGCCATGATCCTTGGCGGTCTGCGTTCCATGTTGCTGGTGCTGCTGATCAGCTGCGGCAGCGCCTTGGTGATCGGACCGGCAGCCGGAAGCTCACTGCGCCTGGAAACCCCGGTTGTCGTCTCGATAGTCAGCCTGTTCTTTTCCGCATCGTTCATTTGCCTGATCGCCTACTTCATCTACCAGCAGGGCCTGCATCTGGGCGCTGCCCGCACCGAGCTCAAAGTTGAGCAGGAAAAGGCTGCCAGACTGGCACGCAATCTGGCCAAGTACCTGTCGCCACAGGTGTGGGAATCCATCTTCAGCGGCAAGAAGACCGTACGCCTGGAAACCCAGCGCAAGAAACTCACCGTATTCTTTTCCGATATCCGCGGCTTTACCGAACTGACCGAAGAGATGGAAGCCGAGGCACTGACCGAGCTGCTCAACAACTATCTGAATGAAATGTCGAAAATCGCCCTGAAATTCGGCGGCACCATCGACAAGTTCATCGGCGACAGCGTCATGGTGTTCTTTGGCGACCCCACCACCCAGGGCGCCAAGAAAGATGCCGTGGCTGCCGTGTCCATGGCCATTGCCATGCGCAAGCACATGAAGGTGTTGCGCCAGCAATGGCGTGCCCGCGGCATTACCAAACCGCTGGAAATCCGCATGGGCATCAATACCGGATTTTGTACCGTGGGTAATTTTGGCGCCGATACGCGCATGGATTACACCATCATCGGCCGCGAAGTGAATCTGGCCAGTCGCCTGGAAAGCAGTGCGGAGGCCGGCGAGATACTTATTTCCCACGAAACCTACTCACTGACCAAAGACGTGATCATGTGCCGTGACAAGGGCCAGGCTACCGTGAAAGGCTTCACGCGCCCGGTTCAGGTCTACCAGATTGTCGATTTTCGCCGCGATCTGGGTGCCACCTCGAGTTATCTCGAACACGAACTGCCCGGTTTTTCCATGTATCTGGACACCAACAGCATCCAGAACTTCGACAAGGACCGGGTGATCCAGGCACTCAATCAGGCTGCAGAAAAACTGCGCGACAAAATCATCCGCTAAGTTCACGAACAGCCTCGACAGCCCGGGCGAATATCCGTCCGGGCAGCGCCCGCCTGCACGGATTGTCAGCTGTTCGCCCTGAATCTCTAGACTTTGTCGTTGTGGCCTAGATCCCGTGCCGGATCAATCAGGTCACGCACCCGCTGCTTGAGCACCCGCGCTTCAGGGAAACCACCATCGGTCTTGCGCTCCCAGATCTGCTGGCCGTTGCAGGTGATGCTGAACACACCACCCGTAGCCGGCAGCAATGCGACCCGCTCCAGATCTTCGGAAAAGCTGCTGAGCAGCTCCTGGGCCAGCCACGCTGCTCTCAACAGCCACTGGCACTGCGTGCAATAACGTATTTCGATGATTGCCTTGTGCTGCATGCAACGGCCCCCGACAGCCCTCTGGATTATTCTGCGCTGAAAAAACAACGCCGCCAGAACCAGTCCGGCGGCGTTGCATCAAGCCTGTCGCTCAGGCAATGCGTGAAAGAATCTCGCGGGCCTGTTTCTTCTGCTTGTCATCGCCTTCGCTGATCAGCTGGTTGAGGATATTGCAGGCACTCTGCAGGTCCCCCTGATCGATGTAAGCCAGCGCCATGTTCAGGCGGGAAATACTCTGCGGGTCACCGGCCAGATGATCCAGATCCCTGGCCGAATTCTGTTTTTCCGGCACGCCTGCTTCGAGCGAACCCCCATGCAACAGCTCGTCAGCCGGCTTGCTCTTGATATGAAAGTTGGCAAACGGGGAAAACACCTGTGCGCCGGCCTCTGCAGGAATATCCGTCACTTCCGGCAACTCCAGCTTGCCACTGATGGGTTCTTCCACGAGCTCTGGCTTTTCCGGCGTTGACGGATCAAACGGGCTGGTCAGCCCCCAGTCCTCATCAAGCTCCAGGTTGTCCAGATTCAACGGCGCATCCTCCAGCTGGTTGCGTCCTGCCTCGGGCGCAACTGCCCCGTCCAGATGCAACACCGCTTCAGCCAGCGGGTCATCAGCCCCTTCCTGATCTTCGGCAAAGTTCGGGTGGGCAATCTTGATACGCTCCAGCAGAGCCCGATCACTCGCATTGGCATTGGCAATCAGCAGACGTTCATGGCGCTCGAAGGCCGCGCTATCGCCCATCCTGGCCAGCAGCTCGAGCAGCCGCAAACGTATTTCGTTGCGCCCGGGCTCCTGCTCCAGACTGCGTTCGAGCACCTCCCGCGCCTCATCCAGCCGGCCATAAGCAATATAGATATTGGCCCCATCAAGCGCGTCCGGCTCAGCCACAACGGCGGATTGTTTCTCCAGCGGTTTCGGGGGTACTGCAGCAACCGGTTCAGCGGCAGGCTCTGCCAGCGGCTCAGGCTGTTCCATCACCCTGCTGCGAACTGGCGGCAGGCCCAGCGATGGCTGCAACCTCTGGTACTCCGAAAAGACCCTCTCGGGCTCCGGCTCAGGCTGACTGCGCCGCCGCCACCAGAAAACCCCGCCAATAATCGCGGCCAGCAATCCGCCACTTCCAAGGCCGAACAGCCAACCGGAAAACCAGCCCGAAGGCGCACCGCCAGTATTGGCAGACACCATGACGGTCTCGCTGACAGCTGCGGGGGCGGGCTTTGCCTGTTGCTGCAACTGTGACTGGAGTGCCGCTACCTGCTGATCCTTGCTCGACACCTGCTCGCGCAAGGTTGCCAGCTGGTTCTGCAGCTCGCTCATCTGCTGCTGCAACTGCAGGTTCTGCTGATCCTGTGCAGCCTGGACTTCATCCAGCTGCTGCTGGACCCGGGCAACCTCTTCAGGAGCAACCGCCGCGGAAAGCTGTTCGGTTGAAGGTGCCAGCGGCTCGGTCTGGCTAGCAGGCTGGGCAGAGGCTAGCGGTGCGCTGGGGGCAGGATTGGCCCGGTCGGGCAGCAATAGAGTTGCCCCGGATACCAGCCGGTCTATGTTCCCGCCAACGAATGCCTGCGGGTTCAAGGCGTGGATATCGGCCATCAGATCCGGCAGGGAAACCTGGCTGCCGGCAGACTGCAGACGTCTGGCAATTTTCCACAGGCTGTCACCGCTGACAACCTGATAGGTATTGCCCTGACTAGCCTGCGGGGTTGCGGCCACCTGCGGCAATACCATGCTTGGCGCAGCCGGCTCGCTATTGCGCTGAAAGCCGGCAGCCTGCGGGCGATTGGCCAGACTCTCGGGCGGATCAATCAGCAAGGTATATTCACGAAGCAGGCGACCGCTGGGACGGGCCACTTCGACCACAAAATTCAGATAGGGCTCCCTCACCGGCTTTCTCGAGACAACCCGGATAACACTCTTGTTACCGCGCAACAGTGCGGTGAAGCGCAGGTCATCGAGAAACGAAGTGCGGTCAACCCCGGCACGCTGGAACACATCCGCAGGCGCCAGGGCAATGCGCATTTCGCTCTCGCTCAGGTCGCCCACTTCCAGCAACTCGATTTCAGCCTCGAGTGGCTGATTGAGTCCTGAATTGATGGTTATCTCACCCAGGCCAATAGCCGGCACCATTCCCGAATACAGAACGGAACCTGAAGCAATGGATAAAATAAGTTTGCGAACTCGAGCCATGTTACCTCCGCATCATCCAGCCTGATTCTGCCAGACAAGCACTTTTGTTGCGCCGTTGTTCAATTGCACTGGACTGTCGCAGCGACAGAAACCCCGTCAGTCTTCGCCAACAGCACTCAGCGAAAACGGGTGAACGTACAGCTGTACATTCCAGTAACAGGATAGCCCCTTGCGGGCTAAATATGTTGCAAGCCATAACAGTGAAATACCAGCTGGCAGCGAAAACGTCAATTAATTGCCACCTGGCCCACCTGATCCCACTGCACGACCTGGTTTCGCCCGTTGGCTTTGGCCCGGTACAGGGCCTTGTCGGCACGTTCGTACAGCACCGACATGGGCCTGGCCACTTCCGGCCTGACGCAAGCCAGACCGACTGAAATGCTCAACACCTCGGCAACCGTCGAGCGCGCGTGGGGAATGGCCAATTCCAGCACGGCCGTTCGCAGCGCCTCGGCATGCAGCAGAGCCTGTTCTGCACTCATGCCATATAGCAGTACGGCAAACTCTTCCCCGCCCATGCGTACCGCTATGTCCAGCGGCCGCCGCGCGGCATGCCGGATGACCTGACCCAGCTTGCGCAGTGCAGAGTCGCCTGCCTGATGGCCATAACAATCGTTGAATGCCTTGAAATGATCCACATCGACCAGCAACAGCACCAGATCGGCATTCTCCCGCTGCGCCTGACGCCATAGTTCTTCGAACTTTCGCGCGAAACTGCGGCGATTGTGCAAACCGGTGAGGCTGTCATGGTCAGCCAGTTCACGCATCAGGTGATGATGCAGAAAGTGCTCGCGGGATTTGTACTCGAGCAGGTAACAACCCATCGCGCCAATCAGGTTCCCGGACAACAGAAACAGCAGGTTCCTGACCAGCACATCCGGCGGATATCCGGCCCATATATCCAGTAGTGCGTAAAACAGGACCAGCAGCAAGGACACGGTTACTGCCTGGGCCAGGCGCAAACCGGTCAGAAAGTAAATCGAGAAAATGATCAGGATCAGCCCTTCATAGGGGTATGCCTGATTCACCGCATGTCCGATGGCAACGATGACCGCAACACTGCCACTTAGAACCAGCAGCGCGTAAATCACCAGCCGGTCGACCTTGCGCTCATCCTTTGTCAGCTGCATTGGCCGGATCAGTGCCAGCAGCACACCCAGACTCAGCAGCCGCACCAGCAGCATCCACCAGCGCTCGCCTGACTGCGCCCATAGCTGATCGGCAACGGCAAACAGCAGCCACATGGCGATCGCGAAATACAGGTACCACAGACGCAGGCGGTAATTCTGCCGCAGACTGAAGCGGCGGAATTCAGATTCCAGCCGCTTGTCGAAGCGCAACAGCGCAAAGCCTTTGGCCAGCTGTGCGGCATATGGGCTCGAACTTACCTCTTCAAGCCATGTATTGGCCTCAGCCATAGCGCCTCCCGAACGGCCGGTTACAAGTGCTGTGCAAAAAGTCCGGGTAGTAACGCCAGATCATTGACTCGCTTCGAACTCGACCTGCAACGCTGCCCTGACGCACTGCAACACCCCTTCACTGACCTGACCGGCGAAGCTGCCGGCAACCGAAGCGACACTTGGTAATTGCCCTTCCCCGTCAAGAAACACATCCTGGATTTCACCGAGCAGATCCTCGGGCAAATCCAGTGCCTGCTCCAGGGATAATTGCTGGCTGGCAATGGCCTCTGCCATCAAGGTATAGACGTTTTTTTCCGAGCACTTCAGTTGGCTGGCTATTTGCGCCGGGGTCATCCCGGCCCGCGCCAGACTGACCAGTTCGTGACGCAGATCCACTACCTCTGCAACCGGCTCGTTATTTGCCAGGACTGCCAGAAAAGCCTCGCCGTAGCGTTCCAGCTTGCGCGCACCCACGCCACTGACCCGGGCCATATCCGCCAATGAAGCAGGCTGCTGCCGCAGCATCTCCAGCAGGGTCGAGTCGGGAAAAATCACATAGGGCGGCACGCTGTGCTCTTCCGCCAGTTTGCGGCGCAGGCTGCGCAAGGCTTCCCACTGCTCGCGCTGATCACTGCGTACCAGCTGGCTGGCCTTGCTGGCAGCCGCTTTCGGCAATTTGCTCGACAGATCGCGGCGCAATTGCAAACCGACCTCACCACGCAACAGTGGCCGGCAACGCTCGGTCAGACGCAGACCGCCATAGCCATCCAGGTCGACATCCGCCAGGCCGCGGGCCACCAGCTGGCGAAACAGCGTACGCCACTCGCCCTCACCCAGCGCCTTGCCGACGCCAAAGACCGACAGGTGCTGATGGCCCAAGGTGCGCACCCGCTCGTTGTCACGCCCCAGCAGAATATCCACCAGATGACCTACGCCGTAACGCTGGCCGCTGCGGAAAATCGCCGATAATGCCTGGCGCGCCGGTTCGGTGGCATCCCAGGTCTGCACGCCATCCACGCAGTTGTCGCAATTGCCGCAAGGCTGTGCCAGCACTTCGTCGAAATAGGCCAGCAACGCCTGGCGCCGGCAGCGGATTTCCTCGCACAAGCCGAGCATGGCCTCCAGCTTGTGCTGTTCGACACGCTTGTGCCGCTCATCACCTTCCGAATTGTTGAGCATCTGCTTGAGCATCACCACATCCTGCAGCCCGTAAGCCATCCAGGCATCTGCCGGTAGACCGTCGCGACCGGCACGACCGGTTTCCTGGTAATAGGCTTCCAGCGACTTGGGCAGATCCAGATGCGCGACGAAGCGTACGTTGGACTTGTCGATCCCCATGCCAAAGGCGATGGTAGCGACCATGATCAGGCCTTCCTCGTTGAGAAAGCGCTTCTGGTGATAGGCGCGCAGGTCATTGCTCAGGCCGGCGTGGTACGGCAGCGCCGGATACCCCTGTTCGGCAAGGAACGCCGCGACTTCCTCGACCTTCTTGCGCGACAGGCAATAGACGATCCCGGCATCGCCCTTGCGCTCGCCGAGAAATGCCAGCAGCTGCTTGCGTGGCTGCTCTTTGGGCACAATGCGGTAAAAGATGTTCGGCCGGTCAAAACTGGCGAGAAAGCGCTCTGCGCCCTGCAGGTGCAGGCGCTGGATGATTTCCTCACGGGTGCGCAGATCGGCAGTAGCTGTCAGGGCGATGCGTGGTACGCCGGGGAACAGTTCGGCCAGCTGGCCCAGTTGCAGGTATTCAGGCCGAAAGTCGTGTCCCCACTGCGACACGCAATGGGCTTCGTCGATGGCAAACAGGGCAATCTTCAGCCCCTGCAGAAAATTCAGCATGCGCGGCTGCACCAGGCGTTCCGGGGCCACGTAGAGCAACTTGATCTCGCCGGCACGGATGCGTTGGGCAATCTCGCGCTGCTGGCCGGCATCCTGGGTCGAATTCAGTGCGACTGCAGCTACCCCCAGCTCGTCCAGAGTCGCCACCTGATCATCCATCAAGGCAATCAGCGGCGACACCACCACCGTGAGCCCTTCACGCAACAGCGCCGGCACCTGGAAACACAGCGACTTGCCACCGCCGGTGGGCATCAGCACCAGCGCATCGCCACCCTCTGCCACGCGCTGGATAATGGCGGCCTGCTCGCCACGAAAGGCATCGTAGCCGAACACCGCCTTGAGAACTTTTTGAGCCTGATCGAGCATGGATACTCCGCTTGCAAGCCGCGCAGTATACGTCAGCCAGGCTATGGGCTGGGCTTCACTGATCGGCGGAAGTCAACAGCTTCACCGGGGGCTCCAGGAAGTCGCGCTGCTCGACAAAGGCCTGATAGTACTTGTTCAGGCTGTTGACGTAGGTGACTGTGTGCAAGCCGAACTTTTCAGCGGCAACGCGCTCGACCTGGAAAAACCACTGATCCGGATTCAGCCCCTGCCGGCGGGCTTCAGTGCGCAAATTCTGTACCCGCTGCGGACCCAGATTGTAACCGGCAAGAATGAAGGCCTGGCGCTCGCGCTCGTCCATTTGCGGGCTGGAGAAAAAATTGCGCCTGATCCGCGCCAGATATTTGGCCGAGGTCTGCACATTGTCATCCAGACTGTGGAAATCACTCATCCCCACCGCACGCGCAGCCACCGGGGTTATTTGCATCAGCCCTATCGCTCCGTTCGGGCTGCGGGCTGCCGGATTCAGGCTCGATTCCTTGTACGCGATAGCCGCCAGCAGCAGCCAGTCAAACTGCTGTTCAGCGGCATACTTCTGCAACACCGGACGAACCTTCTCCAGCCGCCGCTGAGCAGAAGCGGTGAGCGGATCATGCACCTTGTACTGGTTGCGATAGGCGCTGCGGAAGGCATTATCAGCAGACTTTGGCGGGCTGTAGTTGCGCAGGAAATAATTGACACTGGCCAGCAGGTCCGGTGCATCCGCCTGCATCAGCCAGTTCAGGCTGCCGCTGCGTTCCAGTTCCAGATGTCGATCGATGCGCAGGCCCGGCAGGACTTTGGCCCAGCGCTCGGCCACCGGCAACTCGACCACCGCCAGGCGGTAAATACCGGCGGCAACCATCTCCAGCACATCCTCCGGGCCCAGCGTGGGCGCTGCCCATTTGATCATCAACGGCGCCTGTTTGAGATCACGCAATTGCTGGTTCAGGCGATGGATGGCAGGCCATGCTGCGCTGCCGTACGGCAACACGACCATGCGCCCGGCCAGCTGTTCGATACTTTTGTAACGGCGCTGCCCCTGTCGGGTGACAAACACCAGCGGCACTTGCCGCACGATCGGCTGACTGGCAACCAGCGAACTCTGCGCCGGTACTTCAAGCACTTCCCCGGCCACCAGCAGATCGCCTTCACCACGCTGCATGGCTTCCAGCAGTCGGGTCTTGGGCAGGGGAATGACTTTCAGGCTGACACTGCGCGTGCTGCCGCCACGGGGCTGATTGAGAAACGCCAGAAACGCTTCAAGGCGCAGGTTTTCAATGCCTACCGGCTTGCCGCGTACACTGCTGTAGGTATTGCGGGTCTGGTTGATCAGCACGCGCAATTCGCCGCTGTCACGAATCTGCTGCAGATCGCGCGGTGGCTTGGCTGTCGGCTCGTCAGGCAGGCGTGCAGCCGCCGGCAATGACTGCACCAGCACAACCAGCAACAGCAGTAGTGACCTGATCAAATAGGAGTCCTGGTTCGCGGAATCAAGAGCAAGGCGAGCAGCGTGGCACAAGCTTCAGCAGCCGGCCAGCGCTTAAATTGACGCCGGGGATTATTGCTGCGCTGCCAAGACTAATGGCGCTGTTAAAGCTTTGCTATGCTGCCCGCCCGCAACACGAGAAGCGAGCATGCAGTTGATCGACATCGGCGTAAACCTGACCCACCCAAGCCTGGCCCGTGATGCACAGGCCGTGGTTGAACGCGCCTATGCCGCTGGCGTGAAGCAAATGATCCTGACCGGCACCGATCTGCCGGACAGTCAGCAGGCCGCAAATCTGGCCCGCCACCTGGATGAATCCGGGCAACGCCTGTTCAGTACCGCCGGAGTTCACCCGCACCATGCCAGCGCCTGGAGCAGCAGCACGGCCAGCGAACTGCAGGCGCTGCTGGAACAACCGCGGATCTGTGCCGTGGGCGAATGCGGGCTGGACTTCAACCGCGACTTCTCGCCGCGACCACAGCAGGAAAAAGCCCTGGAAGAACAGCTGGCGCTGGCCGTGCAATTGCAGATGCCGGTGTTTTTGCACGAGCGCGATGCCAGCGAGCGCCTGCTGGCAATCCTGCGGCAATTTCGAGACCGCCTGCCCGCTGCAGTGGTGCATTGCTTCACCGCTGACAAGGCCGCCCTGTATGGCTATCTGGATCTGGACCTGCATATCGGCATCACCGGCTGGATCTGCGACGAGCGTCGCGGCAGCCATCTGCATGAACTGGTCGGCCAGATTGCACAGGGGCGGCTGATGCTGGAAAGCGATGCGCCCTATTTGTTACCGCGCACGCTCAAACCAAAACCCAAAAGCGGCCAGAATGAGCCGGCTTACCTGAGCGCCGTATTGCATGAGGTAGCCCGGCATCGCGGGGAAACCCCGGAGCAACTGGCCGCCCACAGCACCGCCTGTGCCCGGCAGTTTTTTGCACTGCCGGTGCCGGAACCCAAGTAGTGACCCGGCTGAATAGTCTCAGCCAAATACCGTCACGGTTTGCCGGCTGATCGCCACCAGTTCACCGCCTGGCGCCCACAGGGATGCCGCAATGTGGCTGTAGCCATCCTGCGCATGCTCGATCAGCGCCCGGTACTGGCACCAGTCCAGACCATGCAGGGCCGGTGCCGGCTGCATGAACTCGATGGTCCAGGTCAGCGAACTGCCAGCGGCAAAGGTGCTCAGATGGGACAAAACCGCTGGCGGCCAGGCATCTACCAGCACCAGCAGGTGCGCTTCAGTGACCGTCTCGTCGGCCGAGCCATTACGCAAACGTACCCAGCCACTCATTTCGCGCGATGGATTGTTGCTGAAAGGCATGCCGCCAACTGCCCAGCGCATGGCCAGATGCTGCACCAGTTCCGGCGTCAGACCTTGCAGATAGCGTAGTTCCGTGCAGTCTTCGACGGCTTTTATCAACGGAGCGCGCTCACCCTGAAGATGGACCTTTGAACTGCGTGCAGCACCGAAGCTGCCCTGCACCAGCGCACAGACCTGCCCATTCTGGATGGCCTTGCCCAGCACCTGACTGACAGAGCCGCCCTCCCGCAATACCTGTGCCTCGTAGCTTGCAGGCTCATCCGGTGCCAGCGGACCGACGAAAGTGATCGCCAGCGAGCGCAAAGGCCGACCCTCGGGAACCTGCTGGCGCATGACTTCATAGACCAGAGCGGCAACCAGGCCGCCAAAACTGGCGCGGCCGTTAGCCCAGCTGGAAGGGATGACCACCTGTTGCGGGTCAGCATGCAAGGCTTGCAGGAAGTGCGCGAGGTTCACTGGTAGCTCCTGAGGCAATCAATCAACCGATGTTAATTGATGCGCCAGCCACATGAACACGGAACAGTGGCATATAAACCAGACAAATATCCGGCAATTCAGTCCCGCATCAGCTGCCTGTGTTCCTGAAGCGCTTGAGCAAGGCCTCTGCCTGGTTGGCCGAGTCGTGGCCACGAGTCAGCCAGCCTTTGCGCAACTCCGTTAACCGCTGATCCTGTGCCGTACACAGCAGCCAGTATTGGCAATCGTTCCAGTCACCCAGTAACTGTTGCATTTTGCGCAGCATTTTCAGCTGGCGAGGCCCCAGTGGGCTCAGCTCCGGATACACCTGGCTGCAATAGCGCAGCCGTTTTACCTTCAGGCGCAGGGAGTGCAGATCGGCATCCGAGGAGTCCGGATGCCTGGGCAAGTGACGCAAATCATGCCTGAACTGCCGCCGCACCCTGCGCCGCAAGCCACGCAGGCAGCCCTCCCGTGCGGACAACCGCCAGATCTGCGGGAACGCATCCAGCACCTCGAACAAACGCGGCAATTCGGCACTGGCCAAAAGCTGTTGAAACGCCGGCTCGAGACCCTCACGGTACTGCGCAGCGACATCGCTCAGGCCCGCTTGCTCAAGCTCGGCAACCAGCACCTGCAACTCGCGGATCGGGTTGGTCAGCCTGCCCAGATCGGCGGCGGATTGCTCCAGCAGGTCAACTGAAGGCAGTTCACGCAGCGGCCGCAACAGGCTGCGCAGGGTACGCAGGTTGATGCGCAAATCATGCAGCGCTTCGACATCTGTCCTGTCCTGCAGGCGCGCCCTGCAGCACTGCAGATGAACTTCGAGCATCTGGATTCTTGCCAGCAAGCTGGCCGCAAACTGTGTCATTTTTCCTCCGTCATCTGGAGCACTCCGCGGAAGGCGAGAGCCGCAATGCTTTCAATTACGCCCGGTCAAATCGGCATGTCAGCACATACCTTCATAATACCACTCGATAACGCTGTTTTATGTCCTTTCGTATTTCGTAACAGACTAGTCTGGCTCAGTTTTTGCGGGCTCCAGGGGGAGGTAAAACTCAGTTACTGTGGCCTTGCTCCCGGCTCGATGCATGGACAAAACGCCACGGCAATGCTCTGCGCAAATCACGCAATGCCCGTTTCAACAAAACCGGATCAACCGGCTTGCCGGCATAACACTGTGCCTCCCACAGCTGCAGAAAGTGCCGGATCCGCGCGGCCTGATCCGGCAGGCTGCCAGCGCAGCGTTCGGCAAACGCGCGCGCGCCCTCACCTGTTCTCCGTTTCAGACCCTGCCTGAGAAGCAATCGTTCAAATTGCTGAAACCGTCTGTGCAAGGGCCTCGCTCTGCCCTGCCAGGGCTTCAGCAGCCAGAGTGCCAGCACGCCGAACAACAGGCCGCCACCACCCACCAGCACCATGGCCAGCCGACCGGCCTGCAGTTCGCCGAACCAGTCCTTGAGCAAATCCAGTTGCTGCCGCGATTGATAGCCAAGCACCCAGCGCTGCCAGCCATAGTTGAGGTTGTCCCAGCCCAGTCGCAGGTCATTCAGCCAGCTCAACTGCCGGTAACGCAGCAGGGATAACGGGGAACCTTCCAGAAAGCTGCCTTCCCCGGCCAGCGCTTCTTCGAGGCCTGCCTCAATGCGTTGGGGGGCCACCTGAAAAGTCGGATCGACTGTCTGCCAGCCCTTGCCTGCTTGCCAGTACTCGACCCAGGCATGCGCATCAAATTGCCGAACCGAGACAAACTTGCCGGCCGGATTCACCTCGCCGCCCTGATAGCCTGCCACCAGCCGGGCCGGGATGCCGGCAGCGCGCAATACATAGGTCATGGCCCCGGCATAATGGGCGCAGAAGCCGCGGCGGGTGTCGAAGAGAAACGCGTCCACCGGGTCAGGCCCGGTGCGTGGAGGCTTCAATGTGTAGAAAAACGCTTCACGGTTGAAATGCTGCAACAACGCCTGCACCAGGGCATCGGGCTGCTGATAGCGGGCCTTCAATTCCTGAGCCCAGGCCCTGGTCCGCGGATCACCGCGTTGCGGCAGCTGCAGGTTGCGCTGCAGTGTACTTTCTGGCGCATCCGGCTCGCGCAGGGCCTGCGGCCAGGACTCCACCTGATACAACAGGCTGCGATCGACGGCTGAGGCGGCTTGCAAACTGAAATCGCCCAGCAGCCTGGCGCCGGGCAGACTGGTCTGCGCCAGATCCATGCCAAACAGCCACTGGTGAGCACTCGGCTGCATGACAATGTTGTAACGCCAGGGCTCGCCGCGTTTCTGCCAGGCCGGTGAAGCGGCCAATGCGCGCGCCGGGGCCTGTGACCAGCGCTTGCCATCGAAGCGCTCCATGGTCAGGGCCCGCCAGTAAAGCTGTGCCTGCGGTGGAACCGGCCCGACAAAACTGGCCCGGAAGGCCAGCGCATCGGAGCGGCTGAGTTCGGCAATATCGCCCGGAGTCATGCTGTCGGATAAGCCGCTCAGGGCTTTGCCACCTAGCAGCGGCATGCTCCACAAAGGATCGATGCGCGGAAAAAACAGAAATATCAGCAACATCAACGGCAATGCCTGCAACAGCAGGGTGGCCGAGAGGCGCAAGGTGGCCAGCGGCTGCTCGGCAAACAGTGACTGCTGCAAGCCGATCAGTGCCGCCAGCAAGGCACAGACCGGCAACAGGCTGTACAGGCCTGCCAGCAGGCTGTCATCAAACAGGTAGGAGGTGACCACGGTGAAGAAGCCCAGCAGGATCAGTACCAGCGCATCGCGCCGGTTGCGCATCTCCACCAGCTTGAGGATGAAGGCAGCCACCAGCAGCACGGTGCCGGCCTCCAGGCCGATCAGACTGCCACGGGAAAAGAACACGCCAAAACCGGCCACCAGCATCAGCAGGGCTTTGGCCCAGGCATTGGGATAGCGAGCGCGCATGCGAAAGATCTGCACCCGCCAGCCGGCACAGAACAGCCACAAGCCGATTATCCAGACGGGCAGATGCAACAGATGCGGAAGGATCACCAGCACCTGGGCAATCAACAGCCAGATCAGGCTGATGCGCGGAATCGGTTGCACCCGGCTCATGACGGCAACCCGAACAGCGCCAGTGCCTGCAGGCAGCCATCGCGGTGGGCTTCGCCGCTGTCGATGGCTATTTCACAGCCGGGCAGCCGCAGGCCGAACGGTTGCTGGCGCTCGGAAAATTGCAGCACCCAGTGGCAAAGCAACGACAAGCGGGTTTCCAGGTCGCCATCCAGCGCCTCCAACTCCAGCCACTGCTCGTTTCCGGATAGGCTGACGAAATTCTTGACCAGCAGGCCCTGGCCGCGGGAAAAGGCTTTCCAGTGCAGGCGAGACTGTGTATCGCCAGGCTGAAAGCTGCGCAAACCCTGAAAGTCATCCGCACCCTGACCACGGGCCTGACCACCCTCTTCCTGCTGATCCTGACCGGCGCCAGCCGAAAGTGGCAAGCTGCCGGACAGAGGACGCGGATAGACCAGTGCCGCCTGATCCAGATCGACCCAGCTCCAGGCCATCAGCAAGCCCAGCGGAAACTGGCTTTCCACGCGCAGACGCTGCGGCCGTAGCCAGCCGCGCTGTAAAGCCGGCAAATCCAGCTGGCACTCGACAACCGCCTGCGCCGGAACATCCAGCACCTGCCCGGGCGCCGGTGGCCAGCTCAAGGCTATGGCCTGATGCGTACGCTGGTTGCTCAGCAGGCGAATACGAAAGGCCGCGTGCTCCCCGACAAACACCGGTGCACTGCCGGCCGCCTGCAGGGTCAGACCGGCCAGATTACGGTAGGTATGCAGGATCGCTACGACGAACACCGCCATCAGAAAGAAAGTCAGCCCGTAAGCCAGACTGTTCTGGTAGTTGATCCCGGCCAGCAGCATCAATATCAACGCACCACCGAATGCGGCCCCGGTGCGGCTGGGAATGATAAAGATGCGCCGCTGATCCAGCAGCACACTGCTGGAGGGCGGAATACGCCGCTGCAGCCAGCGTTTCCAGCGCAGCTGACGCCAGCGGCTAAAGCTCAAAGCACCGGCACCTCGCGCAACAGCCACTGCACCAGCGAGCCCGCACCGTGCCCGGCCGGATCAGCGCGCTCGCGCAAGCGATGGCCGACCACCGATGGCAATACCGCCTGCACGTCTTCGGGAATCACATAGTCGCGCCCGGCCAGCAACGCCCAGGCACGCGCCGCTGCCAGCATTGCCAGGCTGGCCCTTGGTGACAGGCCCCAGGCAAAGGATGGTTGCGTCCGGGTGGCTTCGACCAGGCGCAATATGTAGTCGAGCAATGCATCGCTGGCACGAATCAACGGCACTTCGGCCTGCAGAACAGCCAGCGCAGCATGATCCAGTACCGGCTCCAGCTGCGGCAGCAATTCACGTCGTGCCTGTCCCTGCAACAGGGCCTTCTCGGCCGAGCGCGCCGGATAGCCGAGCGACAGACGCATCAGAAATCGGTCGAGTTGCGACTCCGGCAAGGCAAAGGTGCCGCCCTGACTGACCGGGTTCTGTGTGGCAATCACGAAGAATGGCTGCGGCAACGGCCGGGTGGCGCCCTCGATGGTCACCTGCCCCTCCTCCATGGCTTCAAGCAGCGCGCTCTGGCTTTTCGGCGTGGCCCGATTGATCTCGTCGGCCAGTACCAGCTCGGCAAAGATCGGCCCCGGATGAAAGACGAACTGACTGGTATCCCGGTTGAAAATCGAGGTGCCGAGAATATCGCCGGGCAACAGATCGGAAGTGAACTGGATGCGCTGATAACTCAGGCCCAGTACCCGCGCCAAGGCCTGACTCAGGGTGGTCTTGCCCATCCCCGGCAAGTCCTCGACCAGCAAATGGCCGCGCGCCAGCAGGCAAGTCAGCGCCAGACGCACCTGCGGCTCCTTGCCCAACACCACACGGTTCACCGCGTGCAGGCAATCTTCCAGGGGCTTGAGCATCCGCAATCTCCTTATAACCGGTCATTGATGCCGCTCCCCGTTTGCTGGCGAGCAAAGAAAATCAGTGTCTGGCTGTTTCTGTTACCGATTCAAACCGGCGCTTTGCACAACGCAAAAATGCCAGCCTATAATTTTCCAAAGCCTTTTCCAGTCAGGAGTAGTCCCATGTTGAGCATGACGCAGATGAAATCTTTAACGGCATTTATGGCCATTGCTACCCTGGCGGGCTGCCAGAGCCACCAGCAGTTTCTCGAGCAGAACCAGGCAGCCGCGATGCAAACCACCATGGCCCGAGCCGCCTTCGATCTGAACTGCCAGGATGCCAAACCAACCCTGATCTCCAGCAAAGTCAGCCAGCCGATTACCGCCTGGGGTTACGAGCGCACCGAATACACCATCGGTGTACGTGGCTGCGGCAAGCAGGCGGTTTATATCACCTGGTGCCTGAACCCGGACACCTGCAACGCCATCAACGACTCCAACTCGGCACTTACAACCTATTGATTGTTGGCCAGAACTCAGCGCCCGGCGCGCGACTCGGTGATATAGAAGCGCGCCTTCCTGGCTGAATCGGCACAGCCACCATAAGAAGCCATCGACTGGTCAGCCTTGGCTGCAGTAAGGAAAACCAGTGCCTGCGAGTAACTGACACCACCTGCCATCCCTTCAGCCTTGGCCATATCCAGCTCTTTCCACGCCGTACTCAACTGACTGTCGCATTCGGCTTTTCCCGGGCCGCTACTGGCACAACCTGCCAGCAAAACGCCGCCCAAAATGACAACTAAAAGATTTTTCACGGGTTGGATTCCTTATCGACTTCCAGTAGTTTTTTTGCATTCTGGCCGTGGGCTATCCAGTCATCGATCAGGCTGTAGGCCACCGACAGCAATACCGGACCAAGGAACAGGCCCATGAAGCCGAAGGCCAGCAGACCGCCGAAAACCCCGAACAGCACCACCACCAGCGGCAGGTTGCCGCCGCGACTGATCAGGTAAGGCTTGAGTACGTTATCCACTCCGCTGACCACGAAGGTGCCCCAGGCAAACAGAAAGATCGCCAACCCATAATTACCGTGGTAGGCGAGCCAGCCAGTGATCGGCAACCAGAGCAACGGCGGGCCCATCGGGATCAGACTCAGACCAAAGGTCAGAATCCCCAGCACCACGGCACCCGGTACGCCGACAATCAGGAAGCCTATCAATGCCAGAATCGCCTGCGCTGCGGCTGTGCCGATGACGCCATTGACCACCCGCTGCACCGTACCGGCAATCAGTTCGCGGTAGTGGGCAGCGCGCACACCGATCAGACGCTCCAGCGCATGTTCGAAAATCAGCGCCAGGCGCGGGCCATCCCGGTAGAAAAAGAACACCAGCACCAGGCTCAGCACCAGCTCGATAACCCCCGTACCGATCTGCGCGCTGCGCGCCAGCACCCAGTTGCCCATGCCGCCCAGATAGGGCTGGATGCTGGCAAACAGCGCTGTGCCCTGTGCATCAACCGTCAACCAGAGTTCATTCAGTTGCGCGCCGACCATCGGCAGCCCGGCCAGCCAGTCCGGCGGTGGCGGCAGGCCGTCTGCCTGCAGGCTCCTGGCCAGCTTCTCGGCATCTTTCACATGACGGGCCAGATTGAGGCCGAGCATGGTCAGCGGTACCGCAACTATCAGCATCCAGCCGGCGGTCAAAGTCGCGGCGGCGGCGGTTTCCCGGCCATTGAGCAAACGGGTCAGCAGGCGCATCAGTGGCCAGCTGGCAAAGGCCAGTACCCCGGCCCAGAACAGCGCTGACCAGAACGGCGCCAATACCCACAAGGTGGCGCCGAGCAAGCCGAACAGGAGGATCTGCACCAGCAGGCGGTCGTTATCCACAGTCAGTTGCTCCCTTGCTGGCGAACCGTCAATGCGTTCAACGGCGAATCTCCAGTTGCAGCCCTGCAGCATCGCTGTCACCCAGCTGCAAACGGTTGCCCTTCAACCCCTGCGCCAGCAATGCCTCACGCCAGGCAGCAGCGGAAGTGCCACTGATGACCACCGGCAAAGTACTGTCGAGCTTGAGGGCACGGGCCAACACCTCGACCCAGCGCGCCTGCGGTACCTCCGGCAAATCGGGCAGGCGCAGCACTGCACTGCTTTGCAGTTCGCGTAGCAACGTCGCGGGAGTAGGCAGCACCTCGGCGATAGAACTGCTCGCTGCCAGCTGCTCCACATGCAGGTATGCACGACGATTACCGCGGGTAATGCCATACAGGGCAATCAGACTATTGTGTTGCGGCGCTGCCAGCCGCACCAGCAGGTAGGCCTGCTGGTCATCCGGGCCATACAGGCGCGAGTTATCGAATATCGCATTGGCCCACTGGCTGCTCGATCCACAGTCGCGCCCTTCGCACCAGAACAGCGGCTCGGCGCCTTCCGCCAGCAGGGCCTTGCGCGCCGCGGTAAATGCTTCCGCCGAGCTACGTCCGCTCGGCAGTTGATAAGTCAATGCGGTCAACTGCCCTGTTACTTCTATCGACTGCTCGACCCGTAGCTGGTTGCTGATACGGCGGATCGAGCTTTGCGGGTAGATCCGCTCGGCATCGGCACTGCTGCTGTAGGCAACGATCTCGGCATGGGGAAAGCGCGGCAGGGCCGGCAAGTCCTGACTGCCGCTGGAATCAGCGGCCATAACCAGATTGCTGGCAAGCAGCAGGCAGAAAAACAGTTTTTGCATGTTTGGCTCTATCGACTCAGAATTTTTGACTAGCAGATCCGCAACCGGATACAGATCGCGGACGGGCCCCTGCATGGGGTCACCAGACTCCCGAGATCAGGCGCGCAAGTCAAGCCGAGGCAAAGAACGGTTTGAAACAGTCTGCGACAGCGCGCGCTCCGGTGTCGTCATCCAGATGCAGGTGATGCCCGCCAGCCAGGGTATGCACATCAAAGGGCAACCCCTGCAGCAACGTCTGAATGTTCGGTTCGTGATGCAGCATGCCCTGCTCGGCCAGCACCAGACTGACTGGGCAACTGATCTTGCGCAGAAAAGCTACCGCATGGGCGCGGGTCAGCCGCACCGGCGAAGCCAGCGTCAGGCGGCTGTCACTGCGCCAGGTGTAGCCACCGGCTACCGGCATCAGGCCACGCCGCGCGAGTATTTCGGCGGCTTCGCGGCTCACCGAGCCAACGCCCTTCATGCGCGCATTCACCGCCAGCTGCACATCGGCATACACCGGCTTGCGCTTGTTCGGTAGTGCCAACTGGGCACGCAAGGCTTCACCCAGTTTCTCCGGCGCCTGATCCGCCTCCCCGGTATACGGCATCAGACCGTCGATCAGGGCCAGCCGCTCGACCCGCTCCGGCATGGCAGCGGCCAGCATCACCGAGACAATTGCACCCATCGAATGGCCGAGCAGGGAAAACCGCTCCCAGCCCATGGCCTGGGCCACCAGCAGTACATCCAGCACATTCTCCCACAGCAGGTAGTTGCCGCCCGCTGGCCGGTGGGCCGAATAACCATGCCCGGCAAAGTCCAGCGCCAGAATGCGCAACCCGGGCAACAGCGGTGCCAGACGGGTGAAGGTTGCCGCATTATCCAGCCAGCCATGTAAAGCGATGACCGGGTGACCATCCTCCGGACCGTACAGATGGGCTGCCATTTCGATGTGTGGCAGATTCAGACGGATTTCTTCAACCTGAACGGTCATGGGCTCTCCTGGCGGGCGCGCTGATCCCAGCGCTGCAACAGTGAATGGAGTAATTCTACGGTGGCTTGCGGGCGCTCCAGAGGAAACATGTGCCCGCCTGCGAGGGTCAGGTATTCGCCCTGGGCCAGACGCTTTGCCTGCCGGGCATGGCGCGGCATGACTACCCGGCTATGCCGCCCGCGAACCAGTGCCAACGGCAATTTCAGCTGTTGCGGCTGACCTGGCGCAACGTGGGGGGCATTACGATAGATACTGACCTCCACTGCCGGATCAAAGCGCAAGCGCAGATCGCTGCCGGTCTCGACCAGTGCATGCTCTACATAATCGTCCAGACAGACCGGATCGAAATCACGAAACAGCGTCTTGCCGGCAAAATAGTCACGCGCTTCGCTCCGGTCACCGAACAGTTCACGACGACCCAGCGTGCGGCCAGCCGGGGTGATCCGGTCCATCAGGTCAAAGCGCTTGGCCATCTGTACCATCAGGCACTCGGCGCGGCTGAGTAGCGGCGAATCCAGCAGCACCAGCCCGCGATACAGTTGCGGCTCGCGCAGCGCGGCATGGTAGTGCAGAACACCGCCCAGCGAATGCCCGACGCCCCAGACCGGTTCAGCCAGTTGCTGCAGGTGATGGATCAGCTCGTCAACCAGCCGCTCCCAGTTATCGCCCACCGGGAAGCGTGGATCGTGCCCGTGCTGCTCCAGGTAATGTATCTGGTAAGCAGGTCGCAACAAGCCGAACAGTTTGCTGTAGGTGGCTGAAGGAAAGCCGTTGGCATGGGTAAAGAAAAGCGCTTGGGACATTGCAGGCTCATCATTCGGCAAGCGGAAAACCACGCCGGATCCGCTTCGGCGTGGACAACCCGGAAGTCAGCGGTTGGCGGGAGCGTTTTCGCCCAGCGGTACTACCGCCACGGTTAAGCGCGAAATGCAGCTGGTCTTGCCGTCTTCGCCGTGCAGGCGGATATCCCACACATGGGTGGTGCGGCCCAGGTGCACGGCACGTGCCACAGCAGTCACCCGGCCGCTGCGCAGACCACGCAGATGGTTGGCGTTGACCTCCAGGCCGACACAGTAAAATTTCGCGGTATCGATACACAGCGCGCTGGCCATGGAGCCAATGGACTCCGCCAGCACCACTGAAGCGCCGCCATGCAGCAATCCATAGGGTTGATGGGTGCGGGAGTCCACCGGCATGCTGCCGGTGATCGTGTCATCGGTGAAGGATTCGAAACGAATATCCAGCACTTCCGAAATGGTGTTTTTCTGTAGTGCATTTATCCGATCGAGATCGGGGGTTTCGCGCCAGATTGCCATAGTCAAAGTCCTATTCGTGCCACAGCACTGCATCACAGCGCTGCAGCCAGTCTTCAAAATGCTTGCCGTAACTGCTTTCGATCACTGCACGCTTGATTTTCAGGGTCGGCGTCAGGAAGCCGTTTTCGACCGCCCAGACATCCTTGACCAGTACCATGCCGCGCAACTGCTCGTGTTTGTCCAGGCTGCCATTAACCTGGGCAAGCAGTGCCTTGAGGCTGGCTTCCAGCGCCGCTCGCCCGGCGCCGTCAGCCTCAGCCCGGGCGGTTTCGGATAGCACGCAGATGGCCAGGGGCTGCACCATGCCCTCACCGACCACGCAGATCTGTTCCAGCCGGGTTTCCGTGGCCATGCGATTTTCAATCGGCGCCGGCGCGACAAACTTGCCCTTGCTGGTCTTGAAAATTTCCTTGATGCGGCCGGTCAGGCGCAGGTTGCCTTCAGCATCCTGCTCACCCTTGTCGCCGGTGCGCAGCGAGCCGTCCAGAGTCAGCGCCTCGGCTGTTTTTCCAGGCTCCTTGAAATAGCCCTGCATGGTTGCTTCGCTACGCACCAGCACCTCACCTTCATCACTGATACGTACCTCGACACCCGGGCAATTCTGGCCAATCCAGCCCGGCTTGACCTTGCCGGGCCGGCATACGTGGGAGTAGCCGCAGTTTTCGGTCATGCCATAGACCTCCAGCAATTCCAGCCCCAGACGCCGGTACCAGCTGAACAAGGCGGCGGGCGTGGGTGCGGCACCGGACAAGGCAAAGCGCACGGCATCCAGCCCGAGGCCGGCCAGCACCTTGCGGCCGATCATGCGCCCGACCAGCGGCAGACTGAGCAGGAAGTCCAGTCGTTTCGCCGGCATCTTCGCCAGCACGCCCATCTGGAACTTGGTCCAGATCCGCGGCACGGCAAAGAATATGGTAGGACGCGCTCTACGGATATCCTCGACGAAGGTATCCAGGCTCTGGGCAAAATAGATTTCCACCCCGCCATACAACGATGACATCTCGACAAATGAGCGCTCCGCTACATGGCACAGAGGCAGGTAGGACAAGACCCGGTCGCTTTCACTCACGGCAAACAATTCGCGGCCCTGGGTAGCCGTGAAGGCAAAGTTGTTGAAGTTGTGCATGACCCCTTTGGGCATGCCGGTAGTCCCGGAGGTATAGATGATGGTGGCGAGCTGATCCGCTGCGGGGCTTGGGTTGTCACGAATCGGCGTAGAGGCCTGCAGGTCACTCCAGAGCAGGTCAAAGCGGCCTTCCGGCCGCAATGGCAAACCGACACACTGCACGCCTTCGGGAATCCCGGGAGCCATCGCCTCCCAGTCATCCAGCTTGCCGATAAAGGCCACTTTCGACTCGGAATGCTCCAGAACCTGGCGTACCGATTCGGCCGTCAGGTTGGGATACAGCGGCACCGAGACCATGCCGGCCATCCAGATTGCCAGATCGGCAATGATCCAGTGTGCGCAGTTCTTGGAAATGATCGCAATGCGGCTGCCCTGCTCGATGTCCTGGCCACGCAGCCAGTTTGCTGCACGCCGCGCCTGCTCACCCACCTCGGACCAGGTCAACTCTTCGACCCGGCCATCTGCCTGTGGCTGAACCATGAAGCGCTTGTTGGGATGCCGAGCCTCACGCTCGTAGAAAATATCCAGCGGCATTTGATAAGCGGTCAACACACACCTCCGAGCGAAATAGAATAGCCAACCAAGCACTTGCTTGGCTCACTATTTCATACACATCCACCCAGAGGCAAGGCTGTACAGTTGCCCGCCAGTCCTGCCATTCAGGTTACTTATGCGGCTGAAACAGCGAATCGAGCTGCATACCACCAGCCAGCGGCATGTCACCTACCAGTTCGGCCAGACCCGCCGTGGCCATGGGCAAGGCCTGTTGACGATGGCCATGCTCAAGCATGCCGGCCAGGTCGCCGATCAAAGGTTGATGACTAACGACGAGAAGCTCCGACTCCGGCCTTGCGGCCAGATACGCCAGTGCACTGCCGAGGCTGCTTTCCGGTGTAAGCCACGGCACGATTTCGATGATCAGCCGGCTTTGCAAGGCCTCGACAACCAGTTCAGCCGTCTGCCGGGCACGCACGTAGGGGCTGCAAAGAATTGCCTCCAGCGGTCGACCGATGAGTTGTGCTGCACTTTGCAACACCTCCTGCCGACCGTGGGTGGTCAGACGGCGCAGGGCGTCACTGCCGGCATGGGGTTCGGCATGACCGTGACGCAGCAACCAGAGCCTCACGCGCCAGCTGCCCGATCAGCAGGAGATGCTGACGTTGAAGACTGCTCGTTGGCAGCTATGGGCGTGGGCCAGTCGGAAAATGGCCAGGGTTTTTCTTCGCTATTGAAGGAACCGAATTGCCCGATTTGTGCCAGATACTGACTCAGGCTGTTCCCTAACTGCAACAGCTCGAAATTGACTTTGCCCTGCACCAGACGAAAAGCCAGCTGCAGAATCACCACAACCGCCAGCACGACTTCAGCTACGTACCAGACCAGCGTAAAAACCAGCATCCAGAAAACCCGCAGCAGCAGCGATTCACGCTCCGCCTGATCATTGGCACTTGCCATGGCTAGCTCCTCGTAAGAAAAAATCAGAATCCACTGACCGAGATGAAATCAACATCGGTTTTCGGCTCACCGCTCATCAGCGCACCGATCACCTGCTGCAACGTGCGCCCCTCGAACAGAATGGCATGCAGGCCCGCTACCAGCGGCATATAAACTTCCAGTTGCTCGGCTCTGGCCTTGAGCACCTTGATCGTATTGACGCCTTCCGCCACTTCACCGAGCCGATCCACCGCCTCGTCCAGACTGAGCCCCTCGCCCAGCGCATAACCTACCTGATAGTTGCGGCTTTTCGGCGAAGAGCAGGTAGCGATCAGGTCGCCAACCCCGGAAAGACCGAGAAAAGTCATCGGATTGGCACCGAGCTTGACGGCAAACCGGGTCATTTCAGCCAGCGCCCGCGTGATCAGCATGCTGCGGGTGTTCTCGCCCATACCCATGGCTGCAGCCATGCCGGCCATGATTGCGTAGACATTTTTCAATGCCCCGCCCAGCTCGACACCAAACCGGTCAGCACTGGCATACACCCGAAAACTGCGTCCGTGCAGCACACGCTGCACTTCCTGGCAGAGCGCTTCGTCTTCGCTGGCCACCACTGTGGCCGTCAATGCGTACTCGGCCACCTCGCGGGCCAGATTGGGGCCTGACATGACACCAATCCGCGCCTGCGGCGCAACCTCCTGGAGAATTTCACTCATCAGCTTGAAGGTATTGGCTTCAATGCCCTTGGTGGTACTGATCAGCATCTTGCCAGCCAGTTGCGCGGCATATGGCTGCAGTGCTTCACGCAATGCGGTTGACGGTAACGCCACGAAAATCAGGTCGCTGCCGGCAATAGCCTGTTCCAGATCACAGATCGGCTCGACCAGAGGATTGATCTTCACGCCTTTGAGATAACGCGGATTCTCGCCATGCTGGCGAATGTAAGACGCCTGCTCCGGGTCGCGCATCCACAGGCGCACTGCCTGCCCGTTTCCAGCCAGCAGATTAGCGATGGCGCTACCAAAACTTCCGCCGCCCAAAACTGCAATGGATTGCCTGACTGTCATGTTTGATCCGAAATAATTAGAGGAGTTGATTTAATGGCATTATAGGGTCGTTAAAGCCGAGGGGAGCAATCGCTCAACGACTGAAAGTTATCCCATAGTGCACAGCCTTGAGCGCTCCAATAATGGACTACCAAGATTGCACCTGTACTAAGGTCGCAATCAGCAACCGGCCTGTAACGGTCGAGGAATGCTAAAGTTAGCCAAACAGGCATTTATTCAAGCGTATATTTTCGGCTGTGACCTGGCCTGAATATCATCTGTCAAAGCTAACGTTCGCGCAGTTGCCGGCCTCCGCGCCTGAGCAGACTGCAACAAGTTCAATAACGCAACCCTCGGACGGGGTTTGCAAAGGAGTTCGAATGAGCAAACAAAACGCCTACACCCGGGAAGACCTTCTGCGCTGCAGCCGCGGCGAGCTTTTTGGTCCCGGGAATGCCCAACTTCCTGCACCCAACATGCTGATGATCGATCGCATTGCACACATCAGCGACACTGGCGGCAAGTATGGCAAGGGCGAAATTGTTGCCGAGCTCGATATAAATCCTGATCTCTGGTTTTTTGCTTGCCATTTCGAGGGCGATCCCGTCATGCCAGGCTGCCTCGGGCTTGACGCCATGTGGCAATTGGTAGGGTTCTACCTGGGCTGGCAAGGCAATCCCGGGCGGGGACGGGCACTTGGCTCAGGCGAAGTTAAATTCTTCGGCCAGATTCTGCCAACAGCCAAGAAAATCACCTACAACATACATATCAAACGCACCATCAGCCGCTCCCTCATCCTGGGCATCGCCGATGGTACCGTCAGCGTCGATGGCCGCGAAATTTACAGCGCTGAAGGCCTGCGAGTAGGCCTCTTCAGTTCCACAGACAGCTTCTAAAGGATCCCACTATGCGTCGCGTCGTGATCACCGGTATCGGTATTGTTTCCTGTCTTGGCAATGATAAAGAAAGCGTTTCTGCCAGTTTGCGCGCATGCCGCCCCGGCATACGCTTCAATCCGTCCTATGCAGAGATGGGGCTGCGCAGCCAGGTTTCTGGTTCCGTCGACCTCAATCTGGAGGAACTGATTGATCGCAAGGTCTATCGATTCATGGGCAATGCTGCTGCCTATGCCTATCTGGCGATGCAGCAAGCCATTACTGATGCAGGCCTGAGTGTCGAAGAAATCTCGGATCCGCGGATCGGCCTGGTAGCCGGATCGGGCGGTGCATCGACCATCAACCAGCTCGAGTCTTTCGATATCCTGCGCGAAAAAGGCGTAAAGCGGGTTGGCCCTTACCGCGTTCCCCGCACGATGAGCAGCACCGTATCCGCATGTCTGGCGACGCCGTTCAAGATCAAGGGTGTCAATTACTCCATCTCCTCGGCCTGCGCCACCAGTGCTCACTGCATCGGCCATGCCATGGAACAGATCCAGATGGGCAAGCAGGATATCGTTTTTGCCGGCGGTGGTGAGGAAGAGCACTGGAGCCAGAGTTTCCTCTTCGATGCCATGGGCGCACTCTCCACTCAATACAACGACACGCCTGAAAAAGCTTCCCGCGCCTATGACGCCAACCGCGATGGATTTGTAATTGCTGGCGGCGGCGGCATGGTCGTGGTTGAAGAGCTTGAGCATGCACTCAAGCGTGGCGCAAAAATCTATGCGGAAATCATTGGCTACGGGGCTACCTCCGATGGCTATGACATGGTTGCACCGAGTGGTGAGGGTGCAATCCGCTGCATGCAACAGGCCCTTGCGACAGTCTCCACACCTATCGACTACCTGAACACCCACGGCACCTCTACCCCGGTTGGCGATGCAGCCGAAGCCAGGGCAGTGCGCGAAGTATTCGGCGATAAAGCCCCGATGATCAGCTCGACCAAAAGCCTTTCAGGACATTCGCTGGGTGCTGCCGGCGCTCATGAAGCGATTTACTGCATGCTGATGATGGAAGGAAATTTCGTTACCGGCTCAGCCAATATCGAGACAATTGATCCAGAGTTGGCCGATTTGCCGATTTTGCGAGAAACCAGGGAGGATGTTGCTCTGGACACGGTTATGTCTAACAGCTTCGGCTTTGGTGGTACCAATGCCACTCTGGTGCTACAACGCTGGAAGGGCTGACTCTCCACAAGAAACAAACAACAACGGCGCCCAAGGGCGCCGTTGTTGTTTCAGAACTTTGTGCGACTTCATGTCGTTTCTGATGCACAAAAATAAACCCCCGACCAGTTACCTGATCGGGGGTTTGGTATAGGTGCTTGACGATGACCTACTCTCACATGGGGAGACCCCACACTACCATCGGCGATGCGTCGTTTCACTTCTGAGTTCGGGATGGGATCAGGTGGTTCCAACGCTCTATGGTCGTCAAGCAATTTTGCTGGGGAGTCGCTGTTTAGGTCGCTTCCCCGAATCGGGTATGTGATAGAAGCCGGTATTGCGTGTTACTTGCAAATTTTCGGCTTTGTGTCGACTTCAACCGTCTGACACGCAAACAGCAAATTGTTTGGGTGTTATATGGTCAAGCCTCACGGGCAATTAGTATTGGTTAGCTCAACGCCTCACAGCGCTTACACACCCAACCTATCAACGTCGTAGTCTTCGACGGCCCTTTAGGGAACTCAAGGTTCCAGTGAGATCTCATCTTGAGGCAAGTTTCCCGCTTAGATGCTTTCAGCGGTTATCTTTCCCGAACATAGCTACCCGGCAATGCCACTGGCGTGACAACCGGAACACCAGAGGTTCGTCCACTCCGGTCCTCTCGTACTAGGAGCAGCCCCTCTCAAATCTCAAACGTCCACGGCAGATAGGGACCGAACTGTCTCACGACGTTCTAAACCCAGCTCGCGTACCACTTTAAATGGCGAACAGCCATACCCTTGGGACCGGCTTCAGCCCCAGGATGTGATGAGCCGACATCGAGGTGCCAAACACCGCCGTCGATATGAACTCTTGGGCGGTATCAGCCTGTTATCCCCGGAGTACCTTTTATCCGTTGAGCGATGGCCCTTCCATACAGAACCACCGGATCACTAAGACCTACTTTCGTACCTGCTCGACGTGTCTGTCTCGCAGTCAAGCGCGCTTTTGCCTTTATACTCTACGACCGATTTCCGACCGGTCTGAGCGCACCTTCGTACTCCTCCGTTACTCTTTAGGAGGAGACCGCCCCAGTCAAACTGCCCACCATACACTGTCCTCGATCCGGATAACGGACCAGAGTTAGAACCTCAAAGTTGCCAGGGTGGTATTTCAAGGTTGGCTCCACGCGAACTGGCGTCCACGCTTCAAAGCCTCCCACCTATCCTACACAAACAAATTCAAAGTCCAGTGCAAAGCTACAGTAAAGGTTCACGGGGTCTTTCCGTCTAGCCGCGGATACACTGCATCTTCACAGCGATTTCAATTTCACTGAGTCTCGGGTGGAGACAGCGCCGCCATCGTTACGCCATTCGTGCAGGTCGGAACTTACCCGACAAGGAATTTCGCTACCTTAGGACCGTTATAGTTACGGCCGCCGTTTACCGGGGCTTCGATCAAGAGCTTCGCTTGCGCTAACCCCATCAATTAACCTTCCGGCACCGGGCAGGCGTCACACCCTATACGTCCACTTTCGTGTTTGCAGAGTGCTGTGTTTTTAATAAACAGTCGCAGCGGCCTGGTATCTTCGACCAGCGGGGGCTTACGTAGTAAATACTTCACCCTCACCGGCGCACCTTCTCCCGAAGTTACGGTGCCATTTTGCCTAGTTCCTTCACCCGAGTTCTCTCAAGCGCCTTGGTATTCTCTACCCAACCACCTGTGTCGGTTTGGGGTACGGTTCCTAGTTACCTGAAGCTTAGAAGCTTTTCTTGGAAGCATGGCATCAACCACTTCATCATCTAAAAGACGACTCGTCATCAGTTCTCGGCCTTGAAATCCCGGATTTACCTAAGATCCCAGCCTACTACCTTAAACACGGACAACCAACGCCGTGCTGGCCTAGCCTTCTCCGTCCCTCCATCGCAGTAACTAGAAGTACAGGAATATTAACCTGTTTCCCATCGATTACGCTTTTCAGCCTCACCTTAGGGACCGACTAACCCTGCGTCGATTAACGTTGCGCAGGAAACCTTGGTCTTTCGGCGTGGGTGTTTTTCACACCCATTGTCGTTACTCATGTCAGCATTCGCACTTCTGATACCTCCAGCCAGCTTCTCAACTGACCTTCACAGGCTTACAGAACGCTCCTCTACCGCATCACTTACGTGATACCCGTAGCTTCGGTGTATGGTTTGAGCCCCGTTACATCTTCCGCGCAGGCCGACTCGACTAGTGAGCTATTACGCTTTCTTTAAAGGGTGGCTGCTTCTAAGCCAACCTCCTAGCTGTCTAAGCCTTCCCACATCGTTTCCCACTTAACCATAACTTTGGGACCTTAGCTGACGGTCTGGGTTGTTTCCCTTTTCACGACGGACGTTAGCACCCGCCGTGTGTCTCCCATGCTCGGCACTTGCTGGTATTCGGAGTTTGCATCGGTTTGGTAAGTCGGGATGACCCCCTAGCCGAAACAGTGCTCTACCCCCAGCAGTGATACATGAGGCGCTACCTAAATAGCTTTCGAGGAGAACCAGCTATCTCCGGGCTTGATTAGCCTTTCACTCCGATCCACAGGTCATCCGCTAACTTTTCAACGGTAGTCGGTTCGGTCCTCCAGTTAGTGTTACCCAACCTTCAACCTGCCCATGGATAGATCGCCCGGTTTCGGGTCTATACCCAGCGACTAAAGCGCCCTATTAAGACTCGCTTTCGCTACGCCTCCCCTATTCGGTTAAGCTCGCCACTGAATATAAGTCGCTGACCCATTATACAAAAGGTACGCAGTCACAGAACAAAGTCTGCTCCCACTGCTTGTACGCATACGGTTTCAGGATCTATTTCACTCCCCTCTCCGGGGTTCTTTTCGCCTTTCCCTCACGGTACTAGTTCACTATCGGTCAGTCAGTAGTATTTAGCCTTGGAGGATGGTCCCCCCATATTCAGACAAAGTTTCTCGTGCTCCGTCCTACTCGATTTCACTTCTAAGACTTTTTCGCGTACAGGGCTATCACCCACTATGGCCGCACTTTCCAGAGCGTTCCGCTAAAATCAAAGAAGCTTAAGGGCTAGTCCCCGTTCGCTCGCCACTACTAAGGGAATCTCGGTTGATTTCTTTTCCTCAGGGTACTTAGATGTTTCAGTTCCCCTGGTTCGCCTCTTGTACCTATGTATTCAGTACAAGATAACCATCTTGTGATGGCTGGGTTCCCCCATTCAGACACCTCCGGATCAAAGTCTGTTTGCCGACTCCCCGAAGCTTTTCGCAGGCTACCACGTCTTTCATCGCCTCTGACTGCCAAGGCATCCACCGTATGCGCTTCTTCACTTGACCATATAACCCCAAGCAATCTGGTTACTGTCTCAAACGTGAAGACGACATTCGCCGAAAATTTGCAATATTAGAGAACACGCAAATTTTACCTTGACGCAAACAATCACCAGTGAAAGAGATTGCTTGGTCTTTTTACTTCTATCACATACCCAAATTTTTAAAGAACAGTCTGGCGCAAAGACCAGAACTCAACACCCCAACCCTTCCAGGTAGATGCTCAGTTCTGAGCTTTCAGCGATTGCAGAGTAAATGGTGGAGCCAAGCGGGATCGAACCGCTGACCTCCTGCGTGCAAGGCAGGCGCTCTCCCAGCTGAGCTATGGCCCCATCTAATGACCGGCCACATCCCATGACAATTGGTGGGTCTGGGCAGATTCGAACTGCCGACCTCACCCTTATCAGGGGTGCGCTCTAACCAACTGAGCTACAGACCCAATCGTCTTACTCTCGGGCTGTATTACCCAATCGCTTTTCGCAAGTGAATCAAGCAATTCGTGTGGGTACTTATGAAGAAGCCGATGTCTTCGATTAAGGAGGTGATCCAGCCGCAGGTTCCCCTACGGCTACCTTGTTACGACTTCACCCCAGTCATGAATCACTCCGTGGTAACCGTCCCCCTTGCGGTTAGACTAGCTACTTCTGGAGCAACCCACTCCCATGGTGTGACGGGCGGTGTGTACAAGGCCCGGGAACGTATTCACCGTGACATTCTGATTCACGATTACTAGCGATTCCGACTTCACGGAGTCGAGTTGCAGACTCCGATCCGGACTACGATCGGTTTTGTGGGATTAGCTCCACCTCGCGGCTTGGCAACCCTCTGTACCGACCATTGTAGCACGTGTGTAGCCCAGGCCGTAAGGGCCATGATGACTTGACGTCATCCCCACCTTCCTCCGGTTTGTCACCGGCAGTCCCCTTAGAGTGCCCACCATTACGTGCTGGTAACTAAGGGCAAGGGTTGCGCTCGTTACGGGACTTAACCCAACATCTCACGACACGAGCTGACGACAGCCATGCAGCACCTGTGTCAGAGTTCCCGAAGGCACCAATCCATCTCTGGAAAGTTCTCTGCATGTCAAGGCCTGGTAAGGTTCTTCGCGTTGCTTCGAATTAAACCACATGCTCCACCGCTTGTGCGGGCCCCCGTCAATTCATTTGAGTTTTAACCTTGCGGCCGTACTCCCCAGGCGGTCAACTTAATGCGTTAGCTGCGCCACTAAGTTCTCAAGGAACCCAACGGCTAGTTGACATCGTTTACGGCGTGGACTACCAGGGTATCTAATCCTGTTTGCTCCCCACGCTTTCGCACCTCAGTGTCAGTATCAGTCCAGGTGGTCGCCTTCGCCACTGGTGTTCCTTCCTATATCTACGCATTTCACCGCTACACAGGAAATTCCACCACCCTCTACCGTACTCTAGCCATGCAGTTTTGGATGCAGTTCCCAGGTTGAGCCCGGGGATTTCACATTCAACTTACATAACCACCTACGCGCGCTTTACGCCCAGTAATTCCGATTAACGCTTGCACCCTCTGTATTACCGCGGCTGCTGGCACAGAGTTAGCCGGTGCTTATTCTGTCGGTAACGTCAAAGTAGCAACGTATTAAGCTACTACCCTTCCTCCCAACTTAAAGTGCTTTACAATCCGAAGACCTTCTTCACACACGCGGCATGGCTGGATCAGGCTTGCGCCCATTGTCCAATATTCCCCACTGCTGCCTCCCGTAGGAGTCTGGACCGTGTCTCAGTTCCAGTGTGACTGATCATCCTCTCAGACCAGTTACGGATCGTCGCCTTGGTGAGCCATTACCTCACCAACTAGCTAATCCGACCTAGGCTCATCTGATAGCGTGAGGTCCGAAGATCCCCCACTTTCTCCCGTAGGACGTATGCGGTATTAGCGTCCGTTTCCGAACGTTATCCCCCACTACCAGGCAGATTCCTAGGCATTACTCACCCGTCCGCCGCTCTCAAAGGAAGCAAGCTCCCTTCTACCGCTCGACTTGCATGTGTTAGGCCTGCCGCCAGCGTTCAATCTGAGCCATGATCAAACTCTTCAGTTCAATACTGATCGGGTTTTGAGAAAACCCTAAACTTGGCTCAGCAATCGCAAATAAAACTATGATTTCTCGCAGTGATACTTGTGTTGCTGACAATCATTCGACGATCAGTCTTACCCCACAAGCACCCACACGAATTGCTTGATTCAAATTGTTAAAGAGCGTTTGGAGGAGACCTTCGCCTCAACCAAGGCCGCGCATTCTACAGCAGCCTCTACATCCGTCAAGCACATTTCGAAGAAATTTTCGTTTCATCTCAACCGCTTGCAACTCCCGACTACTTGCCAAGGGCCGGTAGCGGGAGGCGAATTCTACAGGAGTGGAAGAGGCTGTCAACACCGAAAATCAGTGTGCGCAACAATCAAAGCCTGTAGGGATCTCAATGGTCCGAACCGGAATCGAACATCGATCTACAGCCTAACAAACACTCGACATCAAGTATCTTGAAGACAAATCGTATACCTAAACGTATACCTAAAACGGAAAGCACCCCCTCCAAATGGCGGCAAGTACACCATTGTTAGCACTGCTCGGATCACCTTGCTCACATAGCGGGTGCGAACCTTAGTGCGAACCGCAAACACTCTCACGCACGTAGGGGGTGCGTACCATTAGTGCGTACTGCGTACCCTCTCACACACGCGGAGGTTCGTACCTGGGCTCGTACCAATGCCTGCTCTTTGTTTACAACAGAGCCAAGCCCATCGATTTGAGCAACTTCCTAACGGGCATACGTGGCCTTGGCGACTACTGCTTAGGCATAAACCGACCGGTCTCCGGATCTACATACCCGGCACCAGCATCGGGGTAAAACTTTCCAGTTCGTGGATCGATGACTCCGCCGCCCACATTAGGCAGCACTTGGCCGGTTTTTAGATCTATTGCATCAGGCTGTTTCTCCAGCCTTTTCTTGGTGAACACCGCATCTTCAGCCGCTCGCTTTCCCTCCAAATATGAACGACCTTCAGCCGAATTTTTGGCAGCACTATTGGATAGGCGAAGCGCATCGCCTGCATTACCCCTATCCGCTTGAGATGCTGCCTCTTTTGCACGCTGAAGGGTGTCTGCATTCTGTGGCGCCAACCTGAAGCGCTCGGCTGTCTCACTCGGTAAAGACTCAAGCTGCTTTTCGATTCTTTCCCTATATCCCGCCTCTGATCGGGAACTATCCTCCACGATGGTCACTTTCATGCTTGAACGTGGTGAGGATGATTGCTTTATAGAGGCCGCAGCGTCATATCTTCGAATTGCCTCAGTGGCCTCGTACCTCGGCCCAACCAGCTTTGCCGCATTAAGCAGTGCTTCCGCCGGGTCTCCTCCCCTTTCAATTTCAGAATCACGAAGTGCAAGTACTTCGGTGATTGCCTGCCCATTTGCCGATGGAGATTCGCCATCAAAAAATGGGTAACGATTCATTACCCAATCTGCAGCAACTTGCAAACGCTCCAACTGGTTGTCCGTCTGCGCCGGAGGAAGGCTGGGGCCAGCGCCAGACCGAGACACGCTGCCAGTCGGCAAGCGCAGCTCTGTTGTTGTGCCAACCTCTACTGGGCATGGAACTTGGGAGAAGATCGTCTGCCCATCTGGGGTCACGCATTTAAATGCTTGCCCCTGTGCAAGTGGTGAGAAAAGCAACGCCACGGTTATTACAACTCTAAAACTCATCACCGGCTCCCTACTATCTGTAGTAGTAATAAAGCTCTTCAAATAGCCATTACGGCTGAAAGCCCGAACTACTCTCGACAATCAGACTGAACGGATTGACTTTCCGGGCGCTCAGCTTAGAAGCGCATGAAGGTGCGTACCAACTCAGATCGTGCTCTCATAGCGTAACGGTATCCGAAAGTGAGGTATCCATTCAGGTATCCACACATAGATAGGTAGTGCACAGCAATCAACTCAGGACATGTCGTTACGGGTCGCAGTATTCGGCACGCCCACTACGAGCGGCTGAGTGTTCCTCGCGCGCGGGCGCGTACTGCTCCCGAAACCATGGCTGAATCTAAGGTTTTCTGAGGATGTTCTCGAGCAGTTCGGCGCACTCTTTTGCGCCTGAATTAACTGCCGCCTCATATAGAGATTTTTGCCTTGGCTTTTCTATTACATCCTCGTCACTTGCAGAATCGATTGACTCAACCCAAGCCACTAACTCTTGGGAGGTTTTCGCCTCTGGCTCCATCGGTGCCTCAGGCTCAAATGACCAAGCTGGATCATCGTAAAGCCTCAGTAACCATTTCTCGCTTCCAAGATATGCGACTTCTTCGATCCAGCTATTGTCGGCGACTGAGCCACTCCCCTCGTATATGGTGTGCCAATCAAGATCCTCGTGGGAATGTTCCAATGCATGCCTCCTGGATTTCACACCTAACTACAAATAGACATTAAATGGAGTGATAGCATCACGCCCTGCCAGCTTATTGATCTTTTTTATCGACCAATCGAGCTGTTTGCGGGTCATAGCTCACATTGGTAATCGATCCATCCCGAATACGCTCAACCGCCTCGTCAATCACCTGGAGCGGCACCAGGAACCACTCCCTCGGCTTAACCGGGTGGCCGAAGCGGTCTTCGATGGTTAGGTCCAGCTGTGCGGCACCGAACAGACGGTGGAAGATGTTTTCCAGCCGGGTGCGATTCAGGTTGTGCAGTTTGTAGGTGGCGACCACTTCCACGTCGGCCAACAAGTAAGTGGCATCTTTGTTTGCGCCGGCGATGCGGGTTTCCACTTTGCCGCCGGTCACGCCAATCTTGTGGATCAGCTCGCGGTGTTCGGTGACGAAGGGGTGGTCGGATTGGCTTCTCAGTACATAGATGGTGCCGCTTGCTATGTCGTCCGGCTCCGCACTATCGCTGAACATCGGGCCGGCATCGACCTTGATGACGCGAGACCCTGCACGCCCCTCGCTGTCTTTGTAGAGCGCCCGCTGCAAAGATCGCAGTAGCAGATCGCTTTCCGTCTCATTGGAGTAAATGACGCGCAACCGTCCATTCATCTCCGCATTTGGTGTCTTGTAGGTGTCGCCTATCTCGGCGACATAAGCGATCAATCCGCTGAGGATGAAAAAATCCCCAACCTCGATGCTGGCATTCTTGCCAAAGGGCTTGGTTATCCACGATTTTTGCTTGAGGCCCGTGTCCACCTCATCAAACAGTGGTTTAAACCTCTCAAAGTCTTTACATGGGGTTCGGGCGGCGATTTCTTCCGCCGCCTTTATCGCAGCATGGGATCGCACATGCCGTAGTACGGTGATGTCGTCCTGGTCGGCGGATTCACTGCCGATGCCCAGCTCCGCCAGCAAAGCGTCTTCGTCCAGGTCATCCACATTTACTGTGGCGACCGAGGCTCCTGACAGCAACCCTGGGCTATCCAGCTCAGCCAGCAGGGTTTGCGCCTCGGGCAACTTGCGAAGTTGGTCCAGGCGCACGGCATACAAGCGCTCGAAGATGTCGCGGTTTTCACCATGCAAAGGGGCGCGGCCGTGGGCTTGGTGAAAGCGCAGAATGTCCTCGAAACCGGCGATGATGCGTTCTTCGCGCGGGGTTCGATTGGCTGTCTTGAGTAAAGGTACTTCGACCCCTAGCGCATCCAGCAAATCATCATCATTCATGTCAGCCATTGGCAGACTCTCCCGACGCCGCTTTAGCCTTCGCTTGGGCGCGGTAGCGTGCCAATGCGGCTACACCTTCAGCCATACGCTTTTCCCAGGCGTCGGCGGAGTAGATGTCCGGCAGACGGCCACGCTCATTCTTGAACTGAAGGGCACGCCTTGCCAGCTCTCGGGCTTCGTCTTCAGGAATACTCACCTTCTTGGCAGCTATGCTGGCTTGCACTTGGCGCAGGGATTTTTCATCCATCGCTTTCGCCAGCACGGCATAGGCGGCATCGAAGGGATTGATGCGGTCGATCAGATCAATATCCAGGTCGCGCACGTTGATGAACTTGCGTACGCCATCCAGCAGCGCCGTGCTGCCTTGTATGGCGTCAGAGCCGTTAGTATCGGCCTGGCCCAAGGCCAACTTGGCCTGCTGGGTGATGTTCATCGCGGCGATGGCGTGTTGGCGGATTGCTTCCTGATCGCTATCGCTCAAGTCCGGGTAGCGCTCGCGTACGATCTTGCCCATTCGCAGCTGGGTCAGCTCTTCCGGCAAAGTGTTTTCTTTGTCAAACAGGCCGCGCTCCACCACGGTTTTGTCTTGCAGGAAGCTGGTAACGACTTCGTTAAGGTCTTCCTTGCAGATGCGCGTTGCTTCTGGGCTACTTGGCGTGGAAAGCCCGTTTATCTCCACATGAATCTGGCCTGTATCTTTGTTCACGCCGATGTTGTGGCCGTCGTTTTTGTAACCTTCGTCGCCGTAATCAAAGCCTTCCTTCGGGCCAGTGTTCTTAGGGGTGAACTCATACCTCGGGGCCAGTACTTGCTCCATCAGCAAGCTCGCGGAGATGGCTTTGAGCATGTCGTTTACGGCCTCAGCCACCGCTGCCTGATCTGCTGCCGGCTCTGCGATCAGGTTAGTGAATCGGGAGCGCTCTTTACCCTCAGCATCACGCGTAGCGCGACCAATGATTTGCACGATTTCAGTCAGACTCGAACGGTAGCCGATGGTTAGTGCATGCTCGCACCAGATCCAGTCAAAACCTTCCTTCGCCATACCTAACGCAATGATCACATCGACGTTATCGCGGTTGTTCTTTTGTGCAGGGTCTTTGAGGGAGCCAAGCACCTTGGAGCGCCTTGCTGCGTCGCTGTCATCCACCAGGTCGGCCACTTTCAGCGTACGACCATCCTTGGCTTTGATGAGATGAAAGCCGGTTGCAGTATCGACACCTTGCCATTCACCAAGTGCCCCCATGATTTCGTTGACCTCACGTTCCTTGTCTTTGAGGCTTTCACGAGCATTTACATTGGGGATATGGACGATGGTTTTCAGCGCTGGATCAAGCACCTTGGCGACCGCATCCACATAGCGGCCGGTGTAAAAGAAATAACCGATGTCCAGCGACTTTAGCCAGCGGTAACCATTGAGTTGCTCGTAGTAGGTGTAGGTTACCGTCTCAAACTTGGATTCTTCCTCCGGGGCCAGCACAGCCTCGCCGTCGCCCCGAAAATACGAGCCCGTCATGGCCACCAAGTGCACTTTATCGCGCTCGATCAACGCGCTTAGCTGACTACCCAGAATGCTGTCTGGATTAGCGGAAACGTGGTGAAACTCATCAATGGCGATCAGGCGATTGTCGAAGGCTTCGATGCCCAACTCTTCCACAGCAAAACGGAAGGTGGCATGAGTGCAGACCAGCGTCTGGTCCGTGCTTGCCAGGAAAGCTCGCACAGCTTGCACCTTGGACTTAGCTACACGCGGCTCGTCGATTCCTGGTGCATTACACAGGTTCCACTGCGGGGCTACTTGCCAGTCCCAGTAGAAGCCGAACGAACTCAGCGGTTCATCGGCGAAGCTGCCACCAATGGAGCGCTCAGGCACCACGACAATGGCCTGTTGTAAGCCCTGGTTATGCAGCTTATCCAGCGCAATGAACATCAATGCGCGGGACTTGCCCGATGCGGGCGGTGATTTGATCAGCAAATATTGCTCACCACGCTTGGCATAGGCGCGCTCTTGCATGGTACGCATACCCAGTTCATTGGCTTTGCTGGAAGCCCCGGTGTGCGCGATGGTGATGGATACCGACGGGACGGTGTAGGCATTCGTCGGGTTCCGCAAGGATTCCGTCATGCGCTTTTTTCCTTTTTTGTTCTGGGTGCGGCTTTGGCTTGGCCTGCCGTCATATTGGTATAAAGCTCAAACAGCTTTTCCAGCCGTTCAGTGTCGTTTTTGAAGCGGCGACCAATATAAATGCGTTCCAGCACCTCATCGTTGCGCTCGTGGGCATGACGCAAGTTGTCCGGCATGGTTTCCGCGTCGTACAAGTCGGCGATGGTGGCCGGAAAATGGACTTCGCGGGCCAGCAGGATGGCCTCGGCGCAGGCGGTTAGATCAGCCTTGTTTTGCTCGGTGAGCAGCGGGATGGGGAAGGTGTTCCAGCCGAGGGTGTTCGAGTAACTGAAGTCAGTTCGCATTCTGGCGCAAACAGTTGCCATCCATACCCAGTGCAATCGAGAAACCAATAGCGCGAAAAGAAAAACGTCTTCGTTGTAAAAGGCAAAGAGTTGACTGCTAACGATTGTTCCGGAATCTAGCAGGCCAACAGGCAGGTATTCTCGATTTTCGGAAGTAATACGGGGGAGGGCTATTATTTTTTCGCCTCCGCGCTGCCGACGCTCTTCAAATTTATGCGGTTGCTCTGCTCCACGACGAGTGGGCAGCTTCTCACTTGTCAGCCTCATTTCTCTGACAAGGTTTAGTCGAGACGCGATAAGAGAGTTCTCTTGTGCATACTCCACTTCTGAGTCAGGAATCCAAAGACAAAACCTAGGAATACCCTTTATAAGCTCGGTTGCCCCATAGATTTTTCGAACAAATTTACTTGAAACCTCTTCGGGTAAGTCTTTTAAGGTTTCGCGCTCAAGGTAAAGATGTCCACCATCAACCGCCTTGTTTCCAAAGTCCATGTTTGAAACATTGTCAGTTCGTCTGGATTTCTTTTGAATGAAAATGTTGTGGCCAGAAATAAGGTAGGCATTTATGTTTGGAACAGTCCTAGCGGCCGTCGCGAGCCCTTTATCGTCTAAGCTAAAAATCTTTCTGTCGGACTTTGAGTAGTTTGACATTCCAACGATGACTACAGTAACGCCAGCCTTGTTGCTTGCAAGGTTGCTCCACTTAAAAGAGGTGTAGGCAAAGTTAATCTCGAAATTGTCCCGAATCAAATGCGGCCAGAGCTCTGGCACTTGAATTCCCTGGCAGATTGAATTTGTTGTCACAAATGCAAAGGCCGACTTGACGTGACGCCCATATTCCTTTGCTTTGATTAGCCAGCCTGAAACATAATCGAGAGACTTCCAGCCAGCTTTTGTGTTTTTGAAAACCTCTTTCAAATCATTTTTTTGTTCTGTGGACTGATACTTACTTCCCTTGTACGGCGGATTTCCACAAATATATGTCTCACCGCCTTCGTTCTCGAATTCGATTTCCGACTGATCCAGCGGCGTACCGAATAAGTCGTCTGCAAGCACTTTTACGCCCGTTCCCGTGGGCGGACAGATGCTCAACCAATCCAGCCGTAGCGCATTGCCACAGATAATCCAGTTCTGCGTATCCAGCGGCAGAAACTCTTCTAACGCATCCTGCTGGCCGCGATACAGCACGTCGCACTGGTACTCGGCAATGATCAGCGCCAGGCGAGCAATCTCGGCTGGAAAGTCGCGTAACTCAATGCCACGGAAGTTAGTCAGCGGGATTTCCGATTTATTGTGAGCCTCACCGCGACGCTGATTGATCGCGGCTTCGATCTCGCGCATCTGCTTGTAAGCAATCACCAGAAAGTTTCCGGAGCCGCAGGCTGGATCAAATACACGGATACGCGCTATGCGTTTGCGCAGATTGAGTAGCTTGGCCTTGTTGTCGCCGGCCGCCTCCAGTTGCCCGCGCAGGTCATCCAAAAACAGCGGATTCAGCACCTTGAGGATGTTGGGGACGCTGGTGTAATGCATGCCCAACGCGCCGCGCTCTTCATCATCGGCCACGGCCTGGATCATGCTGCCGAAGATGTCCGGATTGATTTTTTGCCAGTTCAGGTTGCCGGCGTGCACCAGGTAAGTACGCGCCATGCGGGTAAAGCGCGGCGTCTCGGTTGAGCCTGCGAACAGGCCGCCATTCACATAGGGGAATTTATTCGCCCAGCCAGGCAAGCGCGGCTCGGCACTCGGGCGCTCGGCCAGTTTGAGGTCCATGGCACGGAAAATTTCCGACAGCACTTCATGGCTGTTAGAGCCGTCACGTTCGCTGTACTGCTCAACCGTCTTGGTAAACAGACCATCGCCCTGAAAAATGTCAGTGTCTTCCGCAAAGAAACAGAACACCAGCCGCGCCATGAAGTGGTTCATGTCGGCACGGCGCTCGGCTCTGGCCCAGTCCGGGTTCTCGCTGAGCAGCTCGACGTACAGCTTGTTCAGGCGGCTGGTGGCGCGCACGTCGATAGGGTTTTCCTTGATCTCCTTGATGGTGGAGATGCCAGCCAGCGGTAGCAGGAAGCCGAAGTGGTTGGGAAAGTCCTCATAATCGCAGGCGATGGTTTCACCCGTGCTCAGCTCTTCAGCCTCCAGGGTTTGCCCGTCGGTGGCGAGAATGAACTTGGCTTTGGCTTTAGTAGTGGCCGGGCTGGCCCGCAACGTCTTAAGCGTTTCGCCTACGGTGCCTGGCGCACAGGCAGCAATATGAATGTTGCTGCGCAGTAGCACGCCGCCGGGCACGTCCGAGGCGTTGTTATTACCCGCGCGCAGGCGCTTAAGCGTGGTGTCTTTATTACCAAACGCGGCCAGGAAGGCATACGGGAATTCCGCTGCGTCAAAAGGTTCAAGTGCGAGGTCTGATATGGCGGACTCAATTTCAACTGCATTCATTTGGCATCTTGCCTATTGGGGAGCGTCATCGTTTTTGTATTTGGCGTATTTAGTGGCAGAAGTGTAACGGGCAGCCCCCTGTCTTGTAGAGGGCTGCCTTCGATACCTTGGAGTCAGAGCCAAACGCGCCCTTGGCAATGCGCTATTCACCCGCACGGAAAGGATTTTGCCATTTGAGGTTGGCTGAGTAGCTGAAAGTACTTGATGCGTAGTTGCAGTTACCTCTCGCGTGGCGGCCGAATCAAGTAGCTATTTACCACTATCAATTTTCTTGCCAGACATAGCCCGAACCAAGGCCCGGAAGTTGCAAATAAGTATGAAAACCAAATAAGGGAGGTAGAACAGTTGGGCTGTTCGAATTATGCGGCCAATATCTTTTGAGTCCGAAGCAAACAAGGTGGCAACAAGCATGCTGATGACAAAAACCACCACAAACCCGACAACGCCATACAGGAAGAATGTTTTAGTCAGGCCAGCTTCCCCCCGCCACAACCGCTCAAGCAGATTGGATTTTGCAGAAACAGGCTGTGACTGTGGTTCCTGCTTTCCGGGGGCGGCAGACTGATACCCTCGCTGCCAGGCGCCAGCAAGAATTTCGTCCTGATAAGGGCAGCCAAACGCCGAAAATCCTTGCTCTCGTGAGCGCTTCCCGTCTTGAAATGCTTCGCTGGCACGTTGAGCAGGCGTCATCGGTGGCGGCTCTTTGACTGGCTCCGGTGCCGAGTCGTCGTCTTTTTCGCTACGTTGCTTCACCAGATAAGCATCGTATTTGCGGCGCTGTACGGGGTCAGAAATCACCTCAAAGGCTCGGCAGATGATATTGAAATAGCGTTCAGCCTTCTCTCTTTGGTCTGGGTGCTTATCTGGGTGCCACTTCTGGGCTAACGCTTTGTATGCAGCCTTGACCACCTCAATACTGGCAGTCTCAGCTATGTGCAGGTTGTCGTAGTGAGTACGCATGTCCTTCCCCTTCAATTGTCGCCATCCAACCAAGGTTTCTGTTCGCCAATACTCAGCTTCGCGTACTCATCTTCTGCCCATTGCTTTACTCGGTAGATGGCTTCCAGTTTTGCTGTTTCCGAGTCGTCACTCTTGAGCGCGTCATTAATTCCTGCCATGAACTCAAGCAGCAGAGTTTCAGTATGCATTTTTTCTGCTCCGATTTAGCTCAAGTGGTTTTTGATCTGGCTGCCACTGATCAATTTGAATCGTGGCCTGGCCAATTCCGGCCTTGCGCAACCACTTGACGCAGGAATCTAAAGATCGCCACAGCCGAACCTCCCCGCGCCCGGTCATCAACACTTTAAGGGCGCCTGCAGTTTTAATCTCCAGATGGAAAGCAGCACCTTGCGCAATTAGCAGGACGGCCTTGATGGCCCCTGCCTCAAGCAACAACTTCAGCTCGCGCTCATTCATCAGCAGAGTCTCCAGGGAACAGCTCAGCCTGATCTGGAATACTGATGCCTGCTTGCTCGCAATGCTGGCGAATCAACACCTCGACCAAATTGGCAATGCTGCGGTGCTCTCGATTGGCGGCGATACGCACAGCTTCTTTTAGTGCTGGATTGATTCGAAGGTTTAGGGTGGCAGTTTTCATTGCGACCTATTATTGTGATTACTAATGTACTCGCAATGTAACGCGCAATGCTTAGCTCTACAATTGCCGATTTACGTTGAAACCATGCGCTCCTCCATCCATATGGGTCTCGCCATCCTAATGAGTCGCCTCAACCTCCCCCGACTTCGCGCCCTTACTAGCCGCGGACTCGCACTCTTCAACTGGAAGCGTTGCGTAACTGGTGAATACAAGTCTGGCGGCAGCGGTGTCTTTGCTCACGGCCTTAATGGCGAGCTTATTTACTGCCCCCCGGTCAAGAAAACTAACGACACGGAGTAGTGCGGCTGCTTTATAGGCACGTACAAAAAAGCCGTGAATAGCTCCAGCCCAGAAGGCTCCAATTGCCCAAGGAGGGAGCCGCGCACGGCTTTGTTGTAAAGGCGCCGCGTCGAACTGGGTTGAAGCGGCTGTTCAAGCTGATGGGCTTGACCCGACTGCAACCCCCTACGCAGGGCTTGAAGAAACTTTAATCCAGAAAATCCATGAGCCTAACAAGAAGGTCGCCACTGGCACGACGATGGACACTGCCAAATATTCGGTTGCGCGTGACATAGCTCGCCGCAACAACGACCTAGATAAAACGATAGCAAAGCCGCGATCTGGCAAAAAAGCTACGCAGCGAACATGGCGACCGAATATCAGATCAGGCAAACAAAAGGTGAGCCCTAAATCCCAGCAGGATCAATCTCAAAAATCAGAACCATCAAAGGGTCAAGCTGCCCCTGACGAGAACTATCTAACGTTACCGCCGATCATCTGTCGTCAGCTGTCGATGCCTACAGAACATTACGTCACAAGGTTTTGCACCACTACGGCCTTGATACGTTTCAGCCAGGCGAGCTGCTGTCTCTCGACCAAAAAAAGCCCCGCTTTTTGCGAACGATCGGGGCTGCGATTTGGTACTGCAGCAAGCCGTTGAATCGCAATTGGTCGGTGATTTGCGTCATGCTTAGAGCCTACCGCACTCGCTGTGTGTGTGCGCATCTTAAATCTCATTGAATGGACAAGCGGAATGCGAACACACTACGAAAATCTGCAAATTACGGAGACTGCCGGGGCTGAAGTAATCAGGGCTGCTTACAAGGTACTCGCCCAGAAGTGGCACCCTGATAAGAATTTGGAACAGAGCGCGAAAGCAGATCGTAACTTTAAAATAATCACCAGTAGCTTTGAAGTGCTTTCTGATCCTGTACTGCGCAAAAAGTATGATGACTCACTGAGTGCCAAGCGCAGCGCTGAGGCTGTAGATAAAGCACCGGAATCCGCACCTGAAGCGCCAACAATGACCCCAAGTGATAAACCCACGGAAGTTCGATCAAGAACTCTGCGCAAGCCCTTGTGGGCATTCGGAGCTATTGTTCTGGTGGTGGTTTTAATTACGAGTATCTTTCTTACTGGGCCGATAAAAACTACAAGCACTCATTCGCAAGCTGAAACATCGATTTACCCTATTGCCCCCCCTATGCCAGTGTCCACTTCAGTAGCAGTGCCTGCTGCCGTTTCTATTGCTCCTGCCCCCGCCCCTGTGATTCCTCCCGCTGCAGTTAAGACTGGTCCTGTAGTCGCTGGCCCGGGCGAGGGGCTGCTATCTATTAGCTTTACCAATATTTGCTGGACACAGGTGAGCGATGCGGATGGCAAGGTCTTGTTCAACGGCCTGAAGCGTCCTGGTGAGAGCTTGCTTGTTGCTGCCAAATTGCCTTTGGAGGTGCGCTTAGGCTACACCCCAGGCGCTCAGGTCGCCTTTAATGGCTATCCTGTAGATACAAAGCCGTTCGCTACGGGAGAAACGGCTCGATTAAAGCTCGGGCAGTAGTTTTAATTGAGATGAAATAACCCTGCTTTGTCGATAAATTTGAGCGCCTCCTACGGGTCGCAGTCCTTCAATGCTTGGCTGACGCACTCTTGGTGGCGCCTACTGACAGGCCCATCAATTACAATGCTGTGTCAGCGCGAATGCGCATACCGGGTCAAATCGAATGCAAACGGCAGGTCAGTTGCGATGCAATTACGCACCAACTTCGAGGGTGCAAACACAAAATTCTGATCGAGGTCGACCTTGTCAGCTACAGGGCTGGCCAACCATCCCGGAGGCATTACGGCAGAGAGAGCTACCAACCAGCCTACGCAACTCGGCTTGATTGCTGCTCATGGTGCTTGTTCTTCAGTTAGCGCGTTATATCGCTGACGCAGTTCGGCACCAGCGGCACAATACCGTCCCGTAGGCGCATGGCAGGCGCCGCACGCTGCAAAGTGGTTGTGCCACTGGTCACGCGCAGCAATCCATTCAGATGAAGCCGTGGCGGCTGTCTTTATGTAGTACGGCGCAGGGTTATCAAACTGCTTGGCCTCAAGTATCAGCATAGGTAGATGCTGCGCGTGAGCCGGTTTCTGCGCACGGCGTTGATCTACACACTCTTGCGCGCTCTCGCTGCTGTGTTGCTGGTTCAGATCAGGGTGTGCCGCTGGCGCTGCTCTGAGCGCTACGTTTTCATTAGCGACAAAACGTGGCGCGCCCCCTTTTTCGATCTTGGCAAACAGGTCAGACAGCAGGCTCATGTCGCACCCACTTCCGAAAAACACGAACACACATGCTCCTCTAGTTTCAAAAACACAGGCAACAGCGGCAACAATGGCAGCAGCCACGGATTACGGGCCTTCCAGGCGCTGCCAATGCCCATGTTTTGTTGCCGCTGCTTTTTTACCGGCAACAGTAATAACCAAAACAGCGGCCTGTGTAGGCAACCTATATTCAAAAACGAGTTTGTGTTGCCACCTGTTGCCACTTCTTTTATTAAGCGGCAACGGCTGTAAGCCCCGTTCCGCAAGCCCGTTGTCGTTGTTGCCACTGTTGCCAGTGATTTTAGGTTCCTGTGTAATTGGTTTACGCCGGTAGGTGCTGTTTTGGATGTGATCATGCCCCTGTCACCTCTCCATCCATGGTCGCCGGATCGATCACATACAGTCGTGATTGCCCTCCACCGGGGAGCCGGTAGTTTTTGGTTTTGCGGTCGGTATCACGTCCGACAAGTGCCCCGGCACCTTCCAGCGCTTTGACGATGCGACTTATGCCATAACCATGTGCTGCTTCCACCAGTGCCGACTTGTGGAATAGGTACAGCCGTTTGCTTCCAATCAATTCCCAATATCCGGCGCGGTTGAATACCTTGGCGTCCAGAGTTGCCTCATCTACGTCAGAGAACCGACTACTGCCGTGCTTGTCGATAAAGTCGAGAACGCCGGCCAGTATTTGTCGGTCTTCGGCGTTGCCGCTGCCTACTCGACTCAGCCATTCGCCATACAGCAACTGACAGTCAGCCAAGGCATCACCAGCAGCCCAAGGCAGAAGGCCGTAAGCAATGGCCATTTCCCCAGCTAGAGCTATCACAGCAAAGCGGTCGGCCACTCGTCCTGCTTGAGCATTGTCTTCCACGAACTGGGCGCGCAACTTGGCGAAGTCTTGCAGTAGGCCGGGACGGTCATCGGCTGTCAGCAGTCGCTCGACAAACTCCGGGCCTAGGTGGCCGTGCTGGCGCCCCACTGCAACAGTCAACAGACGGTGGAAGTCCGCACCCTCAAGTCCGTGCAATTGGTCAAAGGCGCGGTGTGTGCGAGTGCCTGCGTTAACGTCCACCATGCGCAACTCGGCACCTGCATGGGCAGCGTTGCCGGATATGGCGGCGTGCTCAGACAGTGAGCGCTCACCACTGGACAGCGCCAGAAGCCTCCACGTGAGCTTTGGGCGGCCCTCGCGCTCTCGGGTCATGGTGCCTTTGCCCTGCCCGTTGGCGAGGGAGTAGGCCATTGCCTGTACCTGCTTGGGGTCTGCGCGCTTGATTTCGTCCAGCGGCAGGATGGTGTCATTCCGACTGGACGCTTCAATCTCAAGCCCGCCTTTGCTCATATCCCAGCTAGCGGCAAATACACCAGGATCACCCCACACCGACGATCCCACCAACTGCGCCAGGGACTTACCGCTTGAGCTATCGCCAACTAAGTGAACGCCACCACCGACTACGCCAACCAAGGTCAGCAATGGGCCGGCCAGTGCGCAGCCGATAGCCAAAGTCAGTACCGGATTGCCAGCGCATTTAGCCGCCACTTCAGCTTTCCACTGCTCTAGTGTGCCGCTGGTGCTGTACAGGTTGAGGCTGCGTGCCCCAGCCTGATAACGAACGGTATCGCTGCCGATGGTGCGGTGGGGCAGCACAAACGCGCCAGAGACATGCCAGCCTGGCCGCGCGGTGGTGGTGATGGTTTGCGCTGGGCGCTGCTCTAGCAGGTACTCCATAAACTGGCCGCGTTTGCGTGGGGCGATGATTGCACCCATACCAAACAGCGCACGGCGAGCATCTTCGCCACTACCGCCAAACACCTCCATAGGGATGATCCATTCCTTGTAACCGCTGTCGGTCAACAGGCGCAGTAGTCGACCTTCGCTGCCGTCATCGCTATTGGTGGTGCGTGCTATCACGGTCATGGGGGTGGCTAGCCAATCGTCAACTATGGGTCGTGCGCTTTCCTCGCAGTCGTCATCAGCGGCGGCACGTTTGAAGCCATGCCAGTACACACCAGGGCGCAGCTTGCGGCCAGCCTCATTCACCACCCAGCTTTCATACGCGCCCCAGCAAGGCCGCTCAGGCGCAATCGCTGGTGAGGTAGCCGGCGGCACAAGAGATAATGTTGGTCCGGCAGCGCTCATTGGGCGTTCCTCCATTGGCGTAGATCGTTGAAATCGGAGCAGGTCAGCGGCTCAGCACCCGACCATGGCGGCATGATCAGTTCAGAGCCCAGCGCGGCAGCTGCCTTACTGGCTGCTGTCTTGCCGGGGTTTCCTTCGGTTTGGCGGTCGTCATCTCCGGCGATAATCAACAGAGCGTCCGGGTGACGGAGTTGCAGGCGGCGCCCAGCTTCCAGCAGATTGTTGGCATTCATGGCGCAGGCGACGGCAGCACCTGTTTCTTCGTAAAGCGTTGCGCCCGTTGCCCAGCCTTCGCAGATGTACAGCGGTCGGCCCGGCTCGATGCTGCCAATGGGCGAGTAACAGCCTTTGACCATGCCGCCCCTTAAGAACCGTTTGCTGCCATCCGGAAAGATGCGTTGCAGATTCACCAACTCGCCATTTAGGTACAACGGCACTAGCTGCACAGCACCACGCTGGCGCAGGCTGTGCGGCATAACCCCCTTGGCAATCAAGTACGGGTGCTGAGGATCGGCACAGCGGGCGTCACGCCATAGGCGATTGGCATTCTCGGCAGCGGCTTGGTTGCGCTGGTACTGCTCGGCTTCGCGCTTATGCTTGGCTTGCTCTATACGCTGGCGGATTAACACAGCCTCAAGATGGTCAGCAGGTTGGCGGCTGCTCCAGGTTTGCGAGCCGCCAGCCCTCCAGCTGCCATATACGCCAACGGCAATGCGATCAGCGTGCAAAATGTACCAACCATTTACCGTGCCGGCCTTATCGCCAGGAACGTGAAAGCGGTGAATATTGCTGTCTGGTACAGGCAACAAATCCAACGGCCCTAGCGTGACTTGCATGGCGTCACGGAACTGAATCTCCGGATTATTCATGAGTCACCACTGGGCTTTGCTTGGAGCGCTTGCACAGTATCGCCAGCACTACTTTGGCTTTCATGTGCTCGCTGTCAGGGATGCTGTAGCGGGTTACGATGGTAGGTCGACCCCATCTGGTCGGCACCTTTTCATCGGTGCGCGTAATGCTCAGACCGTAACCGTTGGCCAGATCGCTAATGGTTGACGGCAAAGAGTGGTCGCCCACCTCCCGCTCGCCTTCAAAGGTGTTGAGCGATCCAGTGAACACCATATATTCCAGCACACAGGCTATCTTGGTCGGGGCCGTGCTGGTGATAGAATTGCCGTGCGATGGGCTAGCTTCTGCATTTATTGGGGAATTGGCCTTTTTCATATCAGGCCACCACGCGAGCATCGAGACGGGCAGCTAGATAGGCTTCTATTTCCTGACGCACAAAGTAGATGCGACTGCGGCGGTCGTCGCCATCTTTCAAGGGCTTCGGAAACTTCGGATCACGAGCGCGCAGCTTGTCTACGCCGGAGCGAGTGCGGCGCATAGTGTGCGCGACCTCCGTCATTGTCCAAAGCTCGGGAAGGGTTGGTGTATGGCCGCTGTGCTGTGGTGATGCTGGGTTAGGTTTTGTCATGTTGCGTTCTCCTCGGTTAGTCCGCGGAACGCAATTTAGGTGCCCAGGTGGAGCCAGTCATTGCAACTGCAAAACCCATTTTTGCAATTGCAAAATACTCTGACAGACTTTTTGCAGGCTTTTAGATTTTTGCCCTGCTCGCTGCCTTCCCTCTAGCTTCAGCTTTGGCTTGAGCTACTTTTTCGGCTTCCGTTGCTGCCGCCCTAGCTTCTGCAAAAAGCTTGGTTAGCCCGCTAGCACTGGCACCTCTCCAACCCTTTTCCTCGATTGCTTCGGCTGCCGTACCTTGCTGGTAGCGTGGCCGGCTGTCGTCTAGTAAAAGTTCGAGAAGCCCGGCGATTGCAAGAAGATGAGATGGCCGCGCTATCTGTATCGCTGGTTGACGATCCATTACTACGGGTTTTGGTCGCGATGAAAAGATGCCGGATGGTGTATTAAAACCGTGAAGGCTCGCGACTTCCTTATACATGAGGAATGGCAGGTCATTATCGGCATTGAAGCTTATGCGCGGCAGAGACTTTTCTTCTGGCGACACTGGTAAGTCATTAGAAATTGCCATGTGTGCAATCGAAAAAATCTCGGCGGTCAAGAAACTCGCATCCTCGTGATCCATGTGCACAGTCGCAAAATGGTTGATGTCAACGAAATCTGCAGCTAGATCGTAATCTTCATCGGTAGCGAGAAATACAAGGCTTTGCCCATCAGTCGTTTCTGATAGCGGCCCATACATATCACTATTCCCATATCCGAAAGATGAGACGACACCTATATGACTCACGGCCAAAATGGCTGCGTTAGAGTCACTTTCAAATGATTCTTGGCTGATTCCAAATAAAGTTCGCCCATACCCATAAATCGGCGTGAGATAGCCGTTGGTTATCAGTTCTCTAATATCCTCATCAGTCGGAGACACCCGGACTAGTTCGGACAGCAATTCCACCGCCTCACTTGAGGTCAGTACAGGTTTGAACTTAAGAAAGCTACCAGCCATCGCTACGTCTCCTGGGGCTAACATCCTTGAATAAATCGGCCAGACAGATGGGAAGTCTGCTTCTCTCCACGTCGGGATTGGCCAGCCAAAACTTGTTATGCGCGCTTGATGCTCACCACATTGACTGCGCTGTCGCTAATGTGTGCGAAATCGTAAGGCGTCACGTACTTCTGACGGCAGGCGTCCAGGTAGTCGCTCCACCACTGGCACATGAGCCGACGCTCTTCAATATGCTCAGCTTTATGGATATAGGCAGCTCGCACCCCGTTACGCTCTTGATGGCTCATCTGCCGCTCTACCGCGTCACGTCCCCACAAGCCCGACTCCACCAGCGCAGAACAGGCCATGGTGCGGAAGCCATGGCCGCATACGTCGACCTTGGTGTCATAGCCCATCCGGCGCAGCGCCGAGTTTACGGTGTTCTCGCACATAGGCTTCCAGTGATGATGGTCTCCGGCAAACACCAGATCAAAACGCCCGGTTAGCTGCCGCACTTCATCCAGAAGCGCGAGTGACTGACGGCTCAACGGTACAAGGTGCGGCGTAGTCATCTTGGCGCCACGAGTGGAGTGCTTCACTCCCACAATTTCTTCCCGAGCGGCGGGGATCGTCCACATTGCTCTGGCACCATCGATTTCTCCCCAACGGGCAAACCGCAACTCACTAGAGCGAATGAATACTTGCAGCGTCAGCTTGATGGCAAGGCGAGTGATCGGGCGTCCGGTAACGGCATCGATACGCTCTAGCAACTCGGGTATGCGATCCAATGGCAAAGCTGGATGGTGTTTAGCTTTGCGTGTTGCCGTCGCACCAATCAAGTCGTGCGCGGGGTTGTTGTCTATGTAGCCATGCTGAACAGCCAGACGCATGATTCCGGTGATGTACTGGCGCAGGCGGCTAGCCGTTTCCAGCGCGTCCCGGCTTTCCACTACCTTGAGCGGTGCCAGCAGGTCGCGCGCTTTCAGATCAGCAACAGGGCGGGAGCCAATCGCAGGGAACAGGTAAAGCTCCATGCGGCGTAGCACGGTTGCCGCATGATCGGGCGACCACTTGCGAGCACAAGCCGCGTGCCACTCCATCGCCAACGCTTCAAAGCTGTTTGCCCGGGATTGGGCTTCTTCGGCTTTGGCCGTCTTGGCCGCCTCAATAGGATCTTGGCCATGCGCCAATAGCTCCAGAGCACTAGCACGACGCTCTCGTGCAGACTTCAAGCCTAGCGCCGGGTAGTTGCCAAAGGTCGCCAGCCCTTGACGGCCATCAGGTCGGACGAACTTGAATCGCCAGGTCTTGGTGCCGCTGGCCTTCACCAACAAGAAAAGCCCCTGCCCGTCGAACAGTGAATAGTCCTTGTCTCGCGGCTTGGCCGCCTCGCATTTTGGGTCAGTCAGGGGAGTTACGGTGCGCGCCATAGGTATACAGTCTCAAATCGAACCGACGTATACCTAAACATATACCTAAAACCCGGGACTATCCAGATGAAGGCGGGAGAACCCAGATACAAAAAAACCGGCTTAAGTGCCGGTTTCTCTGAGCTTTGAGTCTTATTCGGGCGAACCCGGATTAAGCCAAAAGCACGTCAATGGTGCCCCGAACCGGAATCGAACCGGTAAGACCGTTAAGTCGGCAGATTTTAAGTCTGCTGTGTTTACCAATTTCACCATCGGGGCGATGGTGCTACTTGAGTCAGCGCCGGACTATATACAGCAGACCAAACAGTCGCAAGGTTTGACCGCAAGTTGTGCAGGCTAGTACCGGGAAGCAGGCAGATCAATTAAGCCGTAGACCCTTTCACCTGGTTGCCACATACCAGCCCGTAAAAACAAAAAACCCATGAGCTTTTAGGCTCAAGGGTTTCCTGATATGGCGCAGCGGACGGGACTCGAACCCGCGACCCCCGGCGTGACAGGCCGGTATTCTAACCGACTGAACTACCGCTGCATGTCGGTCGGACTTTCATCCGAATCACAAACCTGACCGGAGAAACCGGCAAGACTTGCGAGGCGCGCAATTTACGCAGGCAACAAACGCAAGTCAACTCCCTGAGGAAATCAATTCCACCGGGACGCCATCAAGCGGCTCAGGCAAACCAAGCTATTGCGCCAGGCATCAGAGAGCTGCGAGCCCGCGACCAAGATCCTTTTGCAGATCGGCCAGCTCTTCCAAGCCGACAGCGATGCGAATCAGGTTGTCCTTGATGCCTGCAGCGGCCCGATCTTCAGGCGACAAGCGCCCATGGGTAGTGGTGGCCGGATGGGTGATGGTAGTTTTGCTATCCCCCAGGTTGGCGGTGATAGAAATCAGCCGTGTAGCATCAATAAAGCGCCAGGCACCTTCCTTGCCACCGCTCACCTCAAAGCTCAGCACCGCACCGAAGGCACTCTGCTGGCGTTTGGCCAGCTCATGCTGCGGATGACTGGGCAAGCCCGAGTAATGCACCCGCTCAACGCCAGGCTGTTGCTCCAGCCATTCGGCCAAGGCCTGGGTGCTGGCGCAATGTGCCTGCATACGCAGACGCAAGGTCTCCAGCCCCTTGAGAAACACCCAGGCATTGAACGGGCTCAAGGTAGGACCTGCCGTGCGCAAAAAGCCCACCAATTCATTCATCTGCGCGGATCGACCAGCAACCACACCACCGAGGCAGCGGCCTTGACCGTCAATAAACTTGGTCGCCGAATGAATAACGATATCCGCACCCATAGCTAGGGGCCGTTGCAACGCCGGCGTACAGAAACAGTTGTCCACCGCCAACCACGCACCTTTGGCATGCGCAAGCTCGGCAAGGGCAGCGATATCTACCAGCTCCGATAACGGATTGGATGGCGATTCGACAAACAACAGACGGGTATTGGGCTTGAATGCAGCCTGCCATGCCGACAGATCGGCCAGCGGCACATAGTCCACCTGCACACCAAAGCGCTTGAAGTACTTCTCGAACAGCGACACCGTGGCGCCGAATACGCTGCGCGAAACCAGGATATGGTCACCGGCGCTGCACAGACTCATCACGGTAGCCAATATCGCCGACATGCCTGAGGCTGTAGCTACTGCCTGCTCGGCGCCTTCCAGTGCCGCGATGCGTTCTTCGAATGCCCGCACGGTAGGATTGGTGTAACGCGAATAGACGTTGCCCGGCACTTCACCGGAAAAACGCGCAGCGGCATCGGCCGCAGAGCGAAAGACATAACTGGAAGTGAAAAACATGGCTTCGCCATGCTCGCCCTCTGGCGTGCGACGCTGGCCCGCACGTACCGCCAGGGTGTCGAAGCCGGCACCTTCGAGATCACTGTCCAGCCGGCCGGCCTCCCATTCCTGCGTCATGCCGATTTCTCCTTAGTTGTTGTGCAGATCAATGATTGCGCTGACAGCTTGCAAACGAGTCTGCGAAGAATCATTACGGGCCTGGTCAATGCGGTCGAGGTAGCTTGCGTTGATATCGCCGGTGATGTATTCGCCAGTGAACACCGAGCTGTCAAAGCCCTGGATATTGGCATTGCCTTCACTGACCGCATCTTCCAGATCCTGCAGCTCCTGATACACCAGCCAGTCGGCACCAATCAGCTCGGCCACCTCCTCGGTATTGCGTCCATGGGCAATCAGCTCATGGGCGCTGGGCATGTCGATACCATACACATTCGGGTAACGCACCGCCGGCGCCGCCGAGCAGAAAAAGACACTTTTAGCCCCCGCCTCGCGTGCCATCTGAATGATCTGCTTGCAGGTGGTACCACGCACAATCGAGTCATCGACCAGCATCACATTCTTGCCGCGGAACTCCAGTTCGATGGCATTGAGCTTCTGTCGCACGGATTTTTTCCTTGCGGCCTGGCCGGGCATGATGAAGGTCCGGCCGATATAGCGATTCTTCACAAAGCCTTCGCGAAACTTGACGCCAAGCCGGTTGGCCAGTTCCAGCGCCGAAGTGCGGCTGGTATCCGGAATCGGGATCACTACATCGATGCCATGCTCAGGGCGCTCGCGCATGATCTTTTCGGCCAGTTTTTCCCCCATGCGCAAGCGGGCTTTGTAGATCGAGACACCATCCATGATCGAGTCCGGACGAGCCAGATAGACATGTTCGAAAATGCACGGTGCATAGTGCGGATTCTGTGCGCACTGGCGGGTAAACAGCTTGCCCTCCTCCGTGATGTAAACCGCCTCGCCGGGAGCCAGATCACGAATCAGGGTGAAACCGAGCACATCCAGAGCAACGCTCTCGGAAGCGATCATGTATTCGACGCCTTCATCCGTATGGCGTTGACCAAATACTATCGGACGAATTGCATTCGGGTCGCGGAAGCCGAGAATACCGTAACCGGTAATCATCGCCACCACCGCATAGCCACCGATGCAACGCGCGTGCACGCCTGCCACCGCAGCAAACACATCATCCTCGGTGGGCTGCAGTTTGCCGCGTTGTGCCAGCTCATGGGCCAGTACATTAAGCAGTACTTCAGAATCGGAATTGGTATTCACGTGACGCAAATCCGACTCGTAAATTTCCTTGGCCAACTGTTCGACATTGGTCAGGTTGCCGTTATGCGCCAACGTGATGCCATAAGGCGAGTTGACATAGAACGGCTGCGCTTCGGCCGAACTGGAACTTCCCGCGGTGGGGTAGCGCACATGACCAATACCCATCTTGCCAACCAGACGCTGCATGTGGCGCTGCTGGAACACATCGCGAACCAGGCCGTTGTCCTTGCGCAGAAACAGCCTGCCCTCGTTGCTGGTCACGATACCGGCAGCATCCTGGCCGCGATGTTGAAGAACGGTAAGCGCGTCATACAGCGACTGGTTTACGTTCGACTTTCCGACAATTCCGACGATGCCACACATGTGACGCAACCCCTACGTTGTATACCCAGAATTTAACTGCTGCACTCAGGCAGTAAGCCCGCTATCAACCCGAATGCAAGGCACTGGCCGGAGAAAAACCCCCGGTCAGATTCAATATGAAACCTTTGGTCCAGTCAGCCACCAGAAGAAAATGCGGTATCAGGACCGACTCCTTCCACCAGATGTCCTGCTGCACCGGCGCCAGACTGATCAGGCCCACCAGAATCACTACCAGCAGGGAGCCCCGGGCAGCACCAAATGCCATACCCAAAAACCTGTCTGTACCCGACAAACCGGTAACCCGGACCAGCTCACTGATCAGATAGTTGACCAACGCCCCGAGCGCCAGGGTTGCGATAAAAAGAATGCCGCAAGCTGCAATGACGCGGATCGAGGGTATCTCGATGAAGTCGACCAGATGCTCTGCCAGAGCGCCACCAAACATCCAGGCAACTGTACCGGCCACAATCCAGGTCAGCAAAGAAAGCGCTTCCTTGACGAAGCCGCGTTGCAGACTGATCAGGCAGGAAACGCAGATGATGGCGACAATGCCCCAATCTACCCAAGTGAATGCCACTGTTTCGCCCGCCAATGAAAAGGACGTGCATTCTAGCAGAGCGGTTCAGCCCGAGTAAGGCATCTACTAAAGCGGTTCGGGTTCGAAACGGACGATAAAGCCTTTGAGCTTCATCTGGCGATCCAGCAAATCACGCAGCCGATCGGCTTCAGCTCTATCCACAACCGGCCCGACCAGCACCCGGTTTTTGTCTTCGAAAGTGCGCACATAGGCGTTGTAGCCCTTGCTGCGCAGCTTTTTCTGCAGATCCTCGGCACTAGCCCGGGTCGCCAGACTGGCAAGCTGCACTGACCAGGTAACAGGCAGGCTATTGGCATCCAGACGTGAAACAGGCGGCGCAGCAGCTGGACTTTCCTCGGGCGCCGGCGTTGCAACCTCTGGACTTACCGGTAAATCAACTTCCGCTGCTTGAGGCTCATCCGGCAAGGGCTCGGCTTCTGGAACTATGACCGGCTCCTGCTTGACGGGAAGCATTTCGGGAGTACTCGGCATGGGCGGCGCATCAACCACCACCTGACGCAGGTCATCCGGACGGGAAAACAGCATCGGCAGGAAAATCACCGCGAGCGCTACCAGAACCAGAGCACCCACAATGCGCTGCTTGAGATTCTTATCCAGTGCCGCCATTGCCATCTCCCCTCTGCGCCAGCCATGCCAACGCCTCTGCCACACAATAAAAAGACCCGAAGACCAGTATTTCGTCACCATCCCGAGCCCGCTCACATTGTGCCTCAAGCGCCAGGGTTATCGTAGCGCACTGCTCTGCCAGCTCGCCGGATTCAGCCAGCTCCGCGGACAACTCGTCTGCCGTTCGCGTGCGCACTGTAGCTAATGGCGCAACCGCCCAATGATCGATGACCTGATGGATCGCTGCCACTACACCCGCAAGATCCTTGTCGGCCAGAATGCCGAAAACGGCCAGCCGCCGACCCGCTATCGGTCTTGCGCGCAAACGACCGGCAACAAAGTCTGTAGCATGGGGATTATGCCCAACATCCAGGATCAGCGTGAGCTTCTTGCCCTGATACTGCAGGCGGCAGCGCTCACAGCGCCCATGCAGAACGGTTCGCTGCAAGGCAGAAGAACAACGCTCCGGGCTCCAGGCCAGCCCAAGCAGAATGAACGCCTGCAGTGCCAAAGCCGCATTCTCCATCGGCAGGTCAAGCAGTGGCAGATCATGCAGCTCCAGCGGCGATCCGTCCTGATCAACCCCGCGCCAGTGCCAATTGCCTGCGCCAACAGCCAGATCGAAATCCCTGCCACGCAGATAAACCGGGGCATCCAGTTGGGCCGCCTGCTGCAAGAGGGTATCCGGCGGATCAATCTCGCCACAGATGACCGGACGGCCGTTACGAAAGATTCCCGCCTTCTCGAATGCCACGCTCTCGCGGGTATTACCCAGCCACTCGGCATGATCCAGCCCGATACTGGTCACCAGAGCCAGATCCGCATCCAGCAGATTGACCGCATCCAGCCGTCCACCCAGCCCGACTTCCAGAACGGCTACGTCCAGGCCCGCCCGCTGAAACAGCCAGAAAGCAGCCAGCGTGCCCATCTCGAAATAAGTCAGTGAAATGTCGGCGCGGGCTGACTCGACTGCCGCGAATGCCATGCACAACTCGGCATCCGTGGCAGGTTCACGGTTAATCACCACGCGCTCGTTATACCGCAGCAGATGCGGCGAGGAATAAACGCCTACACGCAACCCTTCGGTCAACAACAGTTCGGCAAGAAACGCACAGGTAGAGCCCTTGCCGTTGGTTCCGGTAACCGTAATTACCTTTGCCGCCGGCCGTTGCAACTGCAGGCGACCGGCAACCTGACGTACCCGTTCCAGACCCATATCAATTGCAGAAGGATGCAACTGCTCCAGATACGCAAGCCAGTCTGCCAGGCTTCGTTGCGTCATGCGGTCTGGGCAGGACTGGGCAGGTTCTGCATTTGCGCCAGCAATCTGGCCAGACGCTGGCGAAGCTCACGCCGGTCGATGATCATGTCGATCGCGCCATGGTCCAGCAGAAATTCGCTGCGCTGGAAGCCTTCGGGCAACTTCTCGCGAACAGTCTGCTCAATGACTCGCGGACCGGCAAAGCCAATCAGGGCACGCGGCTCAGCGACAATCACGTCACCGAGCATGGCCAGACTGGCTGAAACACCGCCATAAACAGGGTCTGTCAGTACGGAAATGAAAGGAATGCCCTCCTCACGCAGTCGCGCCAGCACTGCCGAGGTCTTGGCCATCTGCATCAGCGATATCAATGCTTCCTGCATCCGCGCACCACCCGAAGCGGCAAAGCAGAGAAACGGACAACGCTGTTCAAGGGCCACATTTGCCGCACGGACGAAACGCTCACCGACAATGGCTCCCATGGAGCCGCCCATGAAATCGAATTCGAATGCACAGGCCACCACAGGCAGACCTTGCAACTTGCCGCTCAAGGCAATCAGTGCATCCTTTTCGCCAGTAGCCTTTTGTGCAGCCTGCAGACGATCCTTGTATTTCTTGGTATCGCGAAATTTCAAGCGGTCAACCGGCTCCAGATCGGCGGCAATCTCCAGCCGATCCTCCGCATCCAGAAAGATATCCAGACGCTTGCGTGCATCAATACGGATGTGATGATTGCACTTGGGGCAGACATCCAGGGTCTTTTCCAGCTCCGGCCGGTACAAAACCGCATCACAGGAAGGGCACTTGTGCCAGAGGCCTTCAGGCACAGAGCTTTTTGTCTCCTCGGAACGCATTATCGAGGGGATCAACTTGTCTCTCAGCCAGTTGCTCATGCTCTAGTTCTCCAAATACCAGCTCGGCAAGCCGCAGGGTTCAACCCCACCAAGCCTGCTGAAAATTCACTTTCATCTGCCATGACAAACACGTCCGGCAAACCTGATGACTTGCGCCGGACACTTGCTGAACAAGCAAATCCCGGCATTTTCCATTATGTACGCTGCCTATAACAGGCTAGCTGACGGCCCTATCCAGCGCTCCGTCACAAAGATATTTCTTTGCAGGCGGCAATAAAAGCCCGAATCTTTTCCTCGTCCTTTATGCCCTTGCTGCGCTCTACCCCGCCACTGACATCCACTGCATAAGGCCGCACCCGGGCAATCGCCGACCCTACATTTTCCGCCGACAAGCCCCCTGCCAGAATAATCGGCTTGCTCGCCCTGGGCGGTACCAGTGACCAGTCAAAAGACTCACCGGTCCCCCCCGGCACACCTTCAACGAAGGTATCCAGCAGAACGCCTGCTGCAGAGGGGTACATATCTATTTGAGCCTGAATATCATCGCCTGCCTTGACCCTTAGGGCCTTGAGGTAAGGGCGATGGTAGCCTTCACAGTCAGCTGCATTTTCATCGCCATGAAATTGCAGAAGATCCAGTGGCACCGCTGCGAGAATTTCATTGAGCTCGCAGCGGTTGCTGTTTACAAACAAACCGACGGTGGTGATAAACGGCGGCAGTGCCGCAATTATTTGCCGGGCCTGTTGCACGCTCACCGCACGCGGGCTTTTGGCATAAAACACCAAGCCAATAGCATCGGCTCCTGCCTCGGCAGCGGCCAATGCATCTTCTATACGGGTTATTCCACAGATCTTGATGCGTACGGAGGCTGGCATTTGTTTTCCCAGGTAAGTAGCCGGATGGTAGCAAAGCCCGCCCCAAAGCGTCAGCCCGGATGATCCGCCAGTGCCGAAAGAAAATGCGGGCCTATGTAGCGCTCGGGCAGCGTGAACTCCGCCGGGTAATCCACCTTGACCAGATACAGGCCAAAGGGGTGCGCAGTCACTCCGCCCGTCCGCCTGACACCGGCATCAAGTACTTCCTTGGCCCACTCGACCGGGCGTTCGCCAGCACCAATGGTCATCAATACACCGGCAATATTGCGCACCATATGATGCAGAAAGGCATTGGCACGGATATCCAGAACGATAAAGCGTCCGTGCTCGATCAGGCGCAAATGGTGCACCGTCTTGATCGGGGACTTGGCCTGGCATTGCCGGGCGCGAAAGGCGCTGAAGTCGTGGGTGCCGATCATGCATGCTGCCGCCTGGCGCATCAGACTGATATCCAGCGGGCGATGATTCCAGGTTACCTCTTCGGCCATATGTGCAGGACGAATCTGGTCGTTGTAGATGACATAACGGTAGCGACGCGCCATCGCACTGAAACGCGCATCGAAATGCAGCGGCATGGCTTGCGCCCAGGTGACACTTATATCCGCTGCAAGATTTCGGTTGGCGCCCATGACCCAGGCCAGCATCGGGCGATCAATCCGGGTATCGAAATGCACCACCTGCCCGCAGGCATGCACCAGCGCATCCGTACGCCCGGCACAACTGAGGGTGACAGGTGCACCGCCGGCTACCTTTGACAAGGCCCGCTCAAGACTCTCCTGAACAGTGGGCACGCCATCTCGCTGGCGCTGGAAGCCACGGTAGCGTGCGCCCTTGTATTCGACACCAAGGGCAATCCTGAAAACGCCAGCGGCAGCCATATCGGCTGCCGCTGGTGGTAATGCATCAGCCATTGCTCAGACCATTTTACCGATCAGCTCGCGGGCTTCCTGCTGCTGGGTCTCGCTTCCCTCAGCGATCACCTCTTCCAGAATATCGCGGGCACCTTCTGCATCACCCATATCGATATAGGCCCGTGCGAGATCAAGCTTGGTGGCTGTCTCATCGGTGCCGGACAGGAAGTCAAAGTCCTCATCCTCGTCCTCACCCATCGGCGGCATCTCGTCCGTTTCCAGCGAACCCATGAGACCCTCGGAAGTAAAATCGTCGAGAGCTGCATCCACTTTTGCGTCCAGCTCATCCTCTATAGGCTCAAACGATGGCAGATCATCGGTAACCGACAAATCAAAATCGCCTGGCGCCAGCGGGGCAGCACCTGCTACCGGACTTTCATCGCTTGCTAGCGGAGCACTGTCCTCTGACAACGCTTCAAACTCGAAGTCACTGTCAGTACCCAGCGAAAACTCCGTTTCGCTATCAGCGGAAGAAGTATCGCTGCCCAGATCAAGGTCAAAATCAGAGAAATCATCATCCGCCTGCGTGGCAGGTTTTGAAGTCAACTCTGCAGGCTCAACCGAGAGATCATCGAGTGCCAGATCAAAATCCAGATCGTCACTGGATTTGGTATCCGGCTTATCAAAATCGATATCCAGCGAAAACTCGTCAAGATTCTGTTCAGTCGCCGGGCTCGATGCACCCTGCAGATCGTCATTGTCCGCTTCCAGATCGTCCAGACTCAGATCGAAAGCGTCATCCGCATCCTGCGGCTCAGAGCCCAGCGGAGCGTCAGATATCAAATCATCGATATCCAGATCAGGCGTCACACTGTCAGCGGCAACAGCTCCCACTCCGGCAGCAAATCCGGCAGCTGCCATCGCCGGGTATCTGGCCTTTATCTGATCAAGCTGCGCACCGACACTACCGAGCTCTTCCAGGTCGGCAGCCTGGCGTAAAAAGCCCTCGCGATCACCAAGCTCGGCCTTCACTTCGAGAAGCTTGAGCTGCAGATCGGTGCGCTGCGGCTCTTCGTTGATCGCGCCCTGCAACAATTCTTCAGCCTGGTTGAACTTGCCATAGGCAATATAAATATCCGCTTCAGCCAGTGCATCACCCACCGCGCCCTTGGCGGATTCTTCTGCACGCTCGGCCTCGCCGTCATCCAGACCCTCGAACGATTCTTCGGGCAGGTCAATCTCGTCGGCAAAGCTGTTGTCATCGGACGAATCCAGGAACGGCGAATCGGATGCCTCATCCTCTTCTTTCTGGGCATTACGCCGCGCCATCGCCATCAGCCCGAGCAGAATGACCAGCAGGCCCGCACCGCCTGCACCGAGCAGCAAAGGGTTGCCGAGCACTTCATCCAGCAGACTGACTGGCTCAGGCTGCTCTTCAACCGCGACAGTTTCAGTGACAATCTGCACCGGCTCGACCGCTTCGGTCGGTTTTGCTGCTTCTACCGGCTTGGCAACCACTTCTGGCTCGACAGCAGGTTGCGGGGCCGCCGCCGGGGCTGCTCCAGGCTGGAGCTGAGTATCGTATATGCCCTGAGCCAGCACCTCGGCCTGCTCATCGGCGGCAGTCACATCCGGGGTTGGCAGAGTGGTGGCCGGTGGCTCCACAGCAGCAACCTCCGGCGCAGCCGGACTGGCGACCTCTGGCTGGGCATCCACGGCAGCTGGTGCAGGTTCAGCTGCAAGCTTGCCTTTTGCCGCCAATTCGGCCTGCAGTTGTGCCAACTGGCTATCCTTTAAGGCGATCAGTTTCTGCAGCTTTTCCAGTTGACCCTGAAGATCGCTGACACGCCCCGACAGTTCTTCTCCCTGCCGACGCGAGGTATCGAGACTTTCCTGGGTCACCGCCAGTTTGTCCGAGAGTGCCTTGCTATCGCCGGGAGCACCTTTCTCGCTGGTTGAAGCGGCCTTGCCAGCATCAGCTGCAACCAGTCGCAGGCTGTCACTGGTCTCTACCTGGGCCGGAGCAACACCTGCCGCATCACGTTTGGTAGCGTCCAGCTGACGTGCTGCTACTGGCGCCAGACTGCGGCCCTCACGCCAGGCCGAGTTTTGTTCAGCAACTGCGGCTGTCGCTTCGGAACTGCTGCGCGCATTGATCTGGGCGGCATCGGGAAGACGAAGGACCTGCCCGCTCTTGAGTCGATTGATGTTGCCCGCCGTAAACGCGTCAGGATTCAAATCCTGAATCGCCAGCATGGTCTGGTTGGCGGTACCGCCGCCTTTGACGCGCCGGGCTATTTCCCACAGCGTGTCATTTTTGCCGGTCTTGTATTGCCCCTCCAGCGTTGCCGGCTTGGCGGCCGCAGGACGTGACTGGCTGGAAGCCGCTGATGCAGAGTACTTGGAACCCGGCAATGATCCGACCTTGAAAGGACCATCAACCGGCTTGGACGGGGCGCGATAAACCGGAGCAGGCGCAGTTGCCGGCAGCCTTGGCGCCGCTGCTGCAGTTTCAGGCGAATACAGCGGCGGGTCGAGCAACAGGGTGTACTCACGCAACACCCGACCACTTGGCCAGATCACTTCGACCAGGAAATTAAGGTACGGCTCACGCACCGGCTTGGCTGATGTGACATGGATCATGCTCTTGCCATTCGGCATGATCACCGGCGTGAACTTCAGATTGGTCAGGAAGAAATCCCTCTCGATCCCGGCCTTGCTGAAATCTTCGGCTGAAGCCAGCCGTGGAATGATCTCGGTATTGTCGAGATCACGCACTTCGAGCAAATCGATATCGGCGTTGAGGGGCTGATTGAGCGCTGACTGTAGAGAAATTTCTCCGAGCCCCAACGCATGAGCCATACCGGAAGTCAGCGATGTAGCAGCCGCGATTGCCAGTACCAGTTTGCGAACCCGAATCATAGCGATATCCCTTGTCTTATCTTTTTTTTCTCGACCAGCGAGAGGGTCTGTTGCCACTGATTGCCCACGCCGCAAAGCGCTTCCCCACCAAGTCAGTGACTAAAGCAGTATCGTCAAGCTAGAAAGATTCTTCAAATTTTGCGGTAAGTATCTTTCACAGATAGTGTTTTATCAACTTTTGCCCCGGCTGCACACCCGTCAGACACAATGCTTTTCGACTAATTTGGAAGCAATCCACAATTCAGAACATGCACGGCGACTAAAACGGCCATGCAAAACACCAAATTCCTTATGCAAACAGGCCCATTGAAGTACCTGGAAACTGCTTTTTTATAACCCGCATCAGCTCAGGCAGACTGCAGCCCCCCTTCCTGGAAAGGGGGGCCAGTTGATTGCTTCCCTGCGACTAGCGCTCCAGGAGAATCCGCAGCATGCGCCGCAACGGCTCGGCAGCACCCCAGAGCAGCTGATCACCAACGGTGAAAGCCCCCAGATATTGCGAGCCCATATTCAGCTTGCGCAGACGTCCCACCGGCACGCTCAAAGTGCCGGTTACGGCGGTCGGCCCCAGCTCGCGGATACTGGCGTCACGCTGATTGGGTACCAGCTTGACCCACGGATTGTGCTGGCTGATCAGGCTTTCGATGTCAGCCATCGGCACATCCTTGTTCAGCTTGATGGTCAGGGCCTGGCTGTGGCAACGCATGGCGCCGATGCGCACACACAGGCCATCGACCGGAATCGGACTCTTGTTGCGGCCGAGAATCTTGTTGGTCTCGGCCTGGCCTTTCCACTCTTCACGGCTCTGCCCGTTGGGCAGTTCCTTGTCGATATATGGAATCAGGCTGCCCGCCAGCGGCATGCCGAAATTGTCCACCGGGAAGCTGTCGCTACGCATGGCTTCAGCGACCTTGCGGTCGATATCCAGGATAGCGCTGGCCGGATTGGCCAGATCGTCCGCCACCGCACCATGGATTGCGCCCATCTGCTTGATCAGCTCACGCATGTTTTGCGCGCCGGCACCGGAAGCCGCCTGATAGGTCATGGCGCTCATCCACTCGACCAGGCCAGCCTCGTACAGACCGCCGAGCGCCATCAGCATCAGGCTGACCGTGCAGTTGCCGCCGATGTAGTTCCTTATGCCCGCATCCAGCGATTGATCGATAACCTTGCGGTTGACCGGATCCAGCACGATGACCGCGTTATCCGCCATACGCAGCGCCGAAGCCGCATCTATCCAGTAACCATCCCAGCCGGCTTCGAGCAGCTTGGGGAAAACCTCGTTGGTGTAGTCGCCGCCCTGACAGGTCAGAATCACATCCAGACCTTTCAGATCGTCAATGCTGTAGGCATCTTTCAGCGGGGCAATATCCTTGCCCACGGCAGGTCCCTGGCCACCGACATTCGAGGTTGAAAAGAACACCGGCTCTATCAGGTCAAAGTCCCGCTCTTCCAGCATGCGCTGCATGAGCACTGAACCGACCATACCGCGCCAACCGATCAGACCTACACGTTTCATAACCACAACACCTTTGTTAACCGCCTTCCGCTAAAGATGCGGAGGGCTGGAAAGATTACAGATTGCGCAGCGCTTCGACTACCGCATTACCCATGGCAGAGGTACCTACTTTGGTCTTGCCTTGCGACCAGATATCACCAGTACGCAAACCCTGATCCAGTACCAGGCTCACCGCTTTTTCAATGGCATCCGCCGCTACAGCCTGGTTGAAGCTGTAACGCAGCATCATCGATACCGAAAGGATGGTCGCCAGCGGGTTGGCAATCCCCTGCCCGGCGATATCCGGTGCCGAGCCATGGCACGGCTCGTACATGCCCTTGTTGTTGGCATCCAGCGAGGCGGACGGCAGCATGCCGATAGAGCCGGTAAGCATGGAGGCTTCATCGGAGAGGATGTCGCCAAACATATTGTCGGTCACCATCACATCGAACTGCTTTGGCGCACGCACCAGCTGCATCGCTGCATTGTCCACGTACATGTGGCTCAACTCGACCTGCGGATAATCCTTTGCCACTTCTTCGACCACTGCCCGCCACAGCTGGCTGGACGCCAGCACGTTAGCCTTGTCGACCGAGCAGAGCTTCTTGCCGCGCACCATCGCCATGTCGAAACCGACACGGGCGATCCGACGGATTTCGCTTTCGCTGTACGGCAGCGTGTCGTAAGCCATGCGCTCGCCGTTTTCCAGCAATTTGCTTTCGCGCGGCTGGCCGAAATAAATCCCGCCGGTCAGCTCGCGCACGATCAGGATATCCAGCCCCGCCACTACCTCGGGCTTGAGGCTGGACGCATCGGCCAGCTGTGGATAGAGAATCGCCGGACGCAGGTTGCCGAACAGACCCAGCTGCGAGCGGATCTTCAACAGCCCGCGCTCGGGGCGGATGGCCGGATCGATCTTGTCCCACCTGGGCCCGCCAACGGCACCGAGCAGTACGGCATCAGCCGCACGCGCGCGTTCCAGTGTTTCGTCAGCCAGCGGTACGCCGTACTTGTCGACCGCAGCACCGCCCAGTTCGTCAAAGGCCAGTTCAAAGTCCAGCTTGTACTTGTCGTTGGCCAGGCGCAGCACCTTGACCGCTTCAGCCATAATTTCCGGACCGATGCCATCACCGGGGAGTACCAGAATTTGTTTGCTCATGAATTTCTCTCTCACTCAAACCATTGTGTAGTGGCGGCTTAACGCTCCGCCCACAGAACCAGCACATCAAAACTGAAGGAGCCGTCAGCGGCCACTTCAAAATACTCGCGCACCTCGTCACCCACGGCCTGTTGCAAAGCGCGGATGGCCTGACGGAAGACCTCCGGCGTGCGCATCCGCTCGACCCAGGTGGAAAAATCGATATGCAGTCGCTGGCGACTGTGCGCGGTCACCTGCAAGCCTGCCGCACCAACCTGTTGCAGCCACTCGGCAGCAGAGTAATCGCGCACATGACTGGTATCGCGCAGCACCTCGACCGTTTGCAGATGGGTATCCAGCAGCGGCAGGCCCGGCGCCATCACATCGATAAAGGCCGCCACCCCGCCCGGTTTCAATACCCGCCGCGCCTCATGCAGTGCCTGGCCCAGATCACTCCAGTGATGCGCCGAAAATCGGCTGAAAACGAAATCAAACTCGCCATCGGCAAAAGGCAGACGCTCGGCAGCACCCAGACGGGTCTGCACATTGTTCAGCCCACGCTCCCGGGCTGCAGCTGCCACGACAGCCAGCATCTGTTCGGACAGGTGGTAAGCCACTACCTCGGCCACCGCTGGCGCCACATGAAAACTCACATGCCCGGCGCCACAACCCAGATCCAGCACACGCGCAGCGCTGCGCCCGGCTACGGCGGCCTGCAACAAGGCAAATTCGGCCCCCTGCGCATGCACGGCACTATTCAGGTAGGCACTGGCCTGCTCACCGAACTGGCGCTGCACCACTTGCTCATGCTCACTCATGCCGTGCCTCCGATGATTCTCTCCCTGTGCCCATGCAATCCGGCAAGGTCGTACTTACAACGCGCCAAACAACCAGGGCTGATTTTGCTGATGACGCTGCTCAAAGGCCTTGATCGCATCACTGTCCTGCAAGGTCAGGCCGATATCATCCAGACCATGCAGCAGGCAGTGTTTGCGGAAAGCATCCACTTCAAAGCAGTAAAAACGTCCATCCGGACGAACCACCGTCTGCGCGGCCAGATCAATCGTCAGCTGGTAACCCTCGGTCGCTTCACATTGCTGGAACAGCTCATCGACTTCTTCTTCCTTGAGAATGATCGGCAGCAAGCCGTTCTTGAAACTGTTGTTGAAGAAGATGTCGGCAAAACTCGGCGCGATCACTGCATTGAAGCCGTACTCTTCCAGTGCCCAGGGCGCATGCTCGCGACTGGAGCCGCAGCCGAAGTTTTCCCGCGCCAGCAGCACGCTGGCACCCTGATAGCGCGGCGCATTGAGCACGAAATCGGCATTCAGCGGGCGCTGCGCGCAATCCTGATTGGGCTGGCCGACATCCAGATAACGCCACTCGTCGAACAGGTTCTGGCCAAAGCCGGTGCGCTTGATCGATTTCAAGAACTGCTTGGGGATGATCTGGTCGGTGTCGACGTTGGCACGATCCAGCGGTGCGACCAGGCCGGTGTGTTGGGTAAAGGCTTTCATCACTGTTCTCCTCAGGCCTGGATCAATTCACGCACATCGATAAAGCGGCCGGTTACCGCAGCCGCCGCGGCCATCGCCGGACTGACCAGATGGGTACGCCCACCGGCACCCTGACGGCCTTCGAAGTTGCGGTTGGAGGTGGACGCGCAATGCTCGCCACTGCCCAGCTTGTCCGGATTCATCGCCAGGCACATCGAGCAGCCCGGCTCACGCCATTCAAAACCGGCCTCGATAAACACCTTGTCCAGCCCTTCCGCCTCGGCTTGCGCCTTGACCAGACCGGAGCCCGGCACCACCAGCGCTTGCTTGATCGTACTGGCCACTTTACGGCCCTTGGCCACTTCCGCCGCTGCACGCAGGTCTTCGATCCGCGAGTTGGTGCAGGAACCGATAAACACCCGATCCAGCGCAATGCTGGTGATCGGCTGATTGGCCGTCAGGCCCATGTACTTGAGCGCCCGCACGATCGAGTCGCGCTTGACCGGATCGGCCTCGGCGGCCGGGTCCGGCACATTCTGGTCGACGGCCAACACCATCTCCGGCGAGGTACCCCAGCTGACCTGCGGCTTGATATCTTCAGCATTGAGCGCAACCACCTTGTCGAACTGGGCATCGGCATCCGACACCAGCCCGCGCCACTGCGCCACGGCCTTGTCCCAATCCGCGCCTTTCGGCGCAAACGGGCGACCTTCCACATAGGCGATGGTCTTTTCATCCACCGCCACCACGCCGACCCGCGCGCCGGCTTCGATGGCCATGTTGCACAGGGTCATGCGCCCTTCCAGCGACAAGTCGCGAATCGCGCTGCCGGCAAATTCGAGGGCATGGCCGTTACCGCCGGCGGTACCGATCTTGCCGATAATCGCCAGTACGATGTCCTTGGCGGTGACGCCAAACGGCAGCTTGCCTTCCACCCGCACCAGCAGGTTCTTCATTTTCTTCGCCACCAGACACTGGGTCGCCAGCACGTGCTCGACTTCCGAAGTACCGATGCCGTGGGCCAGCGCGCCGAAGGCACCGTGGGTGGAGGTGTGCGAATCGCCGCAGACCACGGTCATGCCCGGCAAGGTCGCGCCCTGCTCCGGACCGACCACATGCACGATGCCCTGACGGCTGTCGTTCATCTTGAATTCGAGGATGCCGAAGTCATCGCAGTTCTCGTCCAGCGTCTGCACCTGCAAGCGCGAGACTTCGTCGGCGATCGACTCCAGACCACCCTGACGTTCGGCCCTGGTAGTCGGTACGTTATGGTCCGGGGTGGCGATGTTGGCGTCGATCCGCCACGGCTTGCGCCCGGCCAGACGCAGCCCTTCAAAGGCCTGGGGCGAAGTCACTTCATGCAGAATGTGGCGATCGATATAGATCAGCGAAGAGCCATCATCGCGGCGCTTCACTTCATGCATATCCCAGAGCTTGTCGTACAACGTTTTGCCGGCCATGGGTCAATCCTCATCTTCAGGCTTGGAATGTGAAAGGGTTTTCACCCCGAATGACATAGGGGAATGCTAAGGACTATTTATAAATAACTCCAATTCATTCTTTTCATGCTTTGGATAACATTATGGAATGTTGCAGTTAAACTGCGGCAGGACATCCAGTCACCCCGCAGCGCACGGAAAGGAGCTTGCCCGATGGATATCGCCAATCTGCATGCCTTTATTGCCATTGCCGAAACCGGCAGCTTTTCCCTGGCTGCTGAACAACTGCACCTGACCCAGCCAGCCGTCAGCAAACGCATCGCCGGGCTGGAACAACAACTCGATGTGCGCCTGTTTGATCGCCTGGGCCGGGAGATCGGCCTGACCGAAGCGGGACGCGCCTTGCTGCCCAGGGCTTACCGGATTCTTGGCGTACTGGACGACACCCGGCGCGCCCTGACCAACCTGAGCGGTGAGATCAGCGGACGCCTGACCCTGGCCACCAGTCACCACATCGGCCTGCATCGCCTGCCGCCACTATTGCGCGCCTTTACCCGCGCCCATCCCCAGGTTGCCCTGGACATCCAGTTTCTCGACTCGGAAGTGGCCTATGAAGAAGTGCTGCATGGCCGCGCCGAACTGGCGGTGATCACCCTGGCACCGGAAACCCGCGAATCGGTGCGCGCCACACTGGTCTGGAACGACCCGCTGGATTTTGTCGCGGCACCCGAGCACCCGCTGGCCCGCAAGGAGCAGATCAGCCTGGCGGATGTGGCACAACATCCGGCGGTATTTCCCGGCGGCAATACTTTTACCCACCACATCGTGCGACGGCTGTTCGAGGGGCAGGGGCTGACGCCCAACATCGGCATGAGCACCAACTATCTGGAGACCATCAAAATGATGGTGTCGATCGGCATTGCCTGGAGCGTACTGCCACGCACCATGCTCGACGAACAGGTCACGCGCCTGCCCTTGCCGGGCATCCAGCTGGATCGCCAACTGGGTTACATTCTGCATAGCGAACGCACCCTTTCGAATGCCGCCAGAGCGTTTATGGCCCTGCTTGACCAGCAACGCAGTCAAGGTCAGCAGGCCTGACGACTGCTATCGTAATCATGTCCGTCCAATTTTGAGGACCCAGCTTGCCTAAAACCACAGCACCATCCGATCCGCCGGCAACGGCCAATCAGTCAGACAATCCGTCCTTGACCGAGAATCGGGGTGTGCAACTGCAAATGCTCCGGGAATGGGTACATCTGGCACCCATGGCCATGACCCTGGTCCGCTACCCGGAAGGGACGATTCTCGCCGCAAATCATCAGATTGCAGAGTTGCTCGGCTGGACCCCGGAGCAGATGTGTGGCCGCACTACCCGGGAACTCGGACTCCTGGTAGACCTGCAGCAGCGCGAGCAAATTATCCAGCGCGCGCGCGCCCATCAGGAGCCGATCGCATTTGATCTGCAACTCTCCAGTCAGTCAGGACAACTGATCGATGTGCAGGCCTGGGTGCGCTATACCCGACAGCAGGATCAGGAATTTCTGCTGCTTTCCCTGCACGACCAGACCGATATCAAGCGCACCGAAGAAGACCTGCGCATCAGTCGGGAAAAATTTTCCCTGGCCTTTCGTATGTCACCTGACGCCGTGGTCATCACCGACCGGCGCAGCGGCTGCCTGGTTGAGGTCAACAGCAGCTTCGAGCGCCTGTTTGGCTGGAAAGCCAGCGAAGCCATTGGCCGCTCGGCCTTTGACCTGGGGCTCTGGGCCAATGCCCGTGACCGCGAACGACTGATCGAGGGAATCAATGCCAACTCGGCCTTCCAGATCGAGGCCATGGCGCAAGCCCGCGATGGCAGCCAGACCCTGGCCGAGGTGTATGGCGCGGAGTTCATGCTCAACGGCGAACCAACCCTGCTGCTGACCGTCCGCGACATCAGTCGGCAACGCCAACAGGAACAAGCCATCCGCGACAGTGAAGAACGCCTGAACATGGCGCTGGAGTCTGCCCGCCAGGGGTTCTGGGACTGGCAGATCGATAGCGGCCATTATTATGCCTCGGCCCGCACGGCAAGCCTGCACGGGCTTGGCAAAGAACCGCTGAATGACTCGATCGACACTGTGTTCCAGAGCATGCCACTGGAAACCCGGCGCGCAGTCCACAGGAGCTACAGGCTGGTTCTGGAAGCCACCAGACAGCCGGTCACCTTTACCTACCAGATCACTCTGCCCTCCGGCGCCACCCGGCATCTGGAAGCTATCGCCCACCTGTATCGGGATGAGCAGAACAAGCCGATCCGCATGGTCGGTATCGTTCTCGATATCAGTGAAAAGGTACAGCACGAACAACAGATCAAGGCCTCCGAAGAGAAATTCACCGCGCTGTTTCAAGCAAGCATGGAACCTTGCTGTGTGGTGCAGCGGGATAGCGGCAAGTTCATGGAGATCAACCAGAGTTTCAGCGAAACCTTTGGCTGGACCCCGGAAGAAATCATCGGCCTGCCACCCTCGGCGCTGAACTTCTGGACGGATCCTGCGCACGTCGAAGAAATCAGCAATTTGCTGCAGCACCAGAGCGTGATCCGCAATTACCCGATCCGTCTCCGCCACAAGCAGGGACACATCCTCCAATGCCTGTGCTCCATGCGCCAGTTACAGGTCGGCATCGAAAGCGTGGTTACCGCCAGCATTCTCGACATCACCGCGCAACTCAAGGCGGAAGCGGCCTTGCGCACCAGTCAGGACAAGTTTTCCAAAGCCTTTCATAACAGCCCGGATGCCATCAGCATCGTCGACCTAAACAGCACCCTCTATCTGGAAATCAATGAGGGTTTCACCCGCGTAAGTGGTCTTACCGCCAATGAAGTAGTCGGCAAAAGTTTTCACGATGTCGGCATCTGGAGTACCTCCGACCAGGTCGCCAGGCTGAATGAAATTTTTCAGCGCGACGGACGGATACGCAATCAGGAAACATTCGGGCGGCACAAGAATGGCACTTCCCTGACACTCTCGGTCTCCGTGGAGCAGTTCGAACTCAATGGCAGGCCTTGCCTGTTGACCACCAGCCGCGACATTTCAGAGCTGAAAAGTGCTGAAGCGCGCATTGAGCACATGGCCTATCACGACCCGCTGACCAACCTGCCCAACCGCACCCTGCTGACCGACCGCCTGCACCAGCAAATTCCGCTGTTCAAGCGGCACAACATGCGCGGCGCCCTGCTGTTCATGGACCTCGATCGCTTCAAGACCATCAACGACTCCCTTGGTCACGCTGCCGGCGACAGCGTCCTGAAAAGGGTTGCCAGCCGGCTGGAAAAGGCCGTGCGCGCGGAGGACACCGTTGCCCGTCTGGGTGGCGATGAGTTCGTCATCCTGCTCAGCGCAATTGAAGGCGACCTGAACTGTGCCCAACTGGATGCCATGGCGCTGGCAGAAAAGTTGCGGGCACTCCTGGCCGAACCCATGCTGTTTGACGGGCATTATCTGCATATCACCCCGAGCATCGGCATTGCCATTATTCCGGATCACGGCGAGGAACCGGTCGATCTGCTCAAGCATGCCGACATTGCCCTGTACCGGGCCAAGGATGCCGGACGCAATGCCATAAAAATATTCCAGCCTTCGATGCTGGAACAGGCCAATGAGCGCCTGCGCCTGGACACTGACCTGCGCCAGGCCCTCGAATCCGGACAGTTCAGGTTGCACTACCAACCGCAGGTGGATGCACGCGATGGTCGCATCATCGGCGCCGAAGCCTTGCTGCGCTGGCAGCATCCGACACTGGGCATACAACTGCCCAACCAGTTCATTCATGTCCTTGAAGAGAGCGGCCAGATCGTCAGCGTTGGTCACTGGGTTCTTGAGCAGGCCTGCCGGGTGTGCGCCACCCTGCTTGAGGACCGGCTGGCAAGCGCAGACCAGTTCAGCATGGCAGTCAACATCAGTGCCGCCCAGTTCGCCCAGCCGAACTTTGCCGAGGGTGTATTCAGCATTCTCAAGCAAACCGGCGTGCCGGCCAGCATGCTCAAGCTGGAAGTAACCGAAAGCATCGTCATCAAGGACATGGAAAGTACCGTCACCAGGATGCAGCTGTTGCAGCAAGGTGGTGTCAACTTTGCCATGGACGACTTTGGTACCGGCTACTCGTCGCTGACCTATCTCAAGCGCCTGCCGGTGGATGTGCTGAAAATCGACCGCTCATTCATTCACGACGCCACCCGCGAGTCCAACGACGTCGAAATCATTCGCGCCATCATCGCCATGGCCCAAAGTCTCAAGCTGGGCATCATTGCCGAAGGGGTCGAAGACCAGCAGCAGCTGGACTTTCTGACACGCGAAGGTTGTCACATTTACCAGGGCTACCTGTTCAGCAAGCCTGTCGCATTTGCAGAACTGCGTCAGCTGCTGCAGCAGCAAAAGCCTAGTCTTGACTAACCATTGCCAGCCCTGACATCCCCAGCAAAGCATCAATACGTGCGAAGTCTGTTTCGCGCTTTATCCGAGTGAACAGGTCAAAAGCCTCGGGGTAGTTGCGCGCCAACATGCCCAGCCACTGCTTCAGGCGACCCGGCGCCGAACGCTCGGTGAGGCGCTCCCGCACCTGCAACCAGAACGCTTGCAGCAGACCCAGCACCTCGGACCACGGCATTGGCGCGAGGTATTCGCCAGCCCGTGCCGCGACGATCTGCCGGGCCAGATCCGGCCTTGAAACCAGGCCGCGGCCCAGCATCAAGTCCTCGACGCCACTGACTTCCCGGCAGCGCTGCCAGTCCTCAACACACCAGACCTCGCCATTGGCGTACACCGGCACCTTGACCGTATCCGCCACCCGGGCAATCCACTCCCAGTGCGCCGGCGGTTTATAGCCATCGCGCTTGGTTCGCGCATGCACCACCAACTGCTCCGCACCGCCAGATTCCAGAGCCCTCGCACAATCCAGCACACCATCCGGACTGTCGTAACCCAGACGCATTTTCGCGGTAACCGCTATCTGCTTTGGCACGCTCTTGCGCACCGCATAGAGGATGTCGTGGAGCAAGTCAGGCTCTTTAAGCAGAACCGAACCGCCTCGTGACTTGTTTACCGTTTTCGCCGGACACCCAAAATTCAGATCAATAACCGGCGCACCCAACTCGCATGCCAGCGCGGCGTTATCTGCCAGGCAAGCCGGATCGGAGCCGAGCAACTGCACGCGCAACTGCGTACCTGCCGGCGTCTGCGCACCACACGCCAGTTCAGGCGCCAACCTGGTGAAGCTGCCAACCGGCAACAGGCGCTCTGATACGCGGATGAATTCCGTCACGCACCAGTCGATGCCTCCGACACGGGTCAGCACATCGCGGAGGATTTCATCCACCAGACCTTCCATCGGTGCCAGGGCGATTTGCATGATTGATCTGACCGGGAAGCGGAATTGAACGGGCTGCGGAGTTTACCGGAAAGCCTGGGGTGGTAGCGGATTGGCAATCCCAGGATGTTTTTTGTTCTTTTTCGACCGATTTCCGAAGTTGCTGGATAGTTCAGGTTGCTCCCCGCCGGCCGCCTTACTTTCTTGACTCGCTGCGCTCGCCTTTCGGGCCAGCCTTCGGCTGTTACTCCGCTGCGCTACGTTTGCTTGTGCAAAGCAAAGTAAGCAAAAGAAACACCCCCCTGCATCCGGGTCGCGCTGCGCACGACTTCCCTCACTGCGGCACCGTTCCGATGGCTCCCATGCTCCAGCGTGGGAGCCTGGCTTGCAGACGCTAGAGCGTCGAGGGCTGCATTCCCACGCAGAGCGTGGGAACGATCAAAATGCCCCGATGGGCCAAGGATGGCCCTTCGGGGCGTGCCTGCGGAGCGGCACCGGAGTGAGGGAGCCCGAAGCGCAGCGCAGGGCCGGATGATGGGGCAAGCGTTTTTGCTTACTTTTGCCGCAACCCCTGGCAAAAGTGACACGCCCAGTAGAGCGGAACAAAGCTATCAGCCAAGCGTGGCAACCGCCGCTAGCAAAAGGGCAAAAAGTCACGGATTGCCAATCCGCAACCCTTCTACAACTCCCGCGGAAACTGTTCTATCACCGCCGCCCCATACCCCTCGACAAACTCCACCGGCATCCGCCGGGGCTTGCCGCTGGACATCTCGATGCAGGCAAAGGTGGTGAAAGCCCGTGACAAGGTGACTCCGTCTGCCGGCCGCACAACCTGAAAGCGCCGGGTCATCTTGAAACGGTGATCGGACTCGATGATCCAGGTCGCCACCTGCAGATGCTGCCCCAGATAGGCGCTGGCCAGATAGTCAATTTCATTACGCACCACGGCCATGGCCCGATCCAGGCGCTGATAGTCGGCCAGATCCAGCCCCAGGCTTTGCGAATGGTGCCAGGAGCAACGTTCCAGCCAGCTGACATACACGGCATTGTTGGCATGCCCGAGGGCATCGATTTCATCGGCCTGCACCTGCAGGTCGATCACGTAAGGTTGTACAGCAAGATCCCAGCTCATGTTCGATGCTCCAGACTGGCAGCCAGCGCGCGGGCTTCCAGCGCCATTTGGGTGATCTGATCCCAGGCGCGGGCGCGGATCAGATTGGACGGTGCTATCCAGGTGCCGCCGACACAAGTGACATTCGGCAGGCGCAGGAAGTTCAGCAGATTTTCTGCAGTTATTCCGCCCGTCGGGCAGAAGCGTATACCGGTAAACGGCCCCTTGAGGGTATTCAACAGCTTGATGCTGGCATTGCCGTTGGCCGGAAACAGCTTCAGCGAACGATAACCATATTCCAGTGCCAGTAACACTTCAGAAGGCGTGCTGACCGCTGGCAGATAAGGTAAACCGGCATCATCCGCTGCCCTGGCCAGCCGTGCGGTAAGCCCCGGACTGACGACAAACTGCGCGCCGGCATCACGCGCCTCGGCAAACTGTTCGGGGTGAATCAGCGTGCCGGCACCGACCAGCAACGACGGAAATGCCTTGCCGATGGCCGCCAGTGCATCCAGTGCCCGCTCGGTGCGCAGGGTCACTTCCAGCACTTCGACACCACCGGCCTGCAGTGCCGCAGCCAGATCAACCGCCAGCGCCACATCGTCAAGGACCAGTACCGGCAGTACCGGACGCGCCCGCTGCAACACGGCTTCGATTGTCAGACCCATCTCATTCCTCCCATTCCAGGCTTGTAGCGCCCTGATCGGCCGGGCCAACCATGCGCCGCTGCAGGGCAAACAGTTGCAAACCATAACCTGCCGCTGAGGCCGGGGGGGTGCTGGCGGGTTTGCGTTCAGCCCATTGGGCCACATCCTGCTCGACGTGCAATAGCCCCCGTTCGGCATCCAGCTCGATCCAGTCACCATCCTGCAACCAGGCCAGCGGCCCGCCCAGCGCCGCTTCCGGGGTCAGATGCAAAGCGGCCGGGACCTGGCCGGAGGCACCGGACAGGCGTCCATCGGTGACCAGTGCCACTTTCTGCCCGGCCTGCTGCAGATTGGCCAGCAGCGGCATCAGCTTGTGCAGTTCGGGCATGCCATTGGCGCGCGGCCCCTGAAAGCGCACCACCAGCACCAGATCGCCAAGCAGCTCACCGGCGGCATAGGCTGCCTGCACAGCGGCCTCGCTCTCGAATACCCGCGCCTGTGCCCGTACGTGCAAGTTCGACGCTGGCAGGGCCGAGGTCTTGATAATCGCCCGGCCCAGATTCCCCTGCAGCAGGCCCAGTCCGCCTTCAGCGCTGAACGGCTCAGCCAGCGCACGCACGATAGCCGGCGCCGGGCTGCTTGCAGGCAAATCACGCCAGCCCAGTGCGCCCTGCTCCAGCCAGGCCTCGCGACCGTAATCTGCCAGCCCCTGCCCCGCGACGGTCGGCACATCGCCGTGCAGCAAGCCGCCACCGAGCAGCTCACGAATCAGCCAGGCCGGGCCACCGGCGGCCTGAAACTGGTTCACATCGGCCGCGCCGTTGGGATACACCCGCGCCAGCAAGGGCACCACCTTTGACAACTCGGCAAAGTCCTCCCAGAGCAATTGATACCCGGCAGCGCGGGCAATCGCTGGCAGGTGCAGGCTGTGATTGCTCGAGCCGCCACTGGCCAGCAAGGCCACCACCGCGTTCACCAGGCACCGGGCATCAACCTGCAAACCCAGCGGCAGATAGCGCTCACCCTGCCGGCTGTTGCGCGCCACCAGTCGTGCCGCCTCATCCGTCAATGCCGTGCGCAGGGGGCTGTGCGGATGGGCAAAGGCACTGCACGGCACATGCAGACCCATGGCCTCCATCAGCAGCTGGTTGGTGTTGGCGGTGCCGTAAAAGGTGCAGGTGCCGGCCTCGTGATAGGCGGCCTGCTCGGCGGCCAGCAGTTCCTCGCGGCTGGCTTCACCACGGGCAAAGCGCTGGCGCAGCGCCGCCTTGTCCTTGTTGGCCAGGCCCGAGTGCATCGGCCCGGCCGGAACAAACACCGCCGGCAGATGACCGAAATGCAGGGCGCCGATCAGCAGCCCGGGAACAATCTTGTCGCACACACCGAGGTACAGACCGCCATCGAAAATCCCGTGGGTCAGGCCGATGGCTGTGGCCTGGGCAATCAGGTCGCGGGAGAACAGTGACAGCTGCATGCCCGCCTCGCCCTGGGTGATGCCATCACACATGGCCGGCACCCCGGCAGCAAACTGCGCGGTGGCGCCAACCCGCGCCAGCGCCTGTTTCAACTGTTCGGGATAATCGCGCAGCGGCTGATGGGCCGAGAGCAGGTCGTTGTAACTGGAGACAATGGCGATGTGCGGCGCCCCGCCCTGTTTGATGATCAGGCGGGCATCGGTCGGTTGCGCAGCCAGTGCATGGGCCAGGTTGGAGCAACCCAGATGTTCGCGCGGCGCGCGCCCGGCAGCCTCCTGCACACCTTGCAGATAGCGTGCACGCCGAGCTGCCGAACGCACTTCAAGGCGCATCGTTACCTGTTCCACCACGCTATGCAGCATGCATTCGATCCTCGCACTGTACTGGCCCCAGTGTACCCATTCAGGGCGCCCAATAAATGCCCGGCGGCACGCGTTGCTGATGCAGCAAGGCATGCAGGGGCAAGGTGCGGGTTTCCGGCAGATCGGCGAGCACCTGCTCGATCAACTCCGCTTTGCGCGCGCCAAAGGCCAGCAACCCCAGCCACCGGGTGCTCAGCAGCATGGGCAAATTGAGCGACAGGCGCAGCTGGGGCTCGACCGGCGCACGGCCAACGACACAGCCAGCCGGCTGCTCCACATCCAGCGCTGATGCCAGCCCCGGCATGCCCGGAAACAGCGAAGCAAAATGGCCATCCTCACCCATGCCCAGCAGCACCGCGCTGAACGGCAGCCAATCACCCAGCCGGTCGCCCCATTGCCGTGCCGCAGCACGCGCCTCGCTACCCTGCCGCGGGTCCAGCCAGCGCGCAGCAGGCAATCCTTCGCGCAGCAGCTGCAGGTTGCTATCCGCCGCATCCGCCGCGACCCAGCGCTCATCCGTAGGGCTGGCCAGTATCCGCGACCAGTCCACGGGCAGCGCGGCCAGCAAGGGCAGCAGCTGCTGCGGCGTGCTGCCACCGGGCAACAGCACCTGCGCCCGGCCTTGCCCGCGCAATGCTGCCTGCAATGGCAGCAGCAACGCCTGAGCAACGGCAGCCAGTGCCTGTGGGCGCGATTCGAACTGGAAAAACTGGACGGACATGGAAAATTCACTGTTCAGGGCTTGCCTCATGATGCGCCAGCCGGTGCTGCGCATACTACCTCTGCGACTGTTTCGCAGCGGCAGTACAGACGCCGGCATAGCCCGATGCCTCCAGTTGCTGCATACAGTCTTGCCGTAGTGCGCGATTCGTCGGAGACTCTTGCAATAACCGGCAGCAAGCTGACACAAGCAACCAGAACAATTGACGCTCCCGGAAGGCTGTCTGCATGCACATCGAAAAAACCACTCTGCGTGGCCGTAACGTCCGTCTGGAACCGCTCAGTCAAGAGCACCTGCCGGGGCTGGCTGAAGCCATTGAAGACGGCGCGCTGTGGCAACTGCCGGTCACTATCGTGCCGCACCCGGAGGATTTGCCGCAGTTTCTGCAGAACGCCGAAGCCCAGTTCCACGCCGGCAAGGAGCTGTCCTTCGCCACCATCGACGAAGGTTCCGGCAAAGTGGTCGGCAGCACCCGCTTCCGCAACATCGAGAGTGCGCACAAACGGGTAGAAATCGGCTTCACCTTTATTGCCCAGTCCTGGCAACGCAGCCATATCAATACCGAAGCCAAGTACCTGATGTTCAAACATGCCTTCGAGCACTGGCAGTGCAACCGGGTGGAATTGCTGACCGACTTTCTCAACCTCAAGTCCCGGGCGGCGATTGCCCGCATCGGCGCGCGCGAAGAAGGCATCCTGCGCAGCCATATGCTGATGGGCGACGGGCGCATCCGCGACTCGGTAATTTTCAGCCTAGTGGCCAGCGAATGGCCACAGGCCAAAGCCCGCCTGGCGTCCTGGCTGCAAGCCGGTGACTATCCGCGCGGCCAGCCAGAGTAGACCAGCGATGATCCTTGAGGCAGCAATGCTGCAGGTTAAACCCGGGCTGGCATCTGCATTCGAGCAGGCCTTTGCCCAGGCGCAGGCGATTATCAGCGCGATGCCCGGCTATGTTTCACATCAGCTGCAGCGATGCCTCGAGGTGCCGGACAAATACCTGTTGCTGGTGCAGTGGCAAACGCTGGAGGATCACACCATCGGCTTTCGCCAGTCGGAGCAATACCAGCAATGGCGCCTGTTGCTGCATGATTTCTACCAGCCATTCCCGGTCGTGGAGCACTTCGAAAGGGTCCTGACTGGTTGACAACCAACGCTTTCGGCTAAGGTTAAGCCATCGCCGATTAGCGCTCCCCGCAAGATGAAGAGAAATACTCCATGCTCAAAAAACCATACGCCAACGTCCTACTGATCACCCTGCTCAGCGCAGCCTGCAGCATGACCCTGCATGCCGAACCGGTACCGATGAACCCGCCTGCTGAAACCAGCATTCCGCAAGGGCCGACAGGCGACGCCATCAAGCTGGGCAAACTGCTGGTTACGGACACCCGCAAGCAGCTACCGGAGAATGTCGGTGGCGGCCTCAACTGCAGCAGCTGCCATCTGGGTGGCGGCACCGTGGCCAATGCCGGCCCTTATGTGGGCCTGTGGGGGGTGTTCCCCGAGTACCGTACCCGCTCGGGATCGATCAATTCGCTGCAGGAACGTATCAACGACTGCTTCGAGCGCTCGATGAACGGCAAGCCGCTGGCCTTCGATTCGAAAGAAATGAACGCCATGCTGATGTACATCCAGTGGCTGTCCACCGGCGTACCGGTCGGCACCGCCGTGGTTGGCCGTGGCATGGGCAGCATCAACAAGGACCTGGTAGCCGATGCCGATAACGGCAAGCAGTTATACGCCCAGAAATGTGCCGCCTGCCATGCGGCGAATGGCGAAGGCATGAAAAACACCGATGGCAGTTACAGCTTTCCGCCGCTCTGGGGCAATGACTCGTTCAATATAGGCGCCGGCATGGCTCGCACCTATACCGCCGCCGCCTTCATCAAGCACAACATGCCGCTGGGTCAGGGCAACACCCTCAGCGATCAGGAAGCGGTGGATATAGCCGCCTACTTCACCCATCAGCCGCGGCCCGCATTCGCTGGTGCCAAAAACGATTACGCCAACGGCAACAAGCCGAAAGACGCACGTAATTGATGCACGACAAAACTGCTCAAGATCACCCGCATGCCCACGGGCATGCGCACAGTCATGGGCCGCAAAGCTTCAACCGCGCCTTTGCCATCGGCGTCACGCTGAACCTTGGCTTCGTCCTGCTTGAAGCCCTGTTCGGTGTGTTATCCAACTCTCTGGCATTGCTCGCCGATGCCGGGCACAACCTGAGTGACGTGCTCGGCCTGCTGCTGGCCTGGGGTGCCAATGTGCTGGTGCAGAAGCGTCCGACCCGCCGCCATACCTATGGTCTGCGCCGCTCATCGGTCATGGCTGCGCTGTTCAATGCACTGTTCCTGCTGATTGCCGTGGCTGCCATCGCCTGGGAGGCATTGTTGCGGCTGTCCGACCCGCAGCCGATTGCCAGCGTTACGGTAATCGTGGTGGCCGGCATCGGCATCCTCATCAATGCCTATACCGCCTGGCTGTTCATGTCCGGCAAGGACCATGACATGAACATCCGCGGCGCCTATCTGCACATGGCTGCCGATGCGGCGATTTCCTTCGGCGTGGTACTGGCGGCAATCGCCATGCTCTTCACCGGCTGGCTGTGGCTCGATCCGCTGGTCAGCATCCTGATTGCGATCATCATCGCCTTCGGTACCTGGGGGCTGATGCGCGAATCGGTGAACCTGTCGCTGGACGCGGTTCCCGCCCATATCCAGCCGGACCAGGTACTGGCCTACCTGCAGAGCCTGCCCGGCATCAGCGAGGTGCACGACCTGCACATCTGGGCCATGAGCACCACCGAAGTGGCACTCACGGCGCATCTGGTCAAACCCGATGGCAATCTGGATGACGAACTGCTGACCGAAATCGCGGAAGAGTTGCACGAGCACTTTGCCATCCAGCACAGCACGCTGCAGTTCGAGCGCGGCAACCACTGTGTGCCGTGTCGACAGGCACCGGACGAGGTGCTTTGAAGCAACCTGCGCCGCCAGCCGATGACTTCAACGGGTATATTTCTCCAGCAACGCTGCATAGGTTCCATTGGCATGCAAGCGCTCGAACGCCTCACGCAAGGCCGCCACCCGGCTATCCGGAGTACCCAGGCTGAAGGCAAAGTAATAATCCTCACCTTCACCCGAGAGCAACAGGGTCGGCACGAAGTCCATCAGTGGATAACCGGCCTCGCGGGCGGCGGCAGCCATCTGCAATTGGCTAGATGCCAGTAGATCAATGCGGCCCAGCTGCAACTTGTGCAGGTTCTGCACATCCTTGCCGGTGATCAGTTGCAGATTTTTGCCCTGCACGAAACCAAGCCGTAGCAGATCCCGGGTCGAGGCATCCTGCTCGGCATTACTGCCAACCTGCCAGCGCTTGGCATCCTCGATCGACTGCAAATCGATATCCTGGCGACTGGCCAGCCGGTACAGATACATCTTGCGCGGCAAGACCGGCGCTACCCACTTGAACAGCTGTTCCCGCTCACGGGTGCAGGCAATGCTGAAGATCAGCACATCAGGCTGTTCCAGCGCGGTTTTGTAGGCACGATTCCACGGCATGAACTCGATGCGCGGATGCTCCCCAAGCAGCTTGAGTGCCGCTTGCAGCAACTCCACGGAAAAGCCTGCCGGCTGACCGTCTTGCTGGAAGTTGTAGGGGGCCCACTCTTCGGTAACCACGCGAAAGGCAGCTGCCTGGGCCGGTACAGCCAGAGCCAGGAATCCCAGCAATAACAGACGACGCAGGTTAGCCATAAGCGGACTCACTGAAGATCAGGCGCGTATGAAATCATCCTGCTCCGGGCGCTGCAATCAGAGCCGGGACACGCCTGCCGAATCACCCGGCGCCGGGGGCTGGAAACCCGCAAAAGTCTACCTATAATCGACCCCGGCTCTAACAATTCAGAAAAAAACAAGGAAAACCGCATGAATGCCATCAAAGTCCTGACTGCCGCCATCGCACTGACGTCCCTTGCTGCCTGTTCGGTGACGTCCACCAATGAGGTCATCAAACCCGCAGAGCAAGCCTCCGGCCCTTTCGGCATGTTTACCCATGACGCCGTCAAGGTTGAAGGCGGTAAAGCCTTCGTCGGGGTAAAGAAACTGGTGATTGGCTCGTTCAAGGTCGGCTTCATCACCACCAAAAAAGAGCATGCAAAAGCCGGTAGTGGTGTCGGCGGCAACTCCAGCGCAATGATGGAACTGCATGGCATAACCCCGGCCGTCATGCAGAGCATCACCGACAAGGCTTATCAGGATCTGCTTGCCCAGTTGCAAGCAGCCGGTTACGAAGTCGCCGACCGTGGACAACTGGCCAGCAGCGAGTTCGAAAAATCCGCCAGCAAAGCCTCGCCGTTCACCGAAGAGGCGTCCTTCTTCGGCAGCGACAACACCGTGACCTATGTGGCACCCGAGTCCATCGGCAAGCTGTACTTTTTCATGGGCGAGACCGGTCAGGGAAACGGCTTCAACTTCAATACCCCGGACATGGCCGCCTCGGGCTTTGCCGACAAGAACAAACTGCCAATCATTTCAGTCATGTACAACCTGGATTTTTCTTCCAATAAAAGCGAGACAGGCGCTTTTGCCAGCTTCTCCGCAGTGGAGGTCGGGCAGGCACTCTCGGTTACTCCCGGCAGTGGCATCATCCTGATCGGCGGCCAGGGCGGCACCTTCAGCACCACCAATGGCTCGGTAAAACTGGGCCAGCCGATCGCCTCACCGGAGCCGTTCGGCGAAATCACCAATACCACCTCTGGCGGCATGGTCGCACTGGAAACCACCGTCAACGCTGCCAGCGCGTTGCTAGGTGGCGGTACCAACCAGAGCCGCGATTTCAGTGTTACCGCTGATCCGGCGAAATACAGCAGTGGCGCCGAAAGCATCCTGAAGAAGACCAATGCCGATCTGATCCTCAGCATGAAAGCGGCAAAATAACCTTTGCACTATTTACCCCGGCACTGGAGTACGCCGTTTGCAAACTGCCAATGCTGACGGCTTGCTCAGGGTCAGGACCCGTGGCCTGACCTTCCGTGTATCTGATCAGGGCGTCGGGGCACCGCTGCTGCTACTGCATGGTTTCCCCGATGACCTGCACATCTGGTCGAAGGTAACGCCGCTGCTGCTGGCGGCCGGCTACCGGGTCATCGCCCTCGATCAGCGCGGCTGCGGCGAGAGCGATATACCGCAGGGCGTTGATCAATACCGCATCCGCCAGCTCGTCGATGACATTCCTGCTGTACTCGAACAGCTGGGAATCCGCGAGCCGGTATACGTCATGGGCCATGACTGGGGTTCGGCAATCGGCTGGGCCTTTGCCCTCTATTACCCGCAAAGCGTCCGCGCACTGGTGGCCGTATCGGTCGGTCATCTGCGCAGCTACGGGCGGGCCGGCCTGCAGCAGAAGCTGGGCAAGGGCCTGTACACCCTGTGGTTTCAGCTGCGCGGTGTGGCTGAATGGTATCTGCTCAAGCGCGGCGGCCTGGCGCGCTGGCTGGGTAATGAGCCGGATAGCGCAGAGAACATCCGGCGCATGTCACGCCCGGGCCGGCTGACTGCCGGGCTCAACTGGTACCGGGCCAATCTGCTGCCGGTGGTATTGAGCGACTGGCCACGCTGCAGTCGCCCGACGCTGGGAATCTGGAGCAGTCAGGACCGGTTTCTCACCGAAGCACAGATGCGCGATTCGGAGAAACAGATGGATGCGCCGTGGCGCTACCAGCGTATCGAGAATTGCGGGCACTGGATTCCCAAGGAGCAGCCCGATCTACTGGCAAGTCTGGCGAATGACTGGTTCGCCATGCACTCCAGGCAAACAGGTGCCTGACCTGTAAAGCAATGCTGGTTTCCGCCAGCCTGCCAGACTACGCTCAGCACTTGTCCCAGCTTTCCCAATCGGTACACCGGAGCCTCTATGAGCCTGTCGCTGCTTCTCCGTTATACGGTATTCGTCTTCTGTGTCCTGTTCACTCTGGCCACCCTGCCCTATGTAGTCATGGATGTGCCGCTCCACTTGCCTTTCGGCATCACCATCCCGCGCCTATGGTTGATGAACCTGATAACTGCGGTACTCAGCCTGGTCGGCATCTTCGACCTGCTGCAAAAACGCCATGCAGTCCGCCGCAACTATCCGGTGATCGGCAATATCCGCTATCTGGTGGAAAGCATCCGCCCGGAAATTCGCCAGTACCTGATCGAAGGCGACCGCGAAGCTTTGCCGTTTTCGCGCGCGCAACGCTCGATGGTCTATGCCCGGGCCAAGAAGGAGAACTCGGACAAGGCCTTTGGCACGCTGCTCGATGTTTACCAGCACGGCTATGAGTTCATGACCCATACCATGGTGCCGGCAAAACTCGCGGATCCCGCAACCTTTCGGGTGCGTGTTGGCGGCCCGGCCTGCACGCAGCCGTATGACGTCTCGGTAATGAATATCTCGGCAATGAGCTTCGGCTCGCTCAGCGCCAATGCGATCCGGGCACTCAACAAAGGCGCCAAACTGGGCGGTTTCTACCACGACACCGGCGAGGGCAGTATCAGCCCTTACCATCTGGAATACGGTGGCGATCTGGTCTGGGAGATCGGCAGCGGCTACTTCGGTTGCCGCACCGCCGATGGCCACTTCAACCCGGAACGTTTTGCCGAGCAGGCCAGGCGCCCCGAAGTAAAGATGATCGAGATCAAGCTCAGTCAGGGCGCCAAGCCCGGCCATGGCGGGATACTGCCGAAACACAAGATCAGCCAGGAAATTTCCGCAACCCGCGGCATACCGATGGGTCAGGACTGTATATCGCCCTCGTCCCACAGCACCTTCAGTACCCCCATCGAACTGCTGCAGTTCATCGCCAGGTTGCGCGAACTGTCTGGCGGCAAACCGGTCGGTTTCAAGCTGTGCATCGGTCATCCATGGGAATTCACGGCTATCGCCAAGGCCATGCTGGAAACCGGCATCATGCCCGACTTCATCGTCATTGATGGCACCGAGGGTGGCACCGGCGCAGCCCCATCGGAGTTCAGTGACCATCTTGGCGTGCCCTTGCGTGAAGCGCTGCTGTTCGTGCAAAACACCCTGGTCGGACTGAATCTGCGAGAGCACATCCGGTTGGGGGTCAGCGGCAAGATCATCAGCGCCTTCGACATTATCAGCGTACTGGCCATGGGTGCCGACTGGACCAACTCGGCACGCGGTTTCATGTTCGCCATCGGCTGTATCCAGAGCCAGGCCTGTCATACCAACCAGTGTCCTACCGGCGTAGCCACCCAGGATCCACTGCGCCAGCGCGCTCTGGTCGTGGAAGACAAAGGCGACCGGGTTTACAACTTCCACCACAACACCCTCCACGCACTGGCGGAAATGCTGGCTTCGGCAGGGCTTGAACATCCCGAACAGCTCAAGCCGCACCATCTGGTGCGCCGTATCAGTGATACCGAAGTGCGCAATTATGCGCAGGTGCATGTATTCCTCACTCCGGGCGAGATGCTGGATGGAAAAATCCAGTACGAGTTTTACCAACGCATGTGGGACATGGCCCGTGCCGACACTTTCGCGGCCACTACGTAATGTGAAAATAAACGCAGGGGAATGCTCGGCGGCTACGTATATGTATTGAGCATTCCGCTTGAACAACCGAGGAAACAGCATGAACGCCATGAAAAAATTGATCGCCCTGAGCCTTGTCCTGAGTGCCAGCAGTCTGGCCATGGCTGCCAGCGACACAACAGCTCCAGCGCCCGGTCAAATGCCCATGAATGGCCAGATGAAAGGGCAGATGCAACAAAAAATGCAGCAACACATGAAGGAAGTGGACACCAATGGCGATGGCAACATTTCCAAGGAAGAGTTCATGGCCAACTGCGAGAAGCGTTTCGCCAAAATGGATGCCAACGGCGACGGGCAGATCACTGCGGAAGAACGCCAGCAGATGAGAGCCAAATGGAAGCAACAGCACAAGGGCCAGATGGGTGGACAGGACGCGCCACAGTAAAGCCCCGCTGATTGATGACCGCAAACCCGACTGACGAAGCCTTGATGGCCCGCGTCTGTGAGGGCGACCAGCAGGCCTTTGCCATGCTGGTCGAACGGCATCTGCCGCGCGCCTATGCCATTGCCTTCCGCGTACTGGGGCAATCAGCAGACGCCGAAGATGTAGCGCAGGAAGCCTTCACCAGAGTCTGGACCCACGCCCGCGACTGGAAGCCCCGACGCGGCAGCTTTTCCAGCTGGCTGGGGCGCATTCTGGTGAATGCCAGCCTGGATCACGGCCGTCGTCAGACGGCGCGCCGGCAGGTCAATGATGGCGAAGCGCTACTGGCCGAACTGCCCGACCCGGCACCCGGCGGTGCCAGCATCTATGGCCAGCAACAGCAGGCCGCTGACATCGATCAGGCCCTGCAACGGCTGCCGGCACAACAGCGCATGGCCGTGGTGCTGTGCTATTTCGAAGAGCACAGCAATAGCCAGGCGGCTGCAGTCATGGGCCTGCATGTCAAGGCTGTCGAGGGCTTGCTGGTGCGTGCACGCAAGCAACTACGTATCTGGCTGCACCGACACCGGGAGGAGCGCCCATGAATAACGCCGATGATCCGCTTGTCAGGCAATTGCTGGCCAGTCCGCGGCCGCTGCCGCGCGAGGATCTGGCGGCGCAAATCGTGCGCCAGGCCACCCTTCAGACGCAACAGACAGGCTGGCAGCAGCGCTGGCAACGGGCCCTGAACGAATTCACTTATGCCTGGCAGTTCAAACTGGCCAGTCTGGCTCTGTGCGGCGTGCTCGGTGTGTTTGCCGGGCAGTGGCAAGCAGCCACTGACAATACTGAACTGCTGATCAGTGCACAGATGCTCGACAGCGCCCTGTACACGGAGGACCTATGAACAAATCCCGGCTGCTCGCTGGCGCCCTGCTACTGTCACTGGCCGCTAATGTCTTTCTCGGCAGCTGGCTGTTGACGCGCTCGGCACATCATTCCGGCTTTGCGCAGATGCAGGGTGATCCCGGCGGGCCAAGGTTGAAACATCTCATGGGGCGCATGCAGAAACTGCCGGATGAACAACGCCAGCAGATCCGCGAAAAAATGCGCGAACTGGCCCCGCAAATGCAGGCGCTGGTCAAGGCTTCCCGCGAGCAACGCCAGGCCATCGAGCAACTGATGCAGGCTCCGCAACTGGATACCGGACAACTGCAGGCCGCCTTTGCCGGGCAGCGTGAAATCCAGGAGAAGATGCAGGACCTGCGGCAGCAGATGCTGATCGGGATTGCCGGCACGCTGACGCCGGAGCAGCGGGTGCAACTATTTCAGGGAAAAGCACGCTAGAAAACCCGTCGAAAAGGTATGCAAGGCATACGCAGGGTGGGCTTCAGCCCAGTATTTCGCTCGAGAATCCGAATCGACGGGCTGAAGCCCCCCTACGCAATAGTGCTCAAGTGTCGCGCCGCATCTGCACAAACATTGCCTCGACCTTTTGCCGCGCCCAGGGTGTTTTGCGCAGGAACGACAGGCTCGACTTGATGCTCGGATCGTTCTTGAAACAGCGTACATCCACCTGCCGCGCCAGTCCGTCCCAACCATAGCGGGCGACCAGTTCGGTAAGCAGGGCTTCCAGAGTAATTCCGTGTAACGGGTCTTGTGTGTTCACCAGCAGGCAACTCCTGTTGCTATCAATGGATGGCGCGCAGGCACCACACCCGGGAACCTGCGGACAAGGTGTAACCGGCTGACTAGCTGCCCGGCACTCGCTGCTGCGCCGTGCTACCAATCACCTTGGCCAGACGCAGGCAATTGCCCGTGCCGGGATTGTTCTGCATGTCATCAAGCATCTCGCGAATGGCCAGCTGCTGTTCGTTCAGCTTGCGTTGCAATTGTTCGATTTCTGCCAGGCGACCCTGCAAGCCCTGCACGATCATGGCGTGGGAGCCTTCGCTGCCATGGCTGGAAAGTACCTTGCGGATCTGTTCGAGGTTGAAGCCGAGACTCTGCGCCAGCCGGATCAGCCCGACACGTTCGAGGGTTTCCGGCGGGTAATCGCGGTAGCCATTACCGGCCCTGCGCGGCGCCGGAAGCAGGCCATTGGCCTCATAAAATCGCAAGGTCGAGGCCGCCACGCCACTCAAACCTGCCAGTTCACCGATTCGCATGCTGTTCTCCGCGCTTGACCTTAAAGCTGACTTCAAGCTTACGATAGATTCATCTCCAGCCAAAACGGAATTATCTGCATGTCCCGATCTGCCCTGTTCACGCCACTGGCACTGCCTTGCGGCGCCGTCATTCCCAACCGGTTGGGCAAGGCGGCCATGGAAGAAAACATGTCGGAGCCCGGCCAGCTGCCCGGCACGACGCTGATCGGCCTCTACCGCCGCTGGGCCCGGGGCGGTGCCGGCTTGCTCATCACCGGCAATGTGATGGTTGATGGCCGCGCCATGACCGGTCCCGGCGGTGTGGTACTGCAACAGGGCACGCCGCTGGAGCCCTTCAGCCAGTGGGCCAAAGCCGCACAGGAAGGCGGGGCGCAGGTGTGGATGCAGCTCAACCATCCGGGCCGTCAGGTATTTGCCAGCATGGGTGGCAACTGCTGGGCACCCTCTGCGGTAGCGCTGGACATGGGCAAGCACTCGCACCTGTTCGCCACTCCCAAAGCCATGGACGAAGACCAGATTGCCGAGCTGATCGAACGCTTCGCCACTTCCGCCCGGATGGCCGAACAGGCCGGCTTCAATGGCGTGCAGATTCATGCCGCGCACGGCTATCTGCTCTCGCAATTCCTTTCGCCGTTGAGCAACCAGCGCAATGACCGCTGGGGGGGCTCGCTGGAAAACCGTGCGCGGCTACTCTGCGAAGTGATCCGCGCCATACGTTCGCGGGTCTCAGCCGGTTTTGCCGTGGCGGTCAAACTCAACTCGGCCGACTTCCAGCGCGGCGGTTTCGACGCTGCCGATGCGCTGGCCACGCTCAAACTACTCAACGAATTGCCGGTGGATCTGCTCGAACTCTCTGGCGGCAGCTACGAAAGCCCGGCCATGCAGGGGCGTACAGCCGATGGCCGGACTCTCGCGCGCGAAGCGTACTTTCTTGAATTTGCCAGCAGCCTGACGCAGCAAGCACGCATGCCGCTGATGACCACCGGCGGCATCCACCGGCGCGCCGTGGCCGAACAGGTCATTGCCGAGGGCGTCGCCATGGCCGGCATGGCCACCGCACTGACCCTGGAGCCCGACCTGCCGGCGCGCTGGCAAGCCGGCGAAGATACGCAAGCCAGCATGCCGGCGGTAAGCTGGTCGGACAAGACGCTGGCAGCTCTGGCCACCATGGCAGTCATCAAACGCCAACTGCGTCGGCTTGGCACGCGCCGCAACAGCAAGCCTCAGGCCTCGCCACTACTCTCGCTGATTCTCGATCGCCTGCGCATCCAGCGCCTGACCCGCCGCTACCGCCAGTGGCTGGAGCAGACCGGCTCGGTCTGAGCCGGTCTGTCAGCGCCGGCCGGTGCTGCTATCAGGGCTCGAAAGAGAACACCTGATTCCAGTCGTTCTTCATGCTGATCACTGTCCAGCCCTGCTTCACCGCCTCATCGTAGAGTGGCTGGGTGAACTCACCGACCTTGGTCGCCGGCAGGCCTTGCGCCGGCCCGTAGGCGTATTCGCGCTTGGCATCGTCATGCAGCAGCAGGACTGACAAGCGCGCACCGTCACCGGCCTTGGTGTACTCGAGCATCTGCTGGTCACCGGTGGAGTTACCGAAGGCTGCGAACGGACGGCGGCCGATCATCAGATTGATGTCCTTCGCCTTGCCGTCATTGTTGTTGTTAAGCAGCAACTTGGGCTCTTTGATCAACAGCGGCTTGCCATCGGTGCCGTAGGTGTACTTGGTATCGAGGGCAGAACCCACCACCTGCTCCGGTGGTATGCCATAGACCTTCTCGGCATAGGTGCGCACGAAATCCTGACCACCACCGGTGACGATATAGGTCTTGTAGCCATTGGCGCGCAGATAGGCCAGTAACTCCTGCATCGGCAGGTAGGTCAGCTCGGTATAGGGCCGCTTCCAGCGCGGGTCCCTGGCAGCCGCAAGCCACTTCTTCGCCTCGGCGCTGAAAGCTTCTTCCGACATACCGGTCGAGGTGGCAGCCAGCAGTTTGAACAGGTCCTTCTCGGTCAGCTTCTTGATCGCCGCGTGATCGCCCTTGAGCACTTCCAGCACTGTCGAGAATGGCGTTTCCTTGGCCAGTTCCGGCTTGGCCTTGACCAGTGCCGGCACGCTTTCGAGGATGTACATCACCTGCGAATACATCGGCTGCTCGACCCACAGGGTGCCGTCCTGATCAAAGGTGGCGATGCGTTCGGCCGGCGGCACAAACTGCTCGCTGCCTTCAGTCGTGGTGACTTTTACAAAATCAACGATTGCCTGCTTGGTTGCACCTTCGTTCCACGAGGGCAGCGGGTCGGTCTGCGCCTGGGCCTGGCCGCCGAATGCAAGCAACACGCCGAGCGCCAGAGCCGACGAGAATTTGGAAAAGAATTGATTTCGCATGGCTTTCTCCTTTTAAACGCAGCACATGGTGTGTCGGATAGATATGCAGAAACGCAGCTCAAACCGCGCTGATCACATAAAAAACGGACGACCTTTACAGGCCGTCCGTTTCATTACTTCACGTTAACCAAGACAACCGTTACTCGCCAGCGTGGCTGCCGAGCTTCGACTCGCTCATTTCAGTAATGATCTGATCGAGGTTGTAGCTCGACGGAGTCTGTAGAGCCGGGAATTCCTTGTAGCTCATCAGTTCCTTCATCCACAGCATCTGCCCGATGGGCAGCAGGTTCCAGTCGTAGATGTAGGCAGTGCTCGGTGCAGCCAGCGCGCCGCCGGTTCCCAGAAGCGTAGAACCACCACCCACTGAAATCTCAAACGGATCGCGCTTGATGTTGTTTACCTGTGTCCAGTGATAGCTCTGGACGCCGAGCAATCCGCCTTCGGCATCCGAAGCGGCCATCGCGTAGTAGAACTTCCAGTTCTTGTAGCGCACAGCCGAAGGATGCGTACCGCTGTAATAGAACAGCGTGTCACGTGCGGAGTCGGCCTTGCCTTCCAGATAGGCGCGCTGATTAACCCCATCCAGTTTGGTTTTGAGAATGCCAGGGTACTTGCCGGCCTGAATCTGCTTGTTCAGCTCGTCACCCTTGGGGCCGCCAGCGATGTCAACCAGAGTAGGCAACCAGTCGAGCATCGAGAAAATCTGGTCATTGAGGCCCGGTTTGATATGCCCAGGCCACCTGGCGATCATTGGTACGCGCATACCGCCTTCCCAGGTGGTCAGCTTGCCGCCGCGGAACGGCGTGACACCGCCATCCGGATAGGTGATCACTTCCGCGCCGTTATCGGTGGTAAAGACCACCAGCGTATTGTCGAGCTGGCCCATGTCTTCCAGCTTTTTCAGTACCAGACCAATGTTGTCGTCCATCTGCTTCATGCCGACTTCATTGATGCCCCAGTCCTTGCCGCCCTCTTCACCCAGCATCGCCTGGTACTTGGGCGACAGCATGGTGGTAACGTGCATGCGCGCCGGGTTGTACCAGACGAAGAACGGCTTGTTGGTATCCTTCGGATCGTTGCGGTCGAGGAAGTCGATGACCTTGGCCGAAATCTCCTCATCCACGGTCTTCGAACGCTCCAGCGTCAATGGACCCTGGTCTTTGCAGCTCTGGTTTTTCGCCGTGCCATCCGAAGATTTGCAAGCGATAACCGGCCGTGGCGGGGTCATGCACAGGGTAGTTTTCGGGTCTACAGCACCCGGAACTTCGGCAAGGCCAGGAACCGGCGTGTTTTTGCAGGGCGGCACAACACCCTGTTCAGTCGGCGACTTGTTGATGTCCGGGAAACTCACGCCCTGCATCGCGTCGAGGTGATACAGGTAGCCCCAGAACTCCTGAAAACCATGAGCGGTAGGCAGCGAGTCGGTCTTGTCACCGAGGTGGTTCTTGCCGAACTCGCCGGTGGTATAGCCCTGGTCAAGCAGGAACTTGCCGATTGCCGGGGTGCCCGGCAGCAGGGACGTGGTAGAGCCTGGCAACTGGGGCATGATCATGCCCGCGCGCATCGGGTTCATACCGGTGGAGAACGCTGTACGCCCGGCGGTGCAACTCTGCTCCGCGTAAGCGGTCATGAATCGCGTACCCTCCTTTGCCAGCCGGTCAATGTTCGGCGTCTCGCCAACCATCAGGCCCTGATGGTAGGCACCGACGTTCATGATGCCGATATCGTCGCCCATGATGAACAGGATGTTGGGTTTCGTTTCGGTAGCCGCTAACACCGGAGTGATGGCGCCAAGTGCAGTGGTCGCGGCAAGTGCCACTGAACACATTAGTTTTTTCATCGTTTGCTCCGTGCGTGCGAGGAAGTCAGGTGTTGAACTCAAGTACATTGAGCCTTGTTACCTGAGCACAGTAGTAAAGTTTAACAATTCATGGAAATATCTCTTTTTATTAAAACGATAACTAAAAGGTTATTATGCTCACGCCACGCCGCCTTCAGCACTTACTGGCACTGGTCAACCACGCCCACTTTGGCCGGGCAGCCCATGCACTGAATATTTCGCAACCCGCGCTGAGCAAGAGCATTCAGGCACTGGAAGCGGAAGTCGGCGTGACACTGCTCGAGCGCAAGCATGGCGAAGTAATACCGACGCTGTTTGGTCAGCTGGTGCTGCGGCATAGCCAGGCGGCACTTTCTGCTGAAGCCGATTTGCGCCGTGAAATTGATATGCTGACTGGGCTTGAGACCGGCTCACTGAAAGTCGCTTTGGGCCCTTATCCGAGCATATTGTCCGGCTTCGCCAGCGCCGCCCGCTTGCACGCCAAACATCCGGACCTGGACCTGTCGGTGCACGTCGCCAGCTGGCGCGAGGTGGCCGAACACGTGCTGTTACGCAAGGTAGACCTCGGTATCGCCGACATCACCACAATACGCAGCGACGAGCAGTTCATCACCGAAGCGCTTGACCAGAACTCCGGCTATTTCTTTTGCCGCCCGGAACACCCGATCCTCGGCAATGCACGGATAAGTCTGAAAGAACTGGTTCAGTACCCCTGGGTGGCTACGCGGTTTCCACCGCACGTGGCTGCCAATCTGCCGCCAGAGCACAGTGCGGCCGGCTCGATAGATCCCCTGACCGGTGATTTCATACCGGCCATCGAACTCAATGTACCCATGCAACTGGGGGAATTCCTCAAAGACAGCAATGCATTGGTCATGGCGCCATTAAAAGTCATGGAACAGGCACTGCGCGAAGGTCGGGCACACAGATTAATCATCAGTAATTTCAAGCTGCGGGTAGGTTATGGCTTCATCTATCTGCGCGATCGCTCGCTGTCTCCCGCATCTCTGGCGTATATGCAGGAAGTCAGGGCCATGGAGGCAGAAATTTTCGCGAAAGACACTGTGCTCAACGCCGAACTTTTCAACACCTGAGATCGACCAGGCGTACACCCTGTCTGCAGTTGGCCACACGGGCGCGCTGTTGCGTACCAACTCGCCCTGCCCTGCGCCTTAACTTGCAGCTATGCTTGCGCTCTGCTTTGCCATCCGGAGCTTTGTTATGAAACCTGTGCGAAATACCCGCCTGTCAGTGGCACTGGGCTGCATGCTGCTGACAGCCTGCGCAGCCAAACCAACCAGTGTGACGATTCAGGAAGACCAGCAAAGCGACTGCCCGCTGGAGCTGGATATCGGCCAGACCCTGATGATCAGCCTGCCGAGCAATCCCACCACCGGCTTTCGCTGGATAGTCACCAAGCCCGCAGCCGGCGTGTTGAAATCCATGGGCCCCGAGGTTTATACCAACCCCGAGGATGCCGGCATGGTCGGCAGTGGCGGCAAATCGACCTGGCGCTTCAAGGCCTATCAGGCCGGCGAGGACGCTTTGCTGATGCAATACCAGCGCCCCTGGGAACAGGGCGTGGCCCCGGCCAAGACCTTCGCCTGCGAGATCAGCGTCGACTGATTGCTGCACACTTACCCCACCCATCTGCCTGACGGAGATTGCCAATGCGTTGGCTGCTGCTGGCCCTGATCACCGGCCTGATATTCATCTACGGCCTTTACATCGATTCGACAACACTGCGCCTGCTGACCAAGGGGTTGCCGGTGATTGCGCTGATTTTCTGGCTGGGCGCTGCACCGGCAAGCACCTACCGGCGCTGGATCAGTCTCGGGCTGCTGTTCGGTCTGGGCGGGGATATCCTGCTGGACATACCGCAAGAGCATCTGGCCAACCAGTTCGTGTTCGGTCTGGGCTCTTTCCTGATCGGCCATCTGGCCTATATCCGCGCATTTACCAGCGATACCCGCCGGCTGGCACCCGTGGGCCTGCTGTTTGCGCTGCTCTGTGGTGGCGGCATGCTTGGCATGCTCAACAGCTCGCCTGACGGCCTGGGGCCATTGTTCCTGCCGGTAGCCGTCTATGCGCTGGTTATCAGCTGCATGCTCTGGCGCGCCATTGCCCGGCTGGGAGTGCGCGGCATACCCCGCGACTCGGCCCTGCTGGCGGCCGCTGGCGCCCTGCTGTTTGTCATCTCGGACAGCCTGATCGGCGTCAACCGCTTCGTGCAGCCGTTCGACGAAGCCAAATACGCCATCATCATCACCTACTGGCTGGGCCAGTTCGGCATTGCTGCATCGGCCATGCGCCGCAACAGCTGATCCAGCTGCGCGGCACATAGCGGAAAAGCCGCGCAGGCGCCTCAGTGGGCGCCAATACCGCCGTGCAACAAGCCATACGACTGCAGGAACTCCACTATGCCGTGGCAGATCATGCCGACACCCATGGAGGCAACAAAGAAACCGACGATGCGTGTCGCCGCATCAATGCCCTGCGGGCCAATCTTCTGCAGAATGGCTTTGGAATAGATCAGCGACAGGCAGGTAACAAACATCGCGCCGATAATCGCCAGGGCCACGGCCAGAAAGGACAGGACTATGCGATCCGAATCCTTGATGGTCGAGGTCAGCCCCATCACGGTAGCGATCGCTCCCGGTCCGAACATGATCGGCATGGCCATCGGAATGAAGGACACATCCTCGCCCGGCTTGTTGCTCTTGGGAATCATGCCACCGCTGTCCGAAGGCGCAAACAGCTCGAAACCTATGCGCATCAGGATCACCCCGCCGACCACGCGAATCATGCTCATCGGCACTTCGAACAGACGCAGCAACAGGTTGCCGAAGAACAGGAAGAAGAACATCAGCAACACCGCATAGGTGCAGGCCTTGATGGCCGTGCGGCGCTGCTCGGCGGCATCCCGACCCTTCATCAGACCGAGAAAAACCGGTATGGCTTCCAGCGGGTTGATGATCGCCAGCAGCGTGGTGAACATGCCGACGAACAATGAAACATGGGGATCCATAGGTACTCCTTCGGATGAACTGCAACGGTTGCAAGCACGGCACTGGATGTCCGCATGCTAGCAGAACTCCGGTGACCACTGCCCTGCCCAACAAGCACATCCGAGCGCACCCTGCACCAAAGGATCGGCATGGCCTGCTCAATAATTTGGGCATACACCTTCACTTCGCTAGAATGCCGGCCTTGCCTCCACTGGTAGCATCCTCGTGAGTGACAACGACCGCATTTACGCCCAGCCGCAAGCGCAAGTCAGCGACTTCACCTTCAACGAAGCCGTGGTGCGGGTATTCCCGGACATGATCAAGCGTTCGGTGCCCGGTTACCCGACCATCGTCGAGAATATCGGCGTGCTGGCGGCGCAGTTCGCCCGGCCAGACTCTGTTCTCTATGATCTCGGCTCCTCGCTGGGGGCGGTTACCCAGGCCTTGCGCCGGCATGTGCAGGCCGCAGGTTGCCGGGTGATCGCGGTGGACAACTCGGCGGCCATGGTCGAGCGCTGCCACGAGTACCTGCATGCCCAGGATTCGATGTTCCAGGAGTTACTGCCGGCAACGGTGCAGGAGGGCGACATCCTTGACCTGGATTTCCAGCCCTGCTCGGTGGTGGCGCTGAATTTCACCCTGCAATTCATTGCGCCCGAACAGCGCCTGGCCTTGCTGACACGAATACACCAGAGCCTGTTGCCCGGCGGCGCCCTGATTCTCTCGGAAAAATTGCGTTTCGCCGATGCCGGCGAGCAGCAATTGCTCACCAACCTGCATATCGGCTTCAAGCGCGCCAACGGCTACAGCGAACTGGAAATCGCCCAGAAACGCACGGCGCTGGACAACGTGATGCAACCGGACAGCCTGGAACAGCACCGCGAACGCCTGCAGGCCGCCGGATTCAGCAAGGTGGTACCGTGGTTTCAATGCCTGAATTTTGCCTCCCTGATCGCCCTGCCCTGAGCCCCTCGCCATGATCCGCCGCCTCGATCTCGACGCCTTGCAACAACAACTGGCCGGTACCCCGCTGATCGACTGGGCCAGCGACCTGCCCAACCAGCTCGACCGCAAACTGGCCAAGGGCCACGGTGATCTGCAGCGCTGGATGGCTGCCGTTGACGCTTTGCCGGAACTGACAGCCTGCAAGGTCGAACTGCGCGACAGCTTCACCCTTGAGGCCCCGCTCAGCCAGGCACAGCAGGCTGCCCTGCTGGCCGCTCTGCAAGGCCTGATTCCATGGCGCAAGGGGCCGTTTGATCTGTTTGGCGTACATGTCGATACAGAATGGCGCTCGGACTGGAAGTGGGCGCGAGTGGCAGCGCACCTCGATCTGCAGAACAAACGCATCCTCGATGTCGGCTGCGGCAACGGCTACTACCTGTGGCGCATGCTTGGCGCCGGGGCGGCCAGCGCGGTAGGTATCGACCCGAACTGGCTGTTTCTCTGCCAGTTCCTGGCGGCCAAGAGCTACTTGCCCGACCTGCCGGCCTGGCACCTGCCACTGGCACTGGAAGAGCTGCCGGGCAAGCTGGAAGGCTTCGACACGGTATTTTCCATGGGCGTGCTGTATCACCGGCGCTCGCCGATCGACCATCTGCTGGAACTCAAGGACTGCCTGCTCAAGGGTGGCGAACTGGTGCTGGAGACGCTGGTGGTCGAGGGGGATGCCCAGCAGGCACTGGTGCCCGAAGACCGTTACGCGATGATGCGCAATGTGTGGTTCCTGCCGTCGGTGCCAGCTCTGGAGTTATGGCTGCGCCGCGCCGGTTTTGTCGATATCCGTTGCGTGGATGTCAGCCGTACCAGCATCGAGGAACAACGCGCGACCGACTGGATGAAGTTCCAGTCGCTGCCGGACTTTCTCGATCCGGCCGATCACAGCCGCACCCTCGAAGGATTGCCGGCACCGACCCGCGCCGTGCTGATTGCGCGCAAGCCAGCCTGAGCGATTGTGGGAGCGGGCTTGCCCGCGAAAGGTAACAGCAACTTCGCGGGCAAGCCCACTCCCACAAAAGCCCCTAGCCGCGTGTAGCCGCCGCCAGTATCAGTGCCTTCATCTCGGCGACCGCCGGTTTGAAGCCGACAAACAGCGCGTGCGCGACTATCGCATGGCCGATATTCAGTTCATTGATCCCGGCAATCGCCGCCACCGGCTCGACATTGTGGTAATGCAGGCCGTGCCCGGCATTCACGATCAGCCCATGGGCCAGCCCGCAGGCCACGCCCTCGCGGATACGCGCCAGCTCACGGGCAGCCTCGCTCGGTGTCTGTGCATCGGCATAACGCCCGGTATGCAGCTCGATCGCCGGCGCGCCAACGCGCCTGGACGCTTCGATCTGCCGCGCATCCGGATCAATAAACAATGAAACCTCGCAACCGATGCGTGCCAGACGCTCGACCGCGGCACGGATACGTGCCTCCTGCCCGGCCACATCCAGGCCGCCTTCGGTGGTCAGCTCCTGACGAGTTTCCGGTACCAGGCAGACATGCGGCGGACGAATGCGCTCGGCAAACGCCAGCATTTCTTCGGTCACACCCATTTCGAAGTTCATCCGCGTCTGCAACACCTGACCGAGCAGCAACACATCGCGGTCCTGAATATGCCGGCGGTCTTCACGCAAATGCACGGTAATGCCATCGGCGCCCGCCTCCTCGGCATCCAGTGCCGCCTTGACCGGGTCCGGATAGCGCGTGCCACGCGCCTGGCGCAGGGTCGCCACATGGTCGATATTCACACCCAGCAGAATACGGTTGGCATCTGTCACAACAGGATCTCCAGAAAATTCATTGGGTTCACTTTACCCGATCAGCCATGGCTTGCTCAGAACTTGCGAAACAACTCGCGACTGACCAGTGGCCGGCCGCCCAGATGGGGCGCCAGCGCCTGGCGCATCAGGCGCTTGGCGGCAGCCAATACGCCGGGGGTAGTCCACCGGGTATCGGCCATCGCCAGCAAATCAGCGCCCTGAAACACCCCGGGCTGCAGTTCTGCCACCCGCTCCAGCCCGGCATCCGCGATCAGGCGGTACAGCCGTTGCGCTTCTATCGGCTGGCCGGTCAGGTCCTCTGCCAGGGAAAAACCATAGCCCAGCTCGCCCAACAGCAACCACTCGAACGCCCTCAGCAGCGGTTCCAGTGGCTGACTGGCCGCCAGCAATGGCAAGGTTGCGGCGTAATGTTCAAACAGGAGCGGATGGGCATCTTCGGCGGGTAACAGGCGGATCAGCAATTCATTCAGGTACAGCCCGCTGAACAAGGCATCGCCGGACAGCATATTGGGGGTACCGGCCGCTTCCAGACGGGCAACCGTTTTCAGTTCGCTGCGGCCACGCAGTTCAAGTTCCAGCGGAATGAACGGCCGCACCAGACTGCCGGCCTTGCCCCGTGCGCCGCGCAGCACCGCACGGGTACGCCCCTGCGGGGTCAGCAGGTCGACCAGCGAACTGCTTTCCTTGTAGGCACGGCTGTGCAATACGTAGGCTGGCTGGCTGCAAGCATGCTGCATGGTAAGTCCGCAGCCTCGAAGGATCAGAGATCGGAATAACCCAGTGAGCGCAGGGCGCGCTCGTCATCCGACCAGCCACCCTTGACCTTGACCCACAGGTTGAGCATGACCTTGTTGTCGAACAGGCTTTCCATGTCCTTGCGCGCTTCCTGGCCAATACGCTTGATGCGCTCGCCCTTGTCGCCAATGATGATCTTCTTCTGCCCTTCACGTTCCACCAGAATCAGTGCATGAATGTGCAGGATGCGCCCATCGAGCTTGAATTCCTCGATTTCCACGGCGATCTGGTACGGCAACTCGGCACCCAGCTGGCGCATGATTTTCTCGCGCACCAGCTCGGCTGCCAGGAAGCGGCTGGAGCGGTCGGTGATCTGGTCTTCCGGGAAAAAATGCTCGCCCTCGGGCAGATTTTCGGCCACCAGCCGTTCCAGGGTGTCGAGATTGTGCCCCTGCAAGGCGGAAACCGGTACCACCTGGGCATTCGGCAACTGGCTCGCCAGCCATTCCAGATGCGGCAGCAGGTCACTCTTGTCCTCGATACGGTCAGCCTTGTTCACTGCCAATATCAGCGGACCTTCAACATACTGCACACGCTCAAGCACCAGCTGGTCCTCGTCGGTCCAGCGCGTGCGATCGACTACGAAGATCACCACATCGACGTCTTTCAAGGCGCTGCTGGCGGTCTTGTTCATGAACCGGTTGAGCGCCTTGTCGTTGTTCTTGTGCAGGCCCGGCGTGTCGACATAAATGGCCTGCACCGCGCCCTCGGTCTTGATGCCGAGCATGTTGTGCCGGGTGGTTTGCGGCTTGCGCGAAGTAATTGCCAGCTTCTGCCCGAGAATATGGTTGAGCAGTGTGGACTTGCCCACATTGGGCCGCCCGACAATAGCCACATAACCGCAGCGGCTTACCGGTGTATCAGTCATGTCCATTCTCCACGCGTCCGTTTTCAACCCCCAGCGCCGTCAGCGCGGCAGCAGCAGCTACTTGTTCGGCAATCCGCCGGCTGGCGCCCTGCCCCTGGGTTGTTTCACTCAGCAAGTCAATCGAGCACTGCACGAAGAAAGTCCGGCAATGCGGTTCTCCCTGAATATCCACCACCTCGTAGTGGGGCAACTCACCGCCGCGCGATTGCAGAAATTCCTGCAGGCGCGTTTTCGGATCCTTGTTGGTGTCAATCAGGGTAAGGTCATTCATTTCATCGGCAAGCCAGGCCAAAACCCGCTCGCGCGCAGCGTCCATGCCGCGGTCCAGATAGATGGCGCCAATCAGCGCCTCAAGGGCATCCGCCAGAATAGATTCGCGGCGAAAGCCGCCACTTTTCAGCTCACCCGAGCCCAGCCGCAAGAAATCGCCCAATTCAAAGCCGCGCGCCAGCACCGCCAGGGTTTCACCCTTGACCAGGCGCGCGCGCAAACGCGACAACTGCCCCTCACGGGCCTGCGGAAAACGCTCGAACAGCGCTTCACCGGCAATGAAGTTGAGAATCGCATCGCCGAGAAATTCGAGACGTTCGTTGTTGCGTCCAGCGAAACTGCGGTGAGTCAATGCCAGCAGCATCAGCTCCTGGTCGCGAAAGCTATAGCCCAGCCTGCGCTCAAGACGACTTAGGCTGGAGCTCACGGCATACGCACGCGGAATTCTTTGTCGAAGCGGGCAACCAGGTCGAGGTTCTGGATCAGTGGCTCGCGCTTTTCGTATTTCAGATGGGCCCGAAACTCATTATTTTCGATTTTGACCTCAAGAGCCTTTTCCAGATCCAGATCGCGAATGGCGTTGATGGTCATTCCCTTTTTAACGTAGGTATAAAAATCGGCAATGGTGCGTACATCTGCCGCCTTATCCGATTCAATTTTCTTGATAATCCCGGACAGAGCATTGTTATCCAGATAGTGCGGCATCATCTTCAGGCCTGCACTCAAAAAGAAAGCCACCAGAGCCAGGACCACCATAATCCCCAGTACCGATGCACCCTTCTGCGATTTTGCAAAGCTCATAGTCGACCTCGATCAGCTTTTTATTGGAATTTTCGGAAAACCGGCAGGCTTAATGTATACCCCCTACACCCGCGCATGGCGGTAATTGTTTCAATGAATCAGCCGATCCCGTGAAAAACTTGGCAAATTTTTCAACTTCGGATCGGGCCAGGTCATCCAGATGGCAAACGCCTTGCCAACGATATTCTGGTCGGGAACCATGCCCAGCAGGTCTTTCGGGATTTTCGGATCGTTCCAGTAACGGCTGTCATTGGAGTTGTCACGGTTGTCGCCCATCATGAAATAGTGCCCCGCAGGAACCACCCATTCCTTTCCCGGCTCCATGCGGTAACGGCCCATTTCCTTGCGAATCATGTGCTCTACCTTGCCCAGCTTCTCGGTAAACAGCTCCGCAGTGCCCAGGCTGGCCGGTTCCTGCCCGAGCAGGGTCTCGGCAACCAGCTTGTCGTTGATATACAGGCGCTTGGTGCTGCTGTAGCGAATACGATCACCCGGCAGACCAATTACCCGTTTGATGTAATTGACCTGTGGATCGCTGGGGTAACGAAACACCATCACGTCACCGCGCTGCGGGTCACCGATCGGGATGATTTTGGTATCCAGCACCGGCAAACGGATGCCATAGGCGAATTTGTTCACCAGGATGAAATCGCCCACCTCGAGGGTCGGTCGCATGGACCCCGAAGGAATCTGGAACGGCTCGACAATGAACGAGCGCAGCACCAGCACGATCGCCAGCACCGGAAAAAAGGATTTGCCGTACTCGATCAGTACCGGCTCCTTGTTCAGCCGATCAACAACGGCCTGATCCGGTTCCGCTACCTGGCTGCCATAGGCCGCAATTGCCGCCTTGCGGCGGGGTGCAAAAAACAGCAGGTCGACCAGCGCCAGCAGCCCGCTGACCGCTACGGCGATTACCAGCAACAACGGAAAATTCAGCGACATGGGATTCAACCTTCCAACTTGAGAACAGCCAGAAACGCTTCCTGTGGAATTTCCACATTACCGACCTGCTTCATGCGTTTCTTACCCGCTTTCTGTTTTTCCAGCAGCTTGCGTTTGCGACTGACGTCACCACCGTAGCACTTGGCCAGAACGTTCTTGCGCAGCGCCTTGACCGTGGTGCGGGCAACAATCTGCCCGCCGATTGCCGCCTGGATCGCCACATCGAACATCTGCCGGGGAATCAGTTCCTTCATCTTCTCGGTCAGGGCGCGGCCTTTGTAGTTGGCGTTGTCACGATGCACGATCAGCGCCAGTGCATCGACCTTCTCGCCATTGATCAGCACATCCAGCTTGACCAGATTGGCCGACTGGTAGCGGTCAAAGTGGTAGTCGAGCGAAGCGTAGCCGCGGCTGGTGGACTTCAACCGGTCGAAGAAGTCCAGCACCACCTCGTTCATCGGCAGGTCATAGGTCACCTGCACCTGGGTGCCGAGGAACAGCATATCGTGCTGAACGCCGCGCTTTTCGATGCACAGGGTAATCACGTTACCCAGGTGCTCCTGCGGAACCAGGATGGTTGCGCGGACAATCGGCTCGCGCATGTCCTCGATGCTCGACAGGTCCGGCAGCTTGGACGGGTTGTCGACGTAGATGGTCTCGCCGTTCTTCAGCAGCAACTCGAAAATCACCGTGGGTGCGGTGGTGATCAGATCCAGATCGTACTCACGCTCCAGACGCTCCTGGATAATCTCCATGTGCAGCATGCCGAGGAAGCCGCAGCGGAAGCCGAAGCCCAGCGCATCCGAGCTTTCCGGGGTGTATTGCAGGGATGAGTCATTCAGCGTGAGCTTTTGCAGCGCCTCGCGAAAATCCTCGAAATCATCCGAACTGACCGGAAACAGGCCGGCATAGACCTGCGGCTGAATCCGCTTGAAGCCCGGCAACACCGGCACATCCGGGGTCGAACTGAGGGTCAGGGTGTCCCCCACCGGCGCACCGTGAATATCCTTGATACCGGCGATGATGAAACCCACCTCACCGGCCTTCAGGTCCGCCGTTGCCGAATGTTTGGGGTTGAACACACCGACGCTGTCGACCAGATGGATCTTGCCGGTGGACTTCACCAGCACCTTGTCACCCTTCTTGATCCGCCCGTGGCGCACCCGCACCAGCGAGACCACGCCCAGATAGTTGTCAAACCAGGAGTCGATGATCAGCGCCTGCAGCGGGTCTTCGATATTGCCGGTCGGTGCCGGAATGGTTTTCACCAGACGCTCCAGCACCTCGTCGACACCCAGTCCGGTCTTGGCGCTACAGGTCACGGCGTCCGTGGCATCGATACCGATGATTTTCTCGATTTCTTCCTTGACCCGGTCCGGATCGGCCTGCGGCAGGTCAATCTTGTTCAATACCGGCATGACCTCGAGGCCCTGCTCGATGGCGGTGTAGCAGTTGGCCACCGACTGTGCCTCGACGCCCTGACCCGCGTCCACCACCAGCAAGGCCCCCTCGCAAGCCGCCAGCGAGCGGCTGACTTCATAGGTGAAGTCCACGTGGCCCGGGGTGTCGATAAAGTTCAGCTGATAGGTCTGACCATCCCGCGCCTTGTAGTACAAGGTCACACTGTGGGCCTTGATGGTTATTCCGCGCTCACGCTCAAGATCCATGGAATCAAGAACCTGTGCCTCCATTTCGCGCTCGGCAAGACCGCCACAGATCTGGATAAAGCGGTCGGCAAGGGTGGATTTGCCGTGATCGATGTGGGCGATGATGGAAAAATTACGGATATGACTCAGGTCACTCACGGATCAGCACTCGAAATAGCTGCGGGCAGGCTGCCCAATGCAAATAGCCGGCGAGTTTACCTGAATGCCGGGGCCAGCGTCACGCCCGCTGGACGCCGCCCCTGCACAGCAAAAGCCGCCGAAGCGGCCCTTGCCTGCACCTCGCCTGATCAGCCAGGCAACTTGAAGGTAATGAAGCTGGCACGACCCTGCCGCAGTACGCGCATCGAAACCGAGCGGTTTGCAGGCAACTGCTTCACCACCGTCTGAAACTGCGCAACCGAGGTGATGGGCTGATTATTCAGGTGGGTGATCACGTCACCGGGGCGCAAACCGATCATTGCCGCCGGGCCTTCGGCAACCGACTTGACCATGACCCCGGCCTGGATATCCAGCTCATTTTTCTGCTCCGCACTTAACGCATCCACACTGACACCCAGCCGGTTATCGTTGTGTTGCGGCGCGGCCGCATTGGCTGCCAGTGGCTCATCCCCATCTGCCGGCAAAGCGCCGACGGCCAGTGAGAGTGACTTGCTGTTGCCATTGCGCAGAACCTGCAGCTGCACTTTTTCGCCCGGCTTCAGGGCACCGATCAGATGCGGCAAATCGGATGCCATGATCACCGGCTGGTCATTGACCTGCAGAATCACATCTCCTACCTGCACACCGCCTTTGGCGGCCGGTCCGTCTTCAAGCACCTGGGCAATCAGGGCACCAGCCGGCTTGTCGAGGCCGAATGACTCGGCCAGATCCTTGTTGACCTCCTGGATCATCACACCCAACCAGCCACGATTGACCTTGCCACCGGCTTTCAGCTGATCGGCAACGGCCATTGCCACATCGATCGGAATCGCGAAGGAGACGCCCATGTAACCGCCCGAGCGGGTGAAAATCTGCGAATTGATGCCGATCACCTCACCGTCCAGATTGAACAGGGGCCCACCGGAATTGCCCGGATTGATCGCCACATCGGTCTGGATGAACGGTACATAGTTTTCGTTGGGCAGGCTGCGGCCCTTGGCGCTGATGATGCCGGATGTCGCCGAGTGGTCGAAACCGAATGGCGAGCCGATTGCCAGCACCCACTCACCCACCTTGATGTCATCCGAGTTGCCCAGCTTTACCGTTGGCAAGCCTTTGGCTTCCACCTTGAGCAACGCCACGTCGGTACGCGGATCGGCCCCGATCAGCTTGGCTTCCAGCTCACTGCGATCAGCCAGGCGCACCATGATCTCGTCGGCATCAGCCACCACATGGTTATTGGTCAGCACATAGCCATCCGCAGAAATGATGAAGCCGGAGCCCAGCGACTGGGCTTCAGGCTGCTGTCTCTGGTCCTGACGAGGCTGCATCTGCGGCATGCGCTCGAAAAACTCGCGGAACATCGGCGGCAAACCTTCAAGATCGGGCATCTGCTGCAACCCTGCGCCAGCATTTCGAGGCGCAGCTTTCTGGGTAGTACTGATATTCACCACCGCAGGCGAGGCCATTTCGACCAGTTTGGTAAATTCAGGCAACTCCGCATGAGCCGCGACCGGCTGCAGCAACAGCATCAGCAAGGCACTCAACGACAAAGCAGACTTCAACTTGAGCATCGCAAAACGACCCCTATGGCTATTTCAGAATTGAACAGAAATCACTGCTGACCAGTCGCTCCGGCCAACATGGCACGCAACACCACGGGCTGGCGCGCCGGATCATTTTCGCTGCGCCGGCAATGCCAGCGCACCGCCAGCCAGGAAGCAAACAGACTAACCATGGCACTGAGGATGACCAGGCCTTCAGACAGCGCCAGGCTGCTGGCCAGCAACGCCCCCGCCAACAGACCAAGCAATGGCAGCAAATAGACCAGTACCGCCGAACGCAGCAGCAAGTCTTCGCGGATACCGATGACCACCACATCGTTCAACGCCAGGTGCAGATCCGACAGCACACGGACAAAACCGCGCTGACGCCCTACCCCGATCTTGTCCATCAGCCCCTGGCCACAGCCTGCATTGGCCGAACAACTCGAACAGGTGGTCTTGCGCAGGGTTTCAACCCAGACCGCACCCTCTTCGATGGCGACCACCCGGCCGGTTTCTTCGATCATGGCTGCGTACCTGCCAAATCCTTGCTGGTGACCGACAAGACCACCTGTTCGGCGGTCGTAAGGGGAATCTCGCCGACCACCGTCACCATAAACTGGCCTTTGCCGTTGCTGAGCGGCCTGGACACGACCACGGTAGGGCCCATCTGGGCATGGGCGTTGCCGGCCATGACCCCGTTCAGAGGCTCAAGAAAAATGGAAAAACGGGCCAACCCGTCATCAAAAACCAGGCTCTGCACCGAAGCGTTAGTCTCCGGATCATGCTGCTGCCGGGTAGCGCTCAGGACAAATCCGGCAGGCATCCAGCCAACCTGCCATGCCGATTTTCTTTCCGCCGATTGGGGGGCACCGATGGGCGCAACACAGTCAGTGACGGGCTGCAGATCCTGCTGGCCGTGTTCGAGCTTCGGCGCCAGGCTGGTGAATTGCATTCGTTCGAGCAGCTGGCCCTGGCCATTGAGCAACAAGGACTTGAGCAGCAGACCGGTTTCACTGTCCAGGTGCAACTCCCTGGCGTAGCGATAGTTATCCCTGGGCAGCAACAGCACTACCACCGCCGCGCGCCCCGCAACCCGGGAACTGCCCAGCAGCTTCAGCTCATAGGTTTTTTCCAGTCTGGCCACATCAAACCTGCTGCCATCCAGCTGTTGCACCTCAGCAAGGTTTTCAAACTGATTTCTGGTGGCACAACGCACACGCCCGTTGGACAGCAGGACTTCCTGCTCCTGACCGTCCAGTTGCAGCAAGCGCTCGGTAATCGAGGCCGGTGGCAGTGCCTGATGCCAGATATGGTGGGTGGAAAAGATGCCGCTGCGTTCGTAAATGTAGGTTCCGCTGAAACTCTGGCTGGCCCCCGCCCCGGTCATGCGCACCAGCCAGTCACGGGCATCAGCTGCTTGCAACGAAGGACTCAGAAAACTGCCCAGCAACAGGGCCAGAAAAGGTAAACGCATGAACGCCCTCAGCGACCTTCAAAACTGGCGGAGCGCGCAAAGGGTAGCGCCGCATCCGGTGCAGCAAAGGATGCCTGCTGCGCATGCTGGCGCAAATAGCCCGGCACATGCTGCTTGTACCACTCGCTCCCGGCCAGTTCCGGCTGGCTGGCTTGCACCGGGCGTGACTCGGCCATCGGGTTGTAACTGGCCAGCACCACGGGCGACTGGGCCATTGGCGTTACCTGCATGGTCGGGCTGTCCTGCTGCGCCAGTTGCACGCCATCGAGCTGGTTCTGGTTGTACAGCCGCACACCACCAAGAACGGCAACTGTCACTGATGCCGCAACGGCAAACCGGCCAAGACCCTGCCAGACAGGGCGCGCGGATTTGACGGCATGCACCGGCTCATCATCCAGCGCAGCGGAAACCGCTGATGCCAGATCCAGACGGGGCTCGATCAATTCCTTGTGCATGGCTGCACGGGCCACCTGATAGCGCGACCAGGTAGCGCGCAACTGCGCATCTCCATTGGCCGCCAGAATGCGGTGCAACTCAAGTTCGGTGGTCTCGTCATCCAGCAGCGCGGAAAGCGACTCGTGCAGGGCTTCTCGACTCATGAAATTCCTCTCTTGGCTTGCGCCTTGTTATCAGCTGTCCTGCAGCAATGGCTGCAAGGCTTTATCAACGGCTTCTCGGGCCCGGAAAATACGCGACCTGACCGTACCTACCGGACACTGCATGACTTCTGCAATGTCCTCGTAACTCAATCCGTCAAATTCGCGCAGGGTCAATGCCATACGCAAATCTTCCGGTAACTGCTGGATGCTCTGGTTGACCGTCGTTTCAATCTCGTCTCGCAATAACAGTCGCTCCGGAGAATCAATATCCTTGAGGGCATGCTCTCCCTCATAAAACTCGACGTCTTCAACACTGCCATCCACTTCCCGCGGTTTCCTGCTGCGGGACGCCAACTGGTTCTTTGCCGTGTTGATGGCAATACGGTAAAGCCAGGTATAAAAAGCACTTTCACCGCGAAAGTTCGGTAACGCCCGGTAGGCCTTGATAAAAGCCTCCTGGGCGACATCCTGAGCCTCGTGATGATCACGCACGAAACGCGTCACCAGCGAAAGGATCTTGTGCTGGTACTTCACCACCAGCAGATCAAAAGCCCGTTTGTCACCACGCTGTACCCGCTCAACCAGTTGCTGGTCTTCCTCAAGACTCATGCCTTACCCTCGACCAGCGGCAAACAAGGCACGGAACCCAGCAACCATTGCGTTCGGCAGACACGACAACGATGTAAAAGCGCTTGTTCAACAACCTCCCAGCGGCAAATCCGTATTAATCCGCCTTGCGACACTACCAGCCCCTTACTCGGAAATTTCTTCAAGCCAACGCCAGGCAGTGATCGCAGCAACGACAACCATGCAACGTGCATATCTACCTCTTATTGAACCAATGGCGCTGGAAAAGTTCCCTGCGCAGGTGATGCCATGCCAATAATATTCAGTGCCGGACGATACTCCGGCACATCCGGGGCCCGAAGGCGACCCCTGTAAAACCGGCAATGCCGGTGGCCGCCAGCTACGGCTTTGCTCCGGAAGCCTTCACGCCACCCGCACGAACCGTTATTGTGCCGGGCATCTCCCCTCATATACTACTAGGCCGCAAGGCACACGAAACCCGCTCATGAGCCAACACTTGCAACATGATGTTCTGGTAATCGGTAGCGGCGCAGCCGGTCTGACCCTTGCCCTGAACCTGCCGGACAGCCTGAAAATCGCCGTACTCAGCAAAGGCAGCCTGTCCAACGGCTCGACCTACTGGGCACAGGGCGGTGTCGCCGCCGTGCTGGACGAAGCCGACACCATCGACCTGCATGTGGATGACACACTGAATGCCGGGGCCGGGCTGTGCCATGCGGACATCGTGCGCTTTACCGTCGAGCACAGCCGTGAAGCCATTGCCTGGCTGATCGAACAAGGCGTGCCGTTCACCCGCGAAGACCCCGATGCGCGTGAAACCGGCTGTGAATTTCACCTGACCCGTGAAGGCGGCCACAGCCACCGGCGCATCATTCACGCGGCCGATGCAACCGGCGCAGCAATATTTACCACACTTCTGGAAAAGGCCCGCCTGCGCCCGAATATAGAACTGCTGGAGCAGCGCGTCGCGGTGGACCTGATCACTGAACGCAAACTCGGCCTGCCTGGCAACCGCTGCCTGGGCGCCTATGTATTGAATCGCAACAGTGGCGAAGTCGATACCTGCAGCGCACGCTTTGTGGTGCTGGCAACCGGTGGCGCAGCCAAGGTCTACCTGTATACCAGCAATCCGGACGGCGCCTGCGGTGATGGCATTGCCATGGCCTGGCGTGCCGGCTGCCGGGTCGGCAATCTGGAATTCAACCAGTTTCACCCGACCTGCCTGTACCACCCCAAGGCCAAGAGCTTTCTGGTCACCGAGGCCCTGCGCGGTGAAGGCGCCCTGCTCAAGCTGCCGGATGGCACACGCTTCATGCCGCGCTTCGATGAGCGGGCCGAACTGGCACCGCGCGACATCGTCGCCCGGGCGATCGACCATGAAATGAAGCGTCTGGGTATCGACTGCGTCTACCTGGACATCAGCCACCGCGAGGCTGATTTCATCAAGTCACACTTCCCCACGGTCTACGAGCGCTGCCTGGAATTCGGTATCGACATCACCCGCGAACCGATCCCGGTGGTACCGGCGGCCCACTACACCTGCGGCGGGGTAGTCATCGATCAGGCCGGACATACCGACCTGCCGGGCCTGTATGCCATCGGTGAAACCAGTTTCAGCGGCCTGCACGGCGCCAACCGCATGGCCAGCAATTCCCTGCTGGAATGTTTTGTGTTTGCCCGCGCTGCTGCCGAAGACATCAGCGGCCGGCTTGAACAGGTCAGCATGCCCGGCAACCTGCCGTGCTGGGACGCCAGCCAGGTCACCGACTCCGACGAGGACGTGATCATTGCGCACAACTGGGACGAACTGCGGCGATTCATGTGGGACTACGTGGGTATCGTGCGCACCACCAAACGCTTGCAACGTGCCCAGCATCGCGTGCTGCTGCTGCTCAGCGAAATCGACGAGTTCTACAGCAACTACCGCGTCAGTCGCGACCTGATCGAACTGCGCAACCTGGCTCAGGTAGCCGAACTGATGATCAACTCGGCCATGCAGCGCCTGGAAAGCCGGGGCCTGCACTACACGCTGGATTATCCCGATCTGCTGCCCGAAGCCCGTGACACTATTCTGCAGCCGCCCACCTTCGCCGACTGAACTTCAGCCGTACGCGCAAGCGCCGGTGGGTTGCGGCATCCAGCGCATCGGGCAGGATGCACAGGCCACGCACCCGCCGCTCACCAGCCAGACGAAAGCGCAAGATCACTGCCAGCGGCAGGGCCAGACTATCGGGACGCAACTGCACCGGCAGCCACTCGCCGCTGCGGGTACGCAGATGCCAACCTGCCCCGTCATGGCGCAAGCCGCTGAATGAGGCGGGTCTGCCGAGCAGTATCTGGCCCGGCAACACCCGGCACGCGTGGGCAAGGCACAGCAGGGTTGCAACCAGCGCGGCCCAGAACGGGATGGCGGTAAGCCACAAGGCGCTGATTGCCAGCGTCAGCGTGAACAGGTAGAGCGCCAGCAGGCAACGCGAAGGTTGCCAGTGGCACTCGAAGAACTCACTTGGGTTGGACACGGTCCAGAATCATCCGCACGATCCGGCGCAGATCCGGATCATCCGGCTCGCTGCGCTGCATGAACCAGCCGAACATGTCCTGGTCCTCGCACTCGAGCAACTTGCGATAGCGCTGCTGGTCGGCCTCCTCCAGGTCAGAAAATGCCTCCCTGACAAAAGGCACCAGCAGCACATCCAGTTCCAGCATGCCCCGTCGGCTATGCCAGAACAGACGGTTGAGTTCAGTTGCATCGGTCATTGTCTTGCTCCAGAAGAACGCCCGGCATTATAGCCGTCAGCTTGTGCCTGCTGCACCCGCTGACAAGCTGGCGGACGAGGCCTATCATGACCACCCGTTTTACACGCAGCGACCTTCCCATGGCCAACCCCGGTTTTTTCTGCAAACTTACTCACGAAAGCCTGCTCGCCGTTCGCGGCGTGGACGCCAACAAGTTCCTGCAAGGCCAGCTGACCTGCAATCTGAACTATCTGGACGAGAACACCTGCAGTCTCGGCGCCCGCTGCACGCCCAAGGGCCGCATGCTTTCTAGTTTCCGCATCGTGCCTCAGGCTGATGGCTATCTGCTGGCCATGGCCAGCGAACTGCTGGAGCCGCAACTGGCCGAACTGCAGAAATTCGCGGTGTTCTCCAAGGTCAAACTCGGCGATGAAACAGCCTCCTGGACACGTTTCGGCCTGATCAATGCCGATGCACTGCTGAGTGAACTGGGCATCCAGCTGCCGGCCACGGCCAACAGCCTGGCCACCCAGCCCGGGCTAGTGGCCATACGTTTGCCGGATGGCCGCGCCGAACTCTGGGTAGCCGCCGGGCAGGCCGCCACCACGCAGACCCTGCTGGACGATCGGCTGAGCGAAGCGCCGCTGAACGACTGGCTGCTGGCTCAGGTGCGTGCCGGCATCGGCCAGGTGTTTGGGGCAACCCGTGAACTGTTCATTCCGCAGATGATCAACCTGCAGGCGCTCGGCGGTGTGAGTTTCAAGAAAGGCTGCTACACCGGCCAGGAAATAGTCGCGCGCATGCAGTACCTGGGCAAACTCAAGCGCCGCCTGTACCGGCTGAGCCTGTCCGGCGCGCAAATACCGGACATCGGCAGTGAAATCTTCTCGCCGGTGCATTCCTCCGCAGTCGGCGAAGTTGTCCTGGCGGCCAGTGCCGGGGACTGCGTAGAAATACTTGCCGTTCTGCAGCAAGACGCCGTGACGGACGGGCGCCTGAGTCTACAATCAGTCGAAGGGCCGGGCATGCATCTGCTGGATCTGCCCTACTCGCTGGATTCCGAGCGCGAAATCCAGCGCTGACCTGGCACCGGGCAATAGGGAATGCTCACGCTATGTGCAATCACCAAGGGGTAATGCTGCGGACACGTCCGTTTCGGGCCTGCCGTTGAACTACAGGTATCTGCTTTCGGGCCTGCTGCTCAGTCTGCTCGGCAGCCTCTGTCATGCCCAGAGCATTTGCATTACCAATGGCGAGTGGCCGCCCTACATGGGCAAGGATTTACCGGACTACGGCCCGGTTTCCGCCATCATCGAGCAAGCCTTTGCCCTGGAAGGGATCGAAGTGCACTGGCAGTTCTATCCCTGGGCGCGCGCCATGCTGGTGGCAGAGAACGGCCAATGTGACGGAACCGCCGTCTGGTCCAGCAGCAAACAGCGCCGGGCGGCGTTCTATTTCAGCCAGCCAATCCTCAATAACCAGACGCATTTTCTCTATCGCAAAAGCCAGCCCTTCGACTGGAAAAGCATCGAGGACCTGCACGGCCTGGTCATCGGCGGCACTATCGGTTACGACTATGGCATCGCGATGCAGACAGCCGAGCGCAATGGCCAGATCACGCTCACGCGCCTGCCCAGCGAAAAACTGGGCATCCGCATGCTGCTGGCCGGCAGACTGGATATTTTCCCGATCGACAAAGTTGCCGCGCAGGCCATGCTGCGCCAGGACTTCAACGCGGAACAACGGGCCAGCTTGGCCTTCCATCCATTGACCATCCGCACCGACCCCTTGTATCTACTACTCAGCCGCAAGGTTCCCGGCAACCAGAAGCTGCTCAAGCGTTTCAATCACGGTTTGCAGCGGCTCAAGGACAGCGGGGCTTACGACAGCTACATGCGCCGTATAGACACCGAATAAAGCCTGCTTACAGGGGCGGCAAGCGCCAGTCGATAGCGGCCTGTCCGTGCTGCTGCAGGAACTTGTTGGTCCGGCTGAAGTGTCCGTTGCCGAGGAAACCGCGATAGGCCGACAGCGGTGACGGATGCACCGACTTCAGGATCAGGTGCTTGCTGGCATCGATCAGCCGCGCCTTGCTCTGGGCATGGGCGCCCCAGAGCAGAAACACCAGGTGCTCGCAGTGCTGGTTGACCACCTCGATCACCTTGTCGGTAAACGTTTGCCAGCCTTTGTCCTTGTGCGCGCCGGCATTGCCCTGCTCGACCGTCAGCGAAGTATTCAGCAGCAGCACGCCCTGCTCCGCCCAGGACTGCAGACAGCCATGCCCGGGTATATCGATATTCAGGTCGCGCTTGAGCTCCTTGAAGATATTCAGCAGTGACGGCGGCACCGGCACCCCCGGCTGCACCGAGAAACACAGGCCATGGGCCTGGCCGGGGCCGTGGTAGGGATCCTGACCGATGATCACCACCTTCACCCGGTCCAGCGGCGTCGAGTTCAATGCATTGAAGATCAGCGGCCCCGGCGGATAAAGCACCTTTCCGGCGGCCTTCTCGCTGCGCAGGAAATCACCCAGCTGGCGCATATAGGGCTGCCCGAACTCGCCCTGCAGTGCCTGCTTCCAGCCGGCTTCGAGTTTGATGCGGTCATCGCTGGTCATCGGCAAACCTGCCCGAACAAAGAAGGCGGCACGCTAAGCAAGCAGGCCGGGCAAGTCAAGGACAGCCCCGGCAAGGCACGGCAATCACAGCACTGGATAAACGGTGTAGCGCTGCAGCAGTGGATCGAAAGCCGCCCGTGAGCGCTCATGCCGCGGGAAAAGCCATTGCCTTCACAGCAACCTATCCAGCAAATCGCAGGTTCAGGCTGCGCGAAGCTCAATACAAACCGGCCGATTGCTCCTCTTCATCGGGCCGGGCCTGCTCCAGCGCCTGCAACTGCGCCTGCGCTTCCTCGATGCCAGCCTTGATCTGCGCCCGTGCATCGGCAGCCGCCGCTTTCAGGTTTGCCTGCATTTCCTCGATGGAAGCACGCAGGGCCTTGCGCTCGGCAGATAACTTTTCCGCCTGCTCGGCCTTGTCGAACAGCAACTCCTCCGGAGCCTCGGTCGTTTCGGCCGCAGTCTTGTCGGCAGTAGCGGCACAGACAGGCGGCGGAATCACCCGCGCGGTTGCTTCCAGCGGACGCTGCACCATATAGGTTGGCGAGAGAATTTCGATGTCCTGTCCATGCAGCGCATCCAGCACCTGGCGACACAGATCGGAACGCGCCGTAAGCAGGTGCTTGGGGTCCTCGAGAAAACCGGCGATGCGATAGGTCACGGCGAAATTGCCGATTTCCAGCACATGCACGAAGGCATCCTGCAAGCCACTGGCACTGGCTGCCTGCAGCAGCAAAGGCTCGATCTGCGCATGGTGCACATCAAAACCCAGCGACAGTTCGGTGGATACGATGGTGCCGGAACTGCGAATGGTGGTTACCGGATTACTGATCAGATAGGTATTGGGCAGCGCCACCAGCTCACGGTTCTCGGTCTGGATTTCGGTATCAAACAGACCGCGCTCGGAGACCCGGCCGAAATGCTCGCCCACCCGGATAAAGTCACCCAGGCGAAATGGTTTGGTCATGCGCAACAGCAAACCCGACATCAGGTTGCCCAGCACATTGGTCGAGGAAAATGCCAGCAGGCCGGAAATCAGCAGCCCGAGCAGGCCTATCACCTGCCCCCGTGTGCCCTGATCGATCGGCATCACCAGTAATATCAGCAACAAGCCGGCCAGGGTGGCACCGAGCAGTATCAGTTGCCGCGGAAAGCGCTTTTCATTGCCCATGTCCGGGTGGCGTGCCAGCAGCAACCAGTGGCTCAACCCGAGCAGCAGAAAAACCCCCAGGCACACCCCGAGAAACGGCAGCATATCCAGAACAAAGGGTTGCAGCTTGCCCATATCCAGCATATTTCGGCACTCTCGGTAATCAAGCGGTGAATGTTTCAGACGATAGCGGATAACCCCATTATCCGCTGATGTGCCCCATCAGGGCATCCTGATTCGCCTGAGCCTTTTCGCGCAGGAAATTCCAGGTGGTTTTCATCCGCGCGATGTCCTTGAGTTCGATCGGCATCAGCATCCAGAAAGTGCGGGTAAAGCACACCTCGTCACCCAGCACCCGTTGCAGGCGCGGATCGGCATCGGCGGCAAAGGATGGCAGCATGGCAATCCCCGCCCCCGCCGCAGTAGCCTGTTGCTGGGCAAGAATACTGGTGCTGCGCAAGGCCACGTGGCCGGGTTTGCCGATCTCGTCGAGAAACAGCAACTCCTTGCTGAACAGCAGGTCGTCGATATAGCTGACAAAACCATGCTCGCGCAGATCCTCGCGCCCGCCAATCGGCGGGTGCTGCTGCAGATACTCCAGCGACGCGTACAGCCGCAGCACGTAGTCGGTCAGTTTGCTGATGATGAACGGGCCACGCTCCGGCCGCTCCAGGGTGATCACGATATCCGCCTCGCGGCGTGACAGCTGCAGCATGCGCGGCGCGGCCAGCAAATCGATCCCCAGATTGGGGTAACGCCGGGTCAGCTCGGCCAGTTGCGGGGCCAGCATCAGCGTGCCATAGCCTTCCGGCACACCGATACGCACCTGACCGGACAGGTGGTCTTTTTGTCCCTGGCGCGCCTTTTCAATGGCCGCAAAGGCGCTTTCCATGGCTTCTGCCTGCGGCACCAGGTTGCGCCCGGCCTCGGTCAGGCTGTAACCGGCAGCGGCGCGCAGGAACAACTGGGTATCCATGCTTTTTTCCAGCGCCTGCACCCGCCGCGCTACCGTGGTGTGATCCACGCCCAGCCGGCGAGCAGCTACAGTCAACTTCCCGGCGCGTGAAAGTTCGAGGAAAAAACGCAGATTGTCCCATTCCATGATCAGCCCCTCTGTGCAAAAACGCAGAATAACCCTGCAAATACTCCCATTGCTATATGCAAAAACGCACTGTTACCATCCAGGCACAGGCCTTACCAGCCACGCTGGAAATTCTTATCAACTTTCGTCCCCAAGACTGGTGTGAAAAATGACTACCCAAGCAAACACGCAAGGTGCCGTACCTACGGTAAAACTGCTGATCGGCGGTGAATTCGTCGAGTCAAAAACCACCCAATGGCGCGACATCGTCAACCCGGCGACCCAGGAAGTACTGGCCCGTGTGCCTTTCGCCACCGCCGAAGAAATGGACGCAGCCGTTGCCAGCGCCAAGCAAGCCTTCAAGACCTGGAAGAAAACCCCGATCGGCGCCCGCGCACGGATCTTCCTCAAGTACCAGCAACTGATTCGCGAGAACATGAAAGAGCTGGCCGCCATTCTCACCGCCGAACAGGGCAAGACCCTGCCGGATGCCGAGGGCGATGTATTCCGCGGTCTGGAAGTGGTCGAACATGCGGCCAATATCGGCACCCTGCAAATGGGCGAGATGGCCAACAACGTGGCTAACGGTGTCGATACCTACACCCTGATGCAGCCGATCGGCGTGTGTGCCGGGATTACCCCGTTCAACTTCCCGGCGATGATTCCGCTGTGGATGTTCCCGATGGCTATCGCCTGCGGCAACACCTTCGTGCTCAAGCCGTCCGAGCAGGACCCGATGGTCACCATGCGTCTGGTCGAACTGGCCATCGAAGCCGGGATTCCGGCCGGCGTGCTCAACGTCATTCACGGCGGTGTCGACGCGGTCAACCTGATCTGCGATCACCCCGATATCAAGGCGGTGTCTTTTGTCGGTTCGACCAAGGTCGGCACCCACGTCTACAACCGCGCCACGCAGAACGGCAAGCGTGCGCAGTGCATGATGGGGGCGAAAAACCACGCCATCGTCATGCCCGACGCACCGCGCGAGCAAACCCTGAACAACCTGCTCGGTGCCTCCTTCGGCGCGGCTGGCCAGCGCTGCATGGCTCTGCCGGTGGTGATCATGGTCGGTGAAGCACGCGAGTGGCTGCCGGAGCTGATCGAGAAAGCCAAAACCCTGAAGATCAACGCCGGTGTCGAGTCCGGCACCGACATCGGTCCGGTGGTCTCCTGCTCGGCGCTGGAGCGCATCAACGGCCTGATCGGCAAAGGCGTGGCCGAAGGTGCCAGCCTCGATCTGGACGGGCGCAACCCGCAGGTTGCCGGCTACAACAAAGGCAACTTCGTCGGCCCTACCGTGTTCTCCGGGGTGACTGCCGAAATGACCATCTACAAGGAAGAAATCTTCGGCCCGGTGCTGTGCGTGATGGAGGCCAAGGACCTCGACGCCGCCATCGACATCGTCAACGCCAATCCGAACGGCAACGGCACCGCCATCTTCACCCGCTCCGGCGCGGCGGCGCGGCACTTCCAGGAAGAGATCGATGTCGGTCAGGTCGGTATCAACGTGCCGATTCCGGTACCGGTGCCGCTGTTCTCCTTCAGCGGTTCGCGCGGCTCCAAGCTCGGCGATCTGGGCCCTTACGGCAAGCAGGTGATCCTGTTCTATACCCAGGCCAAGACCATCACCCAGCGCTGGCTGGACGAAAGCGAAGTGGGCCACGTCAACACCACCATCAGCCTGAAGTAATTCAGCGGCAAAACCGTAGGGTGGGCTTCAGCCCACCGCTGCAAAGCACAATCGTTCTGGTGGGCTGAAGCCCACCCTACGTGAAGCATTCAAGGAACCCTATGGACTTTGAACTCGACGAAGAACAACGCCTGCTGGTCGACAGCGCCCGCGCCTTTGCCGCCGCCGAACTGGCACCACACGCAGCCGACTGGGATCGTGATCATCACTTCCCGGTCGACGTGATCAGGCGCGCCGCCGAACAGGGCTTTCTCGGCCTGTACATCAGTGAAGACGACGGTGGTCTGGGCCTGTCGCGCCTGACCAGCTCGCTGATTTTCGAACAACTGGCTGCCGGTTGCGTGGCCACCACTGCGTTCATGACCATCCACAACATGGCCGCCAACATGCTCGCCTGCTTTGGCGACCAGGCGCTGAAAGACCAATGGCTGCCAGGCCTGATCGGCGGTGAGTTTCTCGCCTCCTACTGCCTCACCGAACCGGATGCCGGCTCCGATGCCGGCCGTCTGCGCACCCGCGCCCGCCGCGATGGCGACGACTATGTGCTGGATGGCAGCAAGTGCTTTATCTCCGGCGCCGGCAGTACCGACGTACTGATCGTCATGGCCCGCACCGGTGAAGACGGACCCAAGGGGATTTCCTGCTTCCTGGTGCCCGGCGACACCCCCGGGGTGAAATACGGCCGCAACGAACTGAAGATGGGCTGGTGTGCACAACCTACACGCACCATCACCTTTGAAGGCGCCCGCATCCCGGCCAGCAACCGCATCGGGCCGGAGGGCCAGGGCTTCGTCTACGCCATGAAGGGCCTGGACGGTGGCCGGCTGAATATCGCCAGCTGCTCGCTCGGTGCTGCCCAGGCCGCACTGGAGCAGAGCCTGCGCTATGTCGAGGAGCGCAAGCAATTCGGCAAGGCCCTGGCCGAGTTCCAGGCCCTGCAGTTCAAGCTGGCCGACATGTTCACTGACCTCACCGCCAGCCGCCAGATGGTACGCCTGGCCGCACACAAACTGGACCACCAGCACGCCGAGGCCACTCTCTATTGCGCCATGGCCAAACGCTTTGCCACCGACCACTGCTTCGACCTGTGCAACCAGGCCTTGCAACTGCATGGCGGCTACGGTTATTTAAACGACTACCCGCTGGAGCGCTGGGTACGCGACAGCCGCGTGCACCAGATACTTGAAGGCACCAACGAAATCATGCGGGTAATTACCGCACGCCGCCTGCTCGAACAGGGCGGCATGCTGGATAACCTGCTGTAACCGAACCCGTAGGGTGGGCTTCAGCCCACCGACACGCATCACAGCCTTGGTGGGCTCAAGCCCACCCTACGACTGAGAAGGAATGAAATTCTTATGAACACCGCCATGGAAGTCTACAAACCCGGCAGTTTCGACCTGACCCACAAGCTGACCGTGGAAAAGCACGGCCACACGGCCCTGGTGACCATCAATAACCCGCCAGCCAACACCTGGGATCGCGAATCGCTGATCGGCCTCAAGCAATTGGTCGAACACCTCAACCGCGACGACGACATCTACGCGCTGGTGATCACTGGCCAGGGGCAGAAGTTCTTCAGCGCCGGCGCCGACCTCAACCTGTTTGCCGATGGCGACAAGGCCCGTGCCCAGGAAATGGCGCGACGCTTTGGTGAAGCCTTCGAGGCCCTGCGCGATTTCCGCGGCGTATCGATTGCCGCGATCAACGGCTACGCCATGGGTGGCGGACTGGAGTGCGCACTGGCCTGTGATATCCGCATCGCCGAGCGCCAGGCGCAGATGGCCCTGCCGGAAGCCGCAGTGGGCCTGCTGCCCTGCGCCGGTGGCACACAGAACCTGTCCTGGCTGGTCGGTGAAGGCTGGGCCAAGCGCATGATTCTCTGCGGCGACCGGGTGGATAGCGAAACCGCCCTGCGCATCGGGCTGGTCGAGCAGGTGGTGGATAGCGGCGAAGCCCGCGGCACCGCCCTGTTGCTGGCGGCCAAGGTGGCGCGGCAGAGCCCGGTGTCGGTACGCACCATCAAGCCGCTGATCCAGGGCGCCCGTGAACGCAGCCCGAACAGCTGGCTGCCGGAGGAGCGCGAGCGCTTCGTGCAACTGTTCGACGCCCAGGACACCCGCGAGGGAGTCAATGCCTTCCTCGAAAAACGCGACCCGCAGTGGCATAACAAGTAACCCCGGGGTGGGCTTCAGCCCACCACGATCTTTCTGCCGGTGAGCTCAAGCCCACCCTACGTTTGAGAGCATCAATGAACGTGATTTTCGAAGAGCTGCAAGGGCAACACGGGGCACGCATCGGCATTGCCACACTGGATGCGGCCAAGAGCCTGAATGCCCTGACTCTGGGCATGATTCATGCGCTCGACGCACAACTGCAGGCCTGGGCGACTGACCCGCAAATCGTCTGCGTGCTGCTGCGCGGCAACGGGCCGAAAGCCTTCTGCGCCGGAGGCGACGTGATCCAGCTGGTCGAAGCCTGCCGTGCCCACCCGGGCGAGGTACCACCGCTGGCGGCACGCTTCTTCGCCGACGAATACCGCCTCGACCACCGCATCCACACCTACCCGAAACCTCTGCTCTGCTGGGGCCACGGCTACGTGATGGGCGGCGGCATGGGCCTGATGCAGGGCGCCGGCGTGCGCATCGTCACCCCGTCGAGCAAGTTGTCGATGCCGGAAATCAGCATCGGCCTGTTCCCCGATGTCGGTGGCAGCTGGTTCCTCTCGCGCCTGCCGGGCAAACTGGGCCTGTTCCTCGGCCTCAGCGCTGCCCAGGTCAATGCCCGCGATGCGCTGGACCTGGGTATGGCCGATCGCTGTCTGGGCGAAGACCAGCAGGAAAACCTCATCGATGGCCTGCTGCAACTGAACTGGCAGAGTCAGGCCGCCGCGCAACTGAACAGCCTGCTGCGCGCGCTGGAACACGAAGCACGCGAGCTGTTACCCGCAGCGCAGTTGCTGCCCCGCCGGGAACGTATCGATGCGCTGCTCGATGTCACCGATGCCGCCGGCGCCTGGGCCGCCCTGAGCAGCCTGCAGGACGACAGCGATGCACTGTTTGCCCGCGCCGCCAAGACACTGGGCAAAGGCTGCCCGCTCTCGGCACAGCTGGCCTGGGAGCAGATCGCCCGCGCCCGTTACCTGTCGCTGGCCGAGGTATTCCGCATGGAATACGCCATGAGCCTGAACTGCTGCCGTAATCCGGAGTTTCCCGAAGGCGTGCGTGCCCTGCTGATCGACAAGGACAACAGCCCGCACTGGCACTGGCCAGCCATTGCGAATATTCCCCAGGCGGTGATTGACGCGCATTTCAACCCAAGCTGGGAAGGTGCGCATCCGCTGGCCGATTTGTGAGCAATAGCTGATCAAACTCTCGTAGGGTGGGCTTGAGCCCACCAAAATGCGCCGTCGTGGTGGGCTGAAGCCCACCCTACGTGCTCCCCGTAACACCAAGGAGAACCACAATGAGCAAGATCGCGTTTATCGGCCTCGGCCACATGGGCCTGCCAATGGCCTGCAATCTGGTCAAGGCCGGCCATGAGGTTAGCGGCTTTGATCTGGTGCCGAGCGCGCTCGAGCAACTGGTCGCGGCCGGCGGCAAGGCCAGCAACAGCGCCCGGGATGCCATCGAAGGCGTGCAGATTGTGGTGTCCATGTTGCCCGCCAGCCGCCACGTCGAAGGCCTGTATCTGGGCGACGACGGCCTGCTGTCCTATATCCAGGCCGGCAGTCTGGTACTCGAGTGCTCGACCATCGCCCCCGACGCCGCCCGCAAGGTGCACGCCGCAGCAGCGCAAATGGGTATCGAGATGCTCGACGCCCCCGTCTCCGGCGGCACCGCCGGTGCCGCTGCCGGCACCCTGACGTTCATGACCGGTGGCGCGGCAGCGACGCTGGAAAAGGCCCGCGAAATCCTCGCCGCGATGGGCAAGAACATCTTCCACGCCGGCCCGGCCGGTGCCGGACAGGTAGCCAAGGTGTGCAACAACCAGCTACTCGCGGTGCACATGCTCGGCACTGCCGAAGCCATGGCGCTCGGCGTGGCCAATGGTCTGGATCCGTCGGCCCTGGCCGAGATCATGCGCCAGAGCTCCGGCGGCAACTGGTCGCTGGAGAAATACAATCCGTGGCCCGGCGTCATGGAAAATGCCCCGGCGTCCCATGATTACAGCGGCGGTTTTGCTACCGAGCTGATGACCAAGGATCTGGGCCTGGCCCAGGAAGCCGCGCAGTCCACCGGCAGCAGCACGCCAATGGGTTCGCTGGCACTGCAGCTGTACCGCCTGATGATCAAACAGGGCAAAGGCAAGCTGGACTTCTCGGCGGTGCAGAAGCTGTTTGTCGAGTAACAGCAGCGTCCAGCTCGAGTACGCGCAGGGTGGGCGTAGGGTGGGCTTCAGCCCACCAAAATAATGCTCCCGAGCGCGGTGGGCTGAAGCCCACCCTACGTTTCCCGGCGTAATCCGGCCTAACCTCAACGCTCGCGCAGTGCCTCGGCCCGGGCGCGCAGGATCGGCTTGAGCAGGTAGCTGAGCACGCTCTTCTTGCCGGTGATGATGTCTACCGAAGCAACCATGCCCGGAATGATCAGCAAGGGGTGATCGGCCGGACCCAGGTAGCTTTTGTCGGTGCGCAACTTGATCAGGTAAAAGCTGTTGCCCTTGTCGTCGGTGATGGTGTCGGCGCCGATCTGCTCCAGCTTGGCCGGCAAACCGCCATAGATGGTGAAATCGTAAGCGGTGAACTTGACCATCGCCTCCTGCCCCGGATGCAGGAACGCAATGTCCTGGGGACGAATGCGCGCCTCGACCAGCAGGGTGTCATCCAGCGGCACGATCTCCACCAGATCACTGCCCGGCTGGACAATCCCGCCAATAGTATTGACCAGCAACTGCTTGACGATACCGCGCACCGGCGAAGTGACCAGAGTGCGCTGCACCCGGTCTTTCAGTGCCTTGCCAGTGGCGGTGAGCTTGTTCAGTTCGGTTTGCGCTTCATTCCGTTGCGCCAATGCCTCGCTGCGGAAGCGTCCACGGGTCTCGTCGATCTTGCGCTCGACTTCGGTGATCGCCGATTCGGCGCGCGGGATTGCCAGACTGGTGGAGTCCAGCATGCCGCGGCTTTCCACTTCGGCGCGCTTGAGCCGCAGGATTTCCACCTGCGAAATCGCGCCGGTGGCCACCAGCGGTTCGGACATGCCGATTTCCTTGCGCAGCAACACCAGGCTGGAACGGTACTGCTCCTGCTTGGAACGCAACTCGCGCAATTCCTGGCGGCGCTGGATCAGCTGTTCTTTCAGGCCAGCCACTTCATCCTCGAGCTGCTGATACCGGCTCTCGAACAAGGCCTGCTCATTGCTCACCAGCTCCGGCGAAACCTCCTTGATGGCATCCGAATATTCCAGCGGCCGGCCAGCACTTTCGGCGGTCAGACGCTGTACGCGCAGCATCAGGCCCAGGCGATCGGCTTCGGTTTCACCGACATTCGAGGAAAAGCGCGTGTCATCCAGGCGAATCAGCGGATCACCGACATTCACCACCTGCCCCTCATGCACGAACAGCTCCTCGACAATCCCGCCCTCAAGGTTCTGCACTTTCTGCAACTTGGAGGAAGGGATAGCCTTGCCCTCGCCACGGGTGACTTCGTCAACCTGGGCGTAGTGCGCCCACAGCACCGCGAACAGGAAGAAGCCGACCAGCGACCAGATGGTCAGGCGCACCACTTTCGGCGCGTCTTCAAACAGTGCCTTGCGCACTTCCGGCAATGGCTCATCGGAATGACTGCCGGTGCCGTTGAAGTACGCCCTGACAGCCGTCAGCCAGCCTCTCGGCCCCTGCTTAAGCAACACTGATCTGCCCCTTTTTCAAAGCTTCCATGACACTGTTCTTGGACCCGTCGGCAATGATGCGTCCCTTGTCGATGATCACCACCCGATCGACCAGCGCCAGCATGGACATTCTGTGGGTGACCAGCACCAGGGTCTTGTTGGCAATCAGTGGCAGCAGGCGCTGCTTGAGCCGCTCTTCACCGGTGTTGTCCATCGCGCTGGTCGGCTCGTCGAGCAGCAGTATCGGCGGGTCGAGCAACAGCGCCCGGGCCAGCGCAACGTTCTGGCGCTGGCCACCGGAGAGCTGCTGGCCACGCTCGCCGACCTGCATCTCGTAACCCTCGGGATGCACCCGCGCAAACTCATGTACACCCGCCAGCTCGGCGGCCTGCAGCATCAGGCTGTCCTCCACATAGCGCGCCCCGGAAACCAGGTTGTCGCGCAGGGTGCCGCTGAATAGCTGGATATCCTGGGCGACATAGCCGATGTTGTGGCGCAGGTCGCTGACATCCAGCTGACTGACGTCCACTCCGTCAACCAGCAAACTGCCCGAGTCGGGCTGGTAAAGCCCGACCAGCAGCTTGGCCAGCGAGCTCTTGCCCGAGCCGCTGCGGCCAATGATGCCAACCTTCTCGCCCGGCCGGATCAGCAGGTTGACGCCCTGCAAAGCGGCATTTTTCTGTTCGGGATAATTGAAGCTCAGCTCGCGGCATTCGATCGCGCCCTGCAAACGGGCGCGGGTGAGCGGGCGCTCCCCGGCACTGCGTTCCTGCGGCAGATCCATCATCTGGTTGACCGAGACCATGCTCACCCGCGCATGCTGATAGCGGGCAAGCAGCCCCGACAACTGCCCCAGAGGTGTCAGGGCGCGGCCGTTGAGCATGTAGCAGGCAATCAGGCCGCCCATGCTGAGCAGGCCGTCACTGATCAGGTAGACACCGCCAACGATCATCACCACGCCAGCCAGTTGCTGGACGAACTGGGTCAGGTTCAACGCCAGACTGGAGAGCATGCGCACACGCAACTCCAGGCGGCTGAGCGTACCGATGGTCTGCTCCCAGCTGTACTGACGATCGCTTTCCGCATTATTCACTTTTACCGCATCCAGCGCGGCCAGGGTCTCGATCATCCCCGACTGGCGCTCGGCAGCGAGCGCCATGGTGCGCTCCATGGTTTCCGCCAGCGGCTTCTGCAGCAGCCAGCCGCAAAACAGCGCCAACGGGAAGGCCAGAATCGGTATCCACACCAGCGGACCACCCAGCACACCGATCACCAGCAGGATCAGCAAGGTGAACGGCAAATCAATCAATGTGGTCAGGGTCAGCGAGGAGAGGAAATCCCGCAGGGTCTGAAACTCATGGATGTTCTGCGCGAAACTGCCGACCCGCTTGGGCCGGAAGCGCATCGACATGCCGGCAATCCGCTCGAACAGCGTCGCCGAAATCATCAGGTCGGTTTTCTTGCCGGCCAGATCCAGACACAAGCCACGCATGCTCTTGAGCAGCAGATCAAACAGGTAGGCCCCGGAAATCCCGATCGCCAGCATCCACAGGGTGGCAAATGCCTGATTGGGTACCACCCGGTCGTACACATTCATTACGAACAGCGGAGCAAACAGGCCGATCAGGTTGACCAGAAAGGTCGCGGCTATCGCATCGACATACAACCAGCGCGAGCGCTTGAGCGTGTCACGAAACCAGGACTGGGTGCGCGGCACCAGTTCGCCGGAGTTGAGATCGTATTTATGCCGTGGCTGGGCAAAAAACACTTCGCCGGCATAGTCTTCCGCCAGCGTCGAGCGCTCAACCTCGACCGTGCCGCCATCGCTCTCACTGAGCAGCAGCCGCGCCCGGCCGTCTTCAAGCCAGCCCTGCAATATGGCGCAGCGCCCGCCCCCGAGCAGCAGCAGTGCCGGCAAGGCTATGGCCGGAATCTGCTCCAGCCGGCGGCGCAGCAAGCGCCCCTGCAAGCCAGCACGGGCGGCCGCCCGCGGCAACAGTTCTGCCGTCAGACGCTGGGCCGGCAACGGCAACCCACTGGTCAACATGGCTCGACTGGCCGACTTCTGGTGCAACTCACAGAGCGTCAACAGACTGTCCAGCAACGGGTCATCGTACTGACCGCGCGGGTCCTGGCTAGAAGGAACAGAACTGGCTTGTGCTTCCACGCTGGATCACTCGTAAATGATGAGACCCGGATAAGGGCATACAAAGGCGCTAACTTAACTCAATCGCACCGGCAATAACGCCGAATCAGCTATTTCCCGACAACTTGCCGCTGGCAAACCCTGGCCTTCAGTGGTTCACCAGCCGCGCATTTTACAAAAAAGCCATTCATTAGCCGACGAAATGCACATTTATTTGACGTCAATTTACTGACTTTACCATTTATCCTCGATATAGTGAACCACGTCACATTAAGAGCGATACAAAAATACCGTTTTGGTAGAATCGTCGCCGTCATATATCCGGAGCAATGCAATGAGCAACGTGATCGCCATCGTCAAGAGCCTGGTCGGCCAGGCCATAGCCATTTCTGCTGACGGCGTTCAGCGCCAGCTGGCTGAAGGCGATCACATTTTACAGGGCGAGAAGCTGGTTACCGGGCCGGCCGACTCCGTCAGTCTTGCGCTGACCGCAGAAGGCCAGGCGCTGGTTGCGTCTACGCTCGGCTCCGACCAGATGCTTGCTGAAAGCGCCAGCGGCAGGGCCGCTCCCCTCGTCGTCGGCCCGGCTTCCAGCTGGAGCGGCAGCGAACTGCATACCCCTACGCAAACCGTTGCAGCAGATGAACAGCCGAAAAATACCGGCGACGACCAGCCGCCGGAGCGCAACAATGACGGCAACACCCACGTCATCCTGGGCAGTCCGGATAATGCATGGGACTACATCCTTTCCGAGACCGGTCAGCGCGTAGACCCCAACGTCGGCTATCCCACCGGTCCGATAGGAGCTGGTAATTACATTCGCGGCTTGGAGTTTGCCGACAACTCGAAGGACGACGGCACGCCGGCGAAAAACAATATCGTCATCGCCGAAGATGACCGCTACAGCATCGACGAGGACGGTACGCTCCCCCTGTTCATGCTCGACAATGACCTCGCTGCGGACGGCGGGCTGAAAATCATCAGCATCAACGGCACCACGCTGACCGGCGGCGCCCAGTCAATCAGCGTACCCAACGGCACCGTCAATATTGCTGCCGATGGCAGTATCAGTTTTTCACCGGACGCCAACTACCACGGCGATGTCAGCTTCGATTACATCGCCGGGGACAGTAATGGCGACACCGCCACCGCGACCGTATTCATTACCGTCAATCCGGTCGTCGACCTGGTGGCTGCCGACGATTACGCCACCACGGACGAAGATGTAGCCATCATCAATGGCGATGTAACAGCCAACGACAGCACCACCTCGGGCGGCTCCCTCAGCTATGCAGTTGCCAGCGACGTCAGCAACGGCACTCTGGTTTTCAACAGCAACGGCAGTTATACCTACACCCCTGCTCCCGACTACAACGGCACCGACAGTTTTACCTACACCGTAACCGATGCAGCATCGGGCGAGAGCCTTACCCGGACGGTCCACCTGACCATTAATCCGGACAACGATGCGCCGGTAATTACCAACCCGCCCGCAGCGCTCCTCGGAGAGGTTATCGAAGCCGGCAATCAGGATGACGGCACCGTTGTGCCTGGTACTGTTTCCGCTACCGGCACCCTCAGCGCCTCCGACGTAGATGCCGGTGACACCCAGACCTGGAGCCTGCAGGGCACATCGGACACCACCTACGGCAGCATGGCTCTGGACAGCAGTTCCGGCGTGTGGACCTACACCCTGGACAACAGCCTCGCCGCCACCCAGGCGCTCAAGGAAGGCGACAGCTTCGACCTGACCTACACCGCCCGTGTCACCGATAGCTTCGGCGCCTACGTCGACCAGACCATCACCGTCACCATCAAAGGCAGCAACGATGTGCCGGTGGTGACCAATGCCGTCACCGAACTGGCCGGCAGCGTGACCGAAGCCGGCCACGAAGATGACGGCACCGTTGTACCTGGCACTGCTACCGCTACCGGCACCCTCAGTGCCTCCGACGTGGATACCGATGCCACCCAGACCTGGAGCCTGCAGGGCACACCGGACACTACCTACGGCAGCATGGCACTGAACTCCGCCACGGGCGTGTGGACCTACACCCTGGACAACAGCCTCGCCGCCACCCAGGCGCTCAAGGAAGGCGACAGTTTCGACCTGACCTACACCGCCCGAGTCACCGATGACTTCGGTGCCTATGTCGACCAGATCATCACCGTCACCATCAACGGCAGCAACGATGTGCCGGTAGTGACCAATGCCGTCACCGAACTGGCCGGCAGCGTGACCGAAGCCGGCCACGAAGATGACGGCACCGTTGTGCCTGGCACTCTTTCCGCTACCGGCACCCTCAGAGCTTCCGATGTGGATGCCGATGCCACCCAGACCTGGAGCCTGCAGGGCACACCGGACACCACCTACGGCAGCATGGCACTGAACTCCGCCACGGGCGTGTGGGCCTACACCCTGGACAACAGCCTTGCCGCCACCCAGGCGCTCAAGGAAGGCGACAGCTTCGACCTGACCTACACCGCCCGTGTCACCGATGACTTCGGTGCCTATGTCGACCAGATCATCACCGTCACCATCAACGGCAGCAACGATGTGCCGGTGATCACCAACCTGCCCGCCGCCACCCTCGGTACCGTCACCGAAGCCGGGCATCTGGATAACGGCACCGTGGTCAACGGCAAGGCCAGCGCCACCGGCACCCTCACCGCTACCGATGTCGACTCCAGCGCCACGCGCAGCTGGAGCCTGCAAGGCACGCCAGACAGCACCTACGGCACTATGGTGCTGAACTCCTCCACCGGTAAATGGACCTACACCCTGAACAACAGCCTTGCCGCCACCCAGGCGCTCAAGGAAGGCGACAGCTTCGACCTGACCTACGTAGCCCGCGTTACCGACAACTTCGGCGCTTATGTCGAACAGACCCTCACCGTCACCATCAACGGCACCAACGACAAGCCGGTAATCACCAATACCGCCGCCGCCCGTGCCGGTTCGGTGACCGAAGCAGGCAATGAGGATGACGGCACCGTTGTGCCTGGCACTGCTACCGCCACCGGCACCCTCAGCGCCTCTGATGTGGACGCCGATGCCACCCAGACCTGGACACTGACAGGCACGCCAAGTACCACCTACGGCAACATGGTGCTGAACTCCGCCACTGGCGTGTGGACCTATACCCTGGACAACAGCAAAGCCGCCACCCAGGCCCTACGGGAAGGCCAGAGCGTTACCCAGACCTACACCGCCCGCGTCACTGACGATTTCGGTGCCTACGTCAACCAGACCATCACCATCACCATCAACGGCACCAACGATGTGCCGGTGATCACCAACCTGCCCGCCGCCACCCTCGGTACCGTCACCGAAGCCGGGCATCTGGATAACGGCACCGTGGTCAACGGCAAGGCCAGCGCCACCGGCACCCTCACCGCTACCGATGTCGACTCCAGCGCCACGCGCAGCTGGAGCCTGCAAGGCACGCCAGACAGCACCTACGGCACTATGGTGCTGAACTCCTCCACCGGTAAATGGACCTACACCCTGAACAACAGCCTTGCCGCCACCCAGGCGCTCAAGGAAGGCGACAGCTTCGACCTGACCTACGTAGCCCGCGTTACCGACAACTTCGGCGCTTATGTCGACCAGACCCTCACCGTCACCATCAACGGCACCAACGACAAGCCGGTAATCACCAATACCGCCGCCCGTGCCGGTTCGGTGACCGAAGCAGGCAATGAGGATGACGGCACCGTTGTGCCTGGCACTGCTACCGCTACCGGCACCCTTAGCGCTTCCGATGTGGATGCCGATGCCACCCAGACCTGGACACTGACAGGCACGCCAAGCACCACCTACGGCAACATGGTGCTGAACTCCGCCACTGGCGTGTGGACCTATACCCTGGACAACAGCAAAGCCGCCACCCAGGCCCTACGGGAAGGCCAGAGCGTTACCCAGACCTACACCGCCCGCGTCACTGACGATTTCGGTGCCTACGTCAACCAGACCATCACCATCACCATCAACGGCACCAACGATGTGCCGGTGATCACCAACCTGCCCGCCGCCACCCTCGGTACCGTCACCGAAGCCGGGCATCTGGATAACGGCACCGTGGTCAACGGCAAGGCCAGCGCCACCGGCACCCTCACCGCTACCGATGTCGACTCCAGCGCCACGCGCAGCTGGAGCCTGCAAGGCACGCCAGACAGCACCTACGGCACTATGGTGCTGAACTCCTCCACCGGTAAATGGACCTACACCCTGAACAACAGCCTTGCCGCCACCCAGGCGCTCAAGGAAGGCGACAGCTTCGACCTGACCTACGTAGCCCGCGTTACCGACAACTTCGGCGCTTATGTCGACCAGACCCTCACCGTCACCATCAACGGCACCAACGACAAGCCGGTAATCACCAATACCGCCGCCGCCCGTGCCGGTTCGGTGACCGAAGCAGGCAATGAGGATGACGGCACCGTTGTGCCTGGCACTGCTACCGCTACCGGCACCCTTAGCGCTTCCGATGTGGATGCCGATGCCACCCAGACCTGGACACTGACAGGCACGCCAAGCACCACCTACGGCAACATGGTGCTGAACTCCGCCACTGGCGTGTGGACCTATACCCTGGACAACAGCAAAGCCGCCACCCAGGCCCTACGGGAAGGCCAGAGCGTTACCCAGACCTACACCGCCCGCGTCACTGACGATTTCGGTGCCTACGTCAACCAGACCATCACCATCACCATCAACGGCACCAACGATGTGCCGGTGATCACCAACCTGCCCGCCGCCACCCTCGGTACCGTCACCGAAGCCGGGCATCTGGATAACGGCACCGTGGTCAACGGCAAGGCCAGCGCCACCGGCACCCTCACCGCTACCGATGTCGACTCCAGCGCCACGCGCAGCTGGAGCCTGCAAGGCACGCCAGACAGCACCTACGGCACTATGGTGCTGAACTCCTCCACCGGTAAATGGACCTACACCCTGAACAACAGCCTTGCCGCCACCCAGGCGCTCAAGGAAGGCGACAGCTTCGACCTGACCTACGTAGCCCGCGTTACCGACAACTTCGGCGCTTATGTCGACCAGACCCTCACCGTCACCATCAACGGCACCAACGACAAGCCGGTAATCACCAATACCGCCGCCGCCCGTGCCGGTTCGGTGACCGAAGCAGGCAATGAGGATGACGGCACCGTTGTGCCTGGCACTGCTACCGCCACCGGCACACTCAGTGCCTCTGATGTGGACGCCGATGCCACCCAGACCTGGACACTGACAGGCACGCCAAGTACCACCTACGGCACCATGGCACTGAACTCCGCTACCGGCGTGTGGACCTACACCCTGGACAACACCCTTGCTGCCACTCAGGCGCTCAAGGAAGGTGAGAGTGTCACCCAGACTTACACTGCCCGTGTTACCGATGACTTCGGTGCTTACGTTGACCAGACCATCACCATCACCATCAACGGCACCAACGATGTGCCGTTGATTACCAATCTACCGGCTGATATTGCCGCCCTGATTACTGAAGCTGGTCATCTGGATGACGGCACTTCAGCACCCGGCGTACCCGGCGCTACGGGCACCCTCTCGGCATCTGATGCAGATGCCGGCGCCATCCTGACCTGGAGCATGCAGGGCACACCGAGCACCACTTACGGCAATTTTACGTTCGATTCCGACACCCAGGTCTGGACTTACGCACTGGACAACAGCTTGCCAGCTACCCAGGAGCTGAAGGAAGGCCAGAGCGTCACCCAGACCTATGTAGTGCGTGTTACCGACGATAAAGGCGCTTTTGTCGATCAGACCATTACCGTCACCATCAACGGCACCAATGATGTGCCGGTGATCACCAACGCTGCCACCCAACTGGTCGGCAGCGTTACCGAAGCCGGCAATGAGGATGACAGCACTATTGTGCCCGGCACCCTCACATCTACGGGCACTCTCACTGCCTCCGACGTGGATGCTGATGCCACCCAGACCTGGAGCCTGCAAGGCTCCCCAAGCACTACCTTCGGCACCATGGCTTTGGACAGTAGTTCCGGCGTGTGGACCTACACCCTGGACAACACCAAGACTGCTACCCAAGCGCTCAAGGAGGGTGAGAGTGTTACCCAGACTTACACTGCCCGTGTTACCGATGACTTCGGTGCTTACGTTGACCAGACCATCACCATCACCATCAACGGCACCAACGATGTGCCGGTAATCACCAACGCCACCACCGCACTTGCTGGCAGCGTGAAAGAAGCAGGCAATGAGGATGACGGCACCGTCGTCCCTGGCAATGCCACGGCCACAGGCACTCTAACCGCCTCCGATGTGGATGCCGATGCCTCCCAGACCTGGACCCTGCAGGGGGCACAAGACACCACCTACGGCAGCATGGCACTACACCCGACGACTGGCGTGTGGACCTACACTCTGGATAACTCCAAAACCGCTACCCAGGAACTCAAGGAAGGCGACAGCTTCGACCTCACCTACACCGCACGCGTCACCGACGATTTCGGTGCCTACGTCGATCAGACCATCACCATCACCATCAACGGCACCAACGACAAGCCGGTATTCAGCAACCTTCCGGCAGCTGCGCTGGGCACGGTAACCGAAGCTGGCCATACAGATAGCGGCGGCACGGTAGCCGGGACGCTTAGCGCTAGCGGCACCCTTTCCGCCTCCGACGTGGATGCCGATGCCACCCAGACCTGGACTTTGCAGGGCACGCCGAGCGCCACTTACGGCACCTTTACGTTCGATCCGGGCACCCGGGACTGGGCCTACACCCTGGATAACAATCTGGCAGCCACCCAGGCGCTTAAAGAAAACCAGAGCGTTACCCAGGACTATGTTGTCCGCGTCACTGATGACAAAGGTGCCTATGTCGACCAGACCGTCACCATCACCATCAACGGCACCAATGACGTACCGGTGATAACCAACGCCGCCACCCAACTGGTCGGCAACGTTACCGAGGCCGGTCACCTGGACAATGGCGACGAGGCGCCTGGCACGCCAAGCGCCACCGGTAGCCTCACTGCTACCGATGTGGATGCCGATGCCACCCAGACCTGGACTTTGCAGGGCACACCTAGCACTACTTACGGCAGCATGCAGCTGGACAGCATGACCGGCGTATGGACCTATACCCTGGACAACACCCTTGCCGCCACCCAGGCGCTCAAGGAAGGCCAGAGCGTCACCCAGACCTACACCGCACGCGTCACCGACGATTTCGGTGCCTACGTCGATCAGACCATCACCATCACCATCAACGGCACCAACGACAAGCCGGTATTCAGCAACCTTCCGGCAGCTGCGCTGGGCACGGTAACCGAAGCTGGCCATACAGATAGCGGCGGCACGGTAGCCGGGACGCTTAGCGCTAGCGGCACCCTTTCCGCCTCCGACGTGGATGCCGATGCCACCCAGACCTGGACTTTGCAGGGCACGCCGAGCGCCACTTACGGCACCTTTACGTTCGATCCGGGCACCCGGGACTGGGCCTACACCCTGGATAACAATCTGGCAGCCACCCAGGCGCTTAAAGAAAACCAGAGCGTTACCCAGGACTATGTTGTCCGCGTCACTGATGACAAAGGTGCCTATGTCGACCAGACCGTCACCATCACCATCAACGGCACCAATGACGTACCGGTGATAACCAACGCCGCCACCCAACTGGTCGGCAGCGTTACCGAGGCCGGTCACCTGGACAATGGCGACGAGGTGCCTGGCACGCCAAGCGCCACCGGTAGCCTCACCGCTACCGATGTGGATACCGATGCCACCCAGACCTGGACTTTGCAGGGCACACCTAGCACTACTTACGGCAGCATGCAGCTGGACAGCATGACCGGCGTATGGACCTATACCCTGGACAACACCCTTGCCGCCACCCAGGCGCTCAAGGAAGGCCAGAGCGTCACCCAGACCTACACCGCCCGCGTCACCGACGATTTCGGTGCCTACGTCGACCAGACGCTCACCATCACCATCAACGGCACCAACGACAAGCCAGTCGCCGTGGCGGATGTCAACAGCGTCATTGAGGATTCGGCAGATCAGTCCGGTTACAACGACAGCCTCGCTACCACCAGCATCGTCGGCGGCAATGTGCTGAGCAACGACACCGATGTCGATAGCGGTGATACACGCAGCGTGACCGGTGTGGCAGCAGGTACCCCGGCCAGCGCCAGTGGCAATGTGGCCAGCAGTGTTGCCGGCACCTACGGCAGCGTGCTGATCAATGCCGACGGTACTTACACCTACACCCTGGACAACAGCAAAGGCAATGTACAGGCGCTGGCCGAAGACCAGTCGGTCACCGACACCTTCACCTACACCATCACCGACGGTCAGGGCGCAACCAGCTCCACCACCCTGACCGTCAGCGTCAGCGGTGCCAATGACACCCCGGTGATCAGCGTGCGTGGCAGTGATACCGACACGGCAGGTCTCACTGAAACCAACGCCAGCCTGAGCACCGCCGGCACCCTGAGCGTGTTTGATGTCGACACCCTCGACACCGTAGCGGCCACTAAAGTCGATGCCCTCACCGTCGGCGGCACCTACAGCGGTCCGGCCTTCAACGTAAATGAGCTCAAGGCCATGTTCTCGGTCAGCGGTGGCGAAACCAGCACCACCGGCCAGGACGCTCTCCACGGCATCAACTGGGCCTTCAACTCCGGCACTCAGGCGTTCGACGCCATTCCTAAAGACGCAACGCTGATACTCACCTACACCGTGCGCGCCACCGACAGCCACGGCGCCACGGACGATCACGATGTAACAATCACCATTGTCGGTACCAACGATGGCGTCGTGGCGATGGACGACACTCAGAGCATTGCCGAAAACGCCACCGGCACAGCACGCGGTGGCAATGTGCTGAGCAATGACACGCTCGACCTTGATTACGGTGTGACGACGGCGGTCAGTAGCTTCAGTCTGGACGCCAATGGTAACGGTGCGCAGCAAACCTTTACTCCGACAGCTGGCGGCACCTCGGTCACCGTGACCACGCCATCCGGCACCTTGGGTGTCCTGACCATGAAAGCTAACGGGGACTATACTTTTGCACCGCATAATGGCGATTACAGCGGCCCGGTACCGGTAATCACCTACACCCTGCTCAGCAGCACGGGGGAAAGCGATACCGCCACTCTTACCTTGACCGTAACGCCTGTTTCTGATGCGCCAACATGGCTGCAGCACAAAGGCGTTACTCCGGATGAGGATGTACAGACCAGTCTGAATCTGCAGATGCCCATCATCAAAGATACGACAGATCAAAATGGTAGCCTTCCCGGTGATCATTCCCAACAACTCGGCTTTATTACCCTGGAAAGTATCGACACTGGAACGAAGATTTATAAAGGCGATGGAACGACGCTGCTGTTTACCGGTGCCAATAACACTATGCGCATTGCCATCGTCGATGACACTGGCAATCTGGATACCAGCGTTCACTACACCAACCTGGTAACTGACTCCTTGTATGCAGGCGCCATCAAGCTGACACAAGTCGAGTTTGAAGCCCTCAAGGTCTTGCCTCCTGCCAACAAGCACAACGATGTAGATATGACGCTGCGCGTCACCAGCTACGAAACAGATGACAGCGGCAACAGATTGACAGCAATAGCTGGAGTTCCGGCTACCCGCGTCATACACGTTGAAGTTCTTGCCGTTACCGATACGGTTGAGCTGAAAATCGCCGGTTCTGACAGCTACAGTGAGACTATTCCCGAAGACACCCCATTCGACCTCGCGGGCAAGCTAACCGCCAGCTTCCAGGATCTGGATGGCAGCGAGCATCGCGACATCATCATCAAAAATCCATCAGGGAACAGCACCATCTACGTCAACGGCAACGCCGTAGTTGCAGGGGACGAATATAAGATTGACTCGGAGGCTGCGGGCAACAATCTGGAAACCTCGCAGAGCGGCTTCCCAGCCATTTGGATTGCAGGAGGCGCCAATTTTAGCGGTGATCTGAATGGCATCACGGTTACCTTGAGCGCCACGGATACCGATAACGATTCGCCGACTGCGACTCCGGGCACCCAGACCGCCAGCGTGACCCTGAACCTGCACGTCACCCCGGTGGCCGGCGATGTAACTGCACCGAACGTCAGCACGGCCGAAGATACCGCAGTCAAATTCCTGCAGAACGTGGCCCTCACCGATACCGATGGCAGCGAATCCATCACCGGCATTGCGGTCAATGCGCTGCCAACCGGCTGGGTCGTCCGTGATGATGCCGGGGCAGTGGTATTTACCGGCAATGGGGCTGCTACCTTCACCGTTCCGGCAGGCGAAGTCAGTAACGGCGACTTCCGTAACTACACGCTCACACCGCCCGGCAACAGCAGCGCGGACATCACGCTGTCGCTGAGTGTGACCAGCACAGATACCCAGGTGGTCAATGGCGCCTCTGTAACAGACACTAAAACTGTGACCCTGACACCTACGGTCAGCGTGTCTGCTGTGGCCGAGCAGACAGGGCTGGTCGTAGACAGTGTCACCGACACCAACAATGACGGCATTCTCGATCTGACCCTTACCCCCGGGTTCATCTACACCAGTCAGGGTGCGGAAGATCAGTGGTTCACCATCAACAGCGATGGTTTCGACCTCAAGGCCGGCTGGAGCAATCAGGATGCTGAAGGCACCCTTCCATACGGCAGCGAGCAGACCTTTGCCTTGCTAACGCCGGTATTGGCTGCCGGCTCGGCCATCGGTTCGGAATTCAGATACACCGACGGTACGGGTACACACGTACTGACCTATACCGGTACCGCCCTGCAGATCCCGCTGTCAGCGCTGGACAGCGTCCAGTTCAAGGCCGCCGCCAACGTTGCCGGGAAGTTCGAAATCCAGATTCAGGCCAAGACCATCGACACTGATCCGGAAACTGGCACAACGGATACTGCCATCTCCGGCTCGGCCACCCTGACCAACCTGGTGATTGCTCCGGTAGCCGATGCGGTAACCCTGGCCGTCGATGCGCCGGCGGTAGGCAAGGAAGATACGTCGATTCCGTTGAACATCCGCCCGACCAGTGCCGACTCTTCGGAAACGTTCACTATCACTATCAGCAATATCCCCACTGACGCGGTGATCACCTATGGCGGTAATACACTAACGAGCAGCGACGGCAGCGTAACAATCGCCAACTTCAGCGCAGCAGTTGCCCTGGGCATTACCCCGCCGCCGAACAGCAATGTGGACTTCACCCTCAACATTTCCGGCGTGTCGGTAGACACTTACATAGACGCAGACACTGGCGACGTTTTCACCAGCACCTCGGCGCCGGTCAGCCTGAACATGCTGGTCGATGTCCGCGGCGTGGCCGACCCGGTGACAGTAGAAACCCACGAATTGGAGACCAGCGAACTCACGGTCGAAAATAGCGGCCAGAAAATCGCTCTTTCCAGCGTAATCACCACGGTGGAGCCGACCGACGAAGACGGTTCCGAAACGGTTTCGCTGGTGGTCACCGGCGTCCCGGCAAACGTGAATATCGAAGGGCTGACCTACATCAGTGGCACCGGCATCAACCGCGTCTGGTCGGGTACACCGGCACAGATCAAAGATGCCCAACTGGTGATCAAGGATGCCCATTACAGTGGCACCATCGAGTTCCAGATTAAGGCCGTTTCCACTGAAAACGATGGCAACAGCCTGACCGGCCCGACCCCTACGGTGACCATTCAGGTGGCACCTTCCCCGGAGGCGACTCTGGTTAGCCAGACTACCCTGGCGGAAGATACCCTCACCCAGCTCGACTTCAAGATCAAGGCGCCGAATGTCGACAGTGACGAAACCGTGGAATCAGTGTGGATCAAGGCAGTTGATGTAGATGGCCAGCCGTTTCAGCTGTTTCACAACGGTATTCTGCTGGGTGACCTTGCCTCGGATGTTGTGCTCGATGCCGGTTGGTACAAGCTCACCGCCATCCAGGCAGGCAATGTTTTCGCCCAGGGCGCAGCCAACAGCGATGACGACTATAACTTCGGCATCCAGTACGAAATCCGAGATACGTCCACTGATGGCACGCTAACGACAATCGAGAGCAAGAGTGCAATCTATACGCTCAACGTAACAGCTGTCACCGACCCGACCGAATCGAAAAACGACTTTGAAACGACCTATGGCGAAGACCACGTATTTACCCAATCGGAAACGGTGACCATCAATGTCACTGTCACTCAGCTTGGTGACGACAAGGCCGGTGGTGCCCAAGACATCGATGGCAGCGAAAAACTGCTCTACTTCACCATTGACGGAGTTCCGGCTGGCGTTACCGTGGTGGGCGGAAAATACATCGGCAATGACGATCAGCCCGATCGCAACACCGGGCGCTGGCAGGTTGACAACACGGATGCGCCGTTCAGTTCTGCCTCGCTGGTTCAGTCCTTCCAGTTCGCGCTGGATGGTAGTAGCTTGCAACTCTCCGACCTCGATGAATACATCACAATCACTGCCTATACCCAGGACGGCGGCGGCTTCGTTCTGACGTCATCCACCGACTGGCACCTGCAGACCGGCAGTAATTTCGATGATTCGCTGAAGCCGCCAACCAACCCGGCAATCATCGATAGCTGGGTACCCGATACAACACTTCCGCCGGTACTCGAAGATGCCCCGCTGACGTTGTCTGATTATGTCGATGCCCAGATCAGCGGCAGCTCGACATTTGCCGTCACCATCACCGGTTTGTCTGCTGGCACCCAGGTCAGCGGAATGACACGGGAGAATGTCAACGGCATCGATGTCTGGACTGTTCAGGGCGAGGGTGACGATGCTGCCCTGCAGGCTGTTTTGAATGGCATCACCATCACACCACCTGTCGACTCGAACCTGAACAACACCCCAGGTGGATTCAGCTTCACCACTACACTCACCACTTATGATGTGGGTGGCGGGCGCCACGATGCTTCATTGACGTTCAATCCCGTCGCCGAACCGATTACCGATGCCATTGATCTGGTCATCAGCGCACCCGGTATCGATGAGGACACCTCGGCAACCATTACCTTGACCCTGGCCAACCCTGAGGATGGTGCCTTTTCAAAGGTTATCGATGATGGCAAGGTCTATATCAGCCTTAATGAAAGTGGACTGAGTGCAACTGGCGGCACCCTCAGCTTCGGCGGCTCGCCACTGGTTCTTGAGTCGGTCACAGGGGTCAATGGCGTACCTGACGGTTCTTACTACGTGCTTACCGGTGTCACCAGCACAGCCAACCTGACCCTCGAATACCAGCCTCCGGCCAATGCCAACGGGACACTTGGCTATGCCGCCTATGTCCTGGGCAAGGAAGACAACACAGTCAGCACAGACATCACCACCAGCATGGCCAGTGGCAGCCTGACAGTCAGCCCCGTCAACGAAGGCGGCACCACGCCTGGCGGCGACCCGATCTACGGAGTGACCGTTGACATCACTGACCAAACGGGCAACGAAGATGCAGCTGTCCAGCTGCCGGTCAGCGTAACTCTCACCGACCCTTCCGAGAAGATTGCATCGCTCACTTTGAGCAACGTCCCGGACGGCGTACTGGTTTATGCGGGCAATGGCTCGCCCGGTTCACTGGCGATCAACCTTGGCGGTGGGAACTGGGGCATTCCGCTGATAGCTGGCGCAGTACCGGCCTATATCGCACTGCAACCACCGGCCAACTGGAGTGGCGTGATCAGCGGTCTGGAGTTCGGCGTCTGGTCCGGTGAGGTGGGGCTGGATCCGACGCTCACCAGCAGCAGCTTCGACGTGACGGTAAATGGCGTTGCCGACGGTATCAACATGACACCTACCCTGTCGTTTGGCGCGGCAGGAGCCATAGTACCGCTCAACCTGAACAGTACGATGCCCGACTCCGACGGTTCTGAACTGGCCACCCTGAGCATCAAGAATCTTGGCGCGCATGCTGCCTTCTACACCAACAGCACCCTGCTGACGGCCAGTTATGACCTGGTAACCGATACCTACACCCTGAGCAATCTGACTCCGGCACAGGTTGACCGGCTGGGCGTGATACAGAAGGCCGGCAGCTACGACCTGCAGATAGATGCCTATACCACCGACTCGCCCGGCGACAATGTGTCGGGGGTAACCAGCGCCAACCTGCAGCTCAATCTGTCTAGCGCCGGCACCGGCAATCCCATAATGGATGATGGCAGCAGCATGCTCATCGGCACTGATCACAACGACAGCCTGACCGGAGGCCCCGGCAGCGACATACTCACGGGTGGCAAAGGTGCTGATCTGTTTATCTGGAATAAAGACGATCTGACGAGCGGCGCGACTGATCACGACGTGATCACCGACTTCAAGCCCAGCGAAGGCGACCGCATTGACCTGAGCGGTCTTCTGTTGATAGATGAACAGCTACCAGGTGCCGATATCAATGATTATCTGCGGGTGAGCAGTGCGGACTCATCAATCCTGGAAGTCAGCAGCAACGGCCAGTTTGGTAGCAGCGGTAATCCGGATGTGACTATCGAACTACAAGGTGTGGATCTGTACGCCTATGGCAAAACACCGTCCCAAATCATCAGCTCGCTGATTGCCGGCGCCGACCCGCTGGTAAAGGTCGATCACAGCTAAGCAGGCCATAAGTCAGGCAGTAGTGCAGGCAGTCACTGTGATTGCCTGCACTACTGCCTCGATGGAATTTGATGAGCTGAAGCCGGCAGCATTCTTTAACCCAATCGCGGGCAAGCCCGCTCCTGCGCAAGAGCAAAAGCCGTGACGCCGCGCCAAGCTGTGGGAGCGGGCTTGCCCGCGAATGCTTTCTCATGCGCTTGATGGTTACTACGCAGAGCTTGCTCACCACCCCCGAATACCGGCACATTTTTGCCGGCGGTTTACAAAATGTCCGGCAAACGGCATGTTGGGCACAGGTCGCCATCCGGCTGACAGCCTCGGAGGTGTTGTATGTTTCATGTTCAGCGAGATGCCGAAGGCCGTCTGATCCGGGTAGAAGCGGCCCCTTTCGCAGAAAGCAGCGGTCAGCTCGATGCCGAGGATCAGGAGATTCAATCCTGGTTCGCCAACCAGTCCGTTGAAAGCAGCCTGCTGCAGCTGCGGCAGACCGACCCGGAGATGATCCGCGTACTCGAGGATCTGATTCACCTGCTGACGACCAAGGGCGTACTGCGCATTACCGACCTGCCCGCTGCCGCCCAGCACAAGCTGGTCCACCGCTCACAGGCGCGTGAAGGGCTTGGCGGTCTTAACCGGCTGATCGGTGATGACGACAACAGCCTGATCTGACTGCAACAATTATTCAGCGGCCCGGAAACCACCACGTCACCGGGCTGCCAAACCCGCATTCTGCTGGAGAGCACCTTGTTCAAAACCTTCTTTAACCGTGCGCGTTTCCGCCTGCTGCTGGCTGCTACGGTGGCGTTGATGGTGACGATGATGTGGCATCGGGCTGACCACTTTGCCGTTTTCTGCTGTGCCTTGCTGCTCACCCTGGCCGGCATCAACGCCCTGCCCAGCCATAAGCCGATGTACAAAGTGGTCATTGCGCTGGGGGTGATCAATACCCTGATGATGACGCTGGTGCAGTTCGACCTGATCCGATTGCAGGTCAGCAATTTAAGCATGGCCGCCCTGTATATCGTGCTGTTCTCCTCGCTGATCCACCGGCTTACCCGCGAACGCCCGGTAACCGGTGAACTGCTCTATGGCCTGGTGGCCATCTACCTGCAAATCGCCCTGCTGTTCGCCATTTTCTATCAAGCCATCGAGACGCTGTATCCCAATGCATTCGCTGCAACAGCGGGCGTCCTGCCTTTGGAGCATGACGACTTTACCTACTTCAGCATGATCACCCTGACTACTGTGGGCTACGGCGACATCTACCCCATGCACCCGCTTGCGCGGATGCTGGTGTCTTTCGAGGCGGTAACCGGTGTGCTGTTCATCGGCCTGTCGATGGCGCGCAGCCTGATGCTGATCAACGATGACCCACAGAAAGGCCTCGAATAACCGCCCCGCTACTCAGGGGCGCTTGCGCTCGCGCAGATAGGCCACCACTTCGTCCCGGGTACCGGAAAACTCGATGCGCTGCCCCTTGCTCTCGCGCTGGAAGGCGTACATCGGGTCGTAGTACTCGGTGAGCAAACCGACAATCCAGCTGCGATGCCAAGCGGTATCGCCACTGCTCTGCTGCTCATCCAGCGCTGCCTGCATCATCTGCTGAAAACGCTGGTAGCGCTCCCCGCCCAGGCGCTTGCGAATATTCGCCAGACTTTCCAGCAGGCGCGCGCTGAACAGTGCAAACCCCGTTTCTACTCCATGCAGGTCAACAAATTCCGCACACAGATCGATCACGTAATCGCGCAGGATGCGCTGCACTCGCCCGTCCAGACTGTCTTCCAGCCAAACCAGCGGATACTCCTGCATGCCCTGATGCAACGGCAGCGGCAGCGAACAGCGCCCGACCAGCCGGCTTTCATCTTCCAGCACGAAGCTTTCGATGCCCGCAGCGCGCTTGCGCAGGATGTCGATGGCCAGGCTGTTTTCGAAATCGATCTGGCCGGGCTGCGCGGTGGCACGTTTGCCGAAACTCGAGCCGCGGTGATTGGCGTGGCCTTCCAGATCCAGGCGGTTATCCAGCGCATAGAGCACATCGGTCTTGCCGGTGCCGGTCAGACCACCGACCACCACAAAATCACACTGCGCCACGGCCTGTTCGATGGTCTCCAGCAGGAAGCTGCGCATGGCCTTGTAACCACCGAGCACCCGCGGGTAGTCGATGCCGGCTTCCTTGAGCCACTGCTGCACCAGTTGCGAGCGCAGGCCGCCGCGGAAGCAATACAGATAACCCTCGGGATTGGCCCGGGCAAAGGCTGCCCAGGCGGCAATGCGTGCCGCCTTCAGCTCGCCGCTGACCAGTTGATGACCCAGTTCGATGGCCGCCTGCTGGCCTTTCTGCTTGTAACAGGTACCGACCTTCTGCCGCTCCAGATCATTCATCAGCGGCAGATTGACGGTACCGGGGAAGGCACCCTTGTCGAACTCCACCGGCGCGCGGGCATCCATCATCGGCGCGCCGCTGAGGAATATCGCCCGGTAATCGCTGCTGTTGTCGCGCATCAGCAAACCTCGACGGCAAACGGCTGGCGCGCCACCAGTTCGCCAATCGGCGCCAGCTGCAGACCCAGCTCAGCCGCCAACGCGAGAAACTCCGCCTCACCCTCTGCCGCCACCGCCACCAGCAGCCCGCCGCTGGTCTGCGGATCACAGAGCAGGTGTTTCTGCTCCTCGCTCAGCGGCGCGACCTTCTCGCCGTAGCTTTCAAAGTTGCGCAGGGTGCCGCCGGGTACGCAGCCCTCGGCCAGGTAGTAATCCACGCCGGGCAAACGCGGCACGGCGCTGTAGGTCAGGCGTGCAGTAAGCCCGCTGCCCTCGGCCATTTCCAGCAGATGACCGAGCAGACCAAAGCCGGTGACATCGGTCATCGCCTTGACCCCGGCCAGCTTGCCGAAGCGGCTGCCGGGTTTGTTCAGGGTGCACATCCAGTCCCGCGCCAGACCCACGTCGGTTGCCCGCAGTTTGGACTTCTTCTCCGCCGTGGTGAGAATGCCGATACCCAGCGGCTTGCTCAGATACAGCTTGCAGCCCAGTTCGGCCGTGTCATTGCGCTTCATGTGGCGCTTGTCCACCAGCCCGGTGACCGCCAGACCGAAGATCGGCTCCGGCGCATCGATCGAATGGCCACCAGCCAGGGGAATACCGGCCTCGTCACAGACCGCACGCCCACCACGAATCACCTCGCGCGCCACTTCCGGCGCCAGCACATTCACCGGCCAGCCGAGTATGGCGATGGCCATCAGCGGGTCACCGCCCATGGCGTAGATGTCACTGATGGCGTTGGTGGCGGCGATACGGCCAAAGTCATACGGGTCATCGACAATCGGCATGAAGAAGTCGGTGGTAGAAACTACCCCGCGCTCTTCATCGATGGCATACACCGCCGCGTCATCGCGCGAGGCATTGCCGACCCACAGTTTTGGATCGAGATTCTGCGCGCCGCTGCCGGCGAGAATCACCTCCAGCACCTTGGGCGAAATCTTGCAGCCGCAACCGGCACCATGGCTGTACTGGGTCAGGCGGATTGGCTCGCTCATAAAATCTGTCCGGTTGCTCATGTCAGGCCGGCGATTCTAACAGCCTTGCCCGAGCGTCGGGGGTGCCTGTGGCAGCCTTTACCGTAGATACCGTCTTGCCGGTCAGTGCGCAATAGCCAGTTGAGCATCAAAAGGCTTGCCTGACTTCAATACGCCGTAAGCAATGTGTAGAAGTTTACGCATCGCTGCGCAGACGATCTGTTTACCCGGCTTGCCTTTGGCTTTTAGCCGCTCACTCAGGGCTTTTACTGCCGGATTGTGCGTCATGGCCACGAGTGCCGGCATGTACAAACCTGCACGTAGACTTGCGGACCCCGTGCGCGATATACGCACATGCCCTTTGTGCTTGCCGGACTCTTGCAGTCGAGGGTTCAGCCCGGCGAATGCGACAACGGCGCGGGAGCTCTTGAAGCGTAACGGATTCGCCAGCTCGGCCATTATCAACGCTGCAGTTTTATCGCTGATCCCGTCAATGCTGACCAGCAGTTCACGCTGGCCACGCAAGTCAGGATCATCATCAATATGTTCTTTGATGGCTTTCAGGGTCGCCGTAATCTCTTGCTCCAAATGCTGGATGACCGAGCGGATAGAGCCTTGCACGCTGGCATCAGAGACATCCAATCGATTTTGCTCCATCTGCTCAAGCCCCTTGAGGTCTTCCAGACGCCGTACCAAGGCACGCAGGCGGCGCTGCGCAAGGGGTTCGGGCTGCCAGGCGACAAGCTCATCTTTATGGCGCTGGCCATAAAGTGCGATCAATTTGGCATCGACCTTGTCGGTTTTGACCCGCTGCAACTGGCTCTTGGCATAGCTGGAAATGCACGCAGGGTTGATCACTGCAACCTGATAGCCCAGGTTGTACATGTGTTCAGCCAACGCCAGGTGATAAATACCGGTTGCCTCCATCACCAGCCAGGCATCGGCCGTGGCATGTTTGCCCAGCCATGCCTGCAGGGCATCAAACCCCTTGGGATTATTCGGCAGACGGGCTTTGGTGCGGTACTTGTCGTTGATCTGAAGGGTGGCAATATCAAAGCTGCCTTTGGCAATGTCGATACCAACTACGCTGGACATGGTCGATCTCCTCAAGTTGATCCGTTTGATCATCACGACACTCTGTTCAACCTTGTCAATGCGAGCTCTCGCGCAAAGCTGGCTCAAGATACCGTTCGAACTTCACGAGTGAGTGCGCAGGGTCGAAGAACTATCTACGTCACAGACTCAAGGCCTGAGGGTGGGCTCGTCTTTCTGACCCTGCTTCCGATGATCTGTCGGATACAATCACCCAGTAACTGAGTGATTGTCGAGATACAAGGGTGGGCTTCAGCCCACCAAATTGAAATTCATCAACGGTGGGCTGAAGCCCACCCTACCGGCTTACCCGGAGATCAGCGCAGCGAACGATAGCCGCCAGGCACCCCGCCCTTGCTCAGCACCACCTGCCACAACTGGATATCACGGGCGCGGAAGGCGCCGGCACAGCTCAGCAGGTAGTAGCGCCACATACGGCGGAAACGCGAATCGTACTGCCCCTCCAGCTGCGGCCAGTGGCGCTCGAAGTTGGCATGCCAGGCCATCAGCGTACGGTCGTAATCGGCGCCGAAGTTATGCCAGTCCTCCATCACCAGCCCGGGCTCGCAGGCCCTGCCGATCTGGGCAATCGAAGGCAACCCGCCATTGGGAAAGATATAGCGGTCGATCCATGGGTCGGTATGCCGCAAGCTGCGGTTACCGCCGATGCTGTGCAGCAGAAACAGCCCTCCATCGGCCAGACAACGCTGCACCACCTGCATGTAGGTGGCGTAGTTTTTCCAGCCGACGTGTTCGAACATGCCCAGTGACACGATGTGATCGAAGCGTTCATCCAGGTCACGGTAATCCTGCAGCCGGATTTCCACCGGCAGGCCCTGACAGCGTTGCCGGGCCAGCTCGGCCTGCTCGCGGGAGATGGTGATGCCGACCACTTCCACGCCGTAATGGCGGGCGGCAAATTCGCCGAAGCTGCCCCAGCCACAACCGATATCGAGGATGCGCTGACCGGCTTGCAGGCCGAGTTTGCGGCAACTCAGATCCAGCTTGTGGGTTTGTGCCTGATCGAGATCGCTGGCCTGCGCCCAGTAGCCACAGGTGTAGGTCATGCGCTGGTCGAGCATGCACTGGTACAGCTGATTGCCCAGATCATAATGCTGCTGGCCAACGATGAAGGCCCGCGAGCGCGACTGCAGATTGCCCAGCAGACCGCAGAACCTGCGCCAGAGGGCATACCAGCCAATGCGCAGATGCCGATCAAGGTGCGCACGCAACACCCGGCAGGTGAACTCGTCGAGCTGTGCGCAATCCCACCAGCCGTCCATCCAGGCTTCGCCGAGGCCGAGGGTGCCGTCTGACAGCACCCGGTCATACAGGCGCTCGTCATGCACCTGCATATCCCACGGCTGCCTGCCGTCAATCTGAATGGCGGCGTGTTGCAACAGGGCTTCGACAATGTCGCGCGCCCGCCGCCCGGTACTGTGCTGATGCAGTTGATCAGCCGCCTGTGAAGAAAATTTCCCCTGCGCCATGGGAACCTCCTGCGCCTTCGCCACCTCTGTGATTGATCAATCTTTGTACAGTTTTAGCCGTTTTTCCGCGCAGCGCCAGTTCTGCGCCCGGTTCAGCCGGCGACAGCTTCGGCTGGCCTTTCACGCCTGTCCCCGTATAATCGGCGGGCTCTTTACCCACGCCGATGAAGCCTTTTTACGTCGCTCGAATAGCCGTAAAGGCGCTTCTCTTTCGTTTTTTCCGCTATTGAACCGGAGAACTCCATGCTTAATCGCGCTCTGGCGCTTGCCGCCGCATTTGCCCTGTCCCTCACCACCGCCGTTGCCCACGCCGCCGATGTGCTGCGCGTGACCGCTATTCCTGACGAAGCCCCTACCGAACTGCAACGCAAGTTCAAACCCCTGGGTGAGTACCTTGAGCAGCAACTGGGCATGAAAGTCGAGTTCACCCCGGTGGCCGACTACCCGGCCGTGGTCGAAGCGCTGGCTGCCGATCGGGTTGATCTGGCCTGGCTCGGTGGCTTCACCTTCGTCCAGGCGCGCCTGAAGACCGGCAATGCCATCCCGCTGGTACAGCGCGAGCAGGATGCGGTGTTCACCAGCAAGTTCATCAGCAGTGATCCTGCGGTGAAATCCCTGGCCGACCTCAAGGGCAAGACCTTTGCCTTCGGCTCGGTGTCGTCCACCTCCGGCAGCCTGATGCCGCGCTACTTCATGCTGCAGGAAGAAATCGTGCCGGAGCAGTTCTTCAGCCGCGTGGCCTACTCCGGCGCCCATGACGCCACCGCAGCCTGGGTTGAAGCAGGCAAAGTGGATGGCGGCGTGCTGAATGCCAGCGTCTGGGACAAACTGGTCGCCAGCGGCAAGGTCGATACCAGCAAGGTGCACGTGTTCGCCACCACCCCGACCTACTACGACTACAACTGGACCGTACGCGGCAACCTTGATCCGGTGTTGATCGAGAAAATCACCGCCGCCTTCCTCGCCCTTGACCCGGCCAAGCCGGCAGACAAGGCGATTCTCGATCTGCAAGCCGCGACCCGCTTCATCCCGACCAATGCCGACAACTACAAAGGCATCGAAGCTGCTGCCAAGGCTGCCGGTCTGCTCAAGTGACACTGCAGCTGGATGGCGTGGGCCTGACCCACGCCAATGGCCACATTGCGCTGCGCGATATCAACCTGCGAGTGACGCGCGGCGAACGGCTGGCGATTATCGGCCCCTCGGGTGCCGGCAAAACCAGCCTGCTGCGCGTGCTGGCCACTGCCCTGCAACCCAGCAGTGGCAGCCTGAAGCTGCTGGATCAGCAGCCCTGGGCGCTGTCGGCCGGACAGCGGCAGAAGCTGCGCAGTGCTATCGGCCTGATTCATCAGTCACCACCGCTGCCGCCCCGGCAACGGGTGGTCACCGCCGTATTGGCCGGGCGTCTGGGCCAATGGTCACTGGGCAAGGCCCTGCTCAACCTGCTCTATCCGCTGGAGCGTGCCGCAGCCGCCGCTGCGCTGGCGCGCATGGATCTGGCCGACAAGCTGCATGCCCATTGCGATCAGCTCTCCGGTGGCCAGTTGCAGCGGGTCGGCATCGCCCGCGTGCTCTATCAAAGCCCACAGCTACTGCTGGCCGACGAACCGGTCTCGGCCATGGATCCGGTACTGGCCGGACATACCCTGCATACCCTGTGTGATGAGGCTGGCGCCCGCGGCATCAGCCTGATTGCCAGCCTGCATGCGGTGGAGCTGGCGCTGCAGCACTTCCCGCGCATCATCGGCCTGCGCGACGGGCGCATCCTGTTCGACAAGGCCAGCGATGCGGTAAGCCCGGCGGATCTGGAGGCGCTGTACGCCAACGAGCAACTGCAGCGCAATGTACCCGCCTCGCCGCAACCGCCCCCCGTCGTCGTGCATATTCCGCGATGCTGAACCCCGCACAACGCGACCCGGCCGCACTCCCCCGCCTGTTGCTGGCGGTATTGGCGGTGCTGCTGTTGTGGCCCGGCCTGCAGCTCAGCGAGCTGAATCCGGCGGTGCTCTGGCAGGCAGATAATGCCGCCAGCATGGGCAAGTTTCTGCAGGGCTTCTGGCCCCCGGCCCATGACCGCGAGTTTCTTCAGCTACTCGGCGAAGCCACCCTGCAAACCCTGGCCATGGCCACCGCCGGTTTGTTTCTGGCGTTGCTGCTGGCCATTCCGGCGTCTTTGTTCGCCAGCCGCGCCCTGTCGTTGTCGGCACTGCCGCGTGGCGGACGCCCCGTGTGGTGGACGCAACTCCTGCGCTGGCCGGTACGCGGCCTGCTGATCGTACTGCGCAGCATTCCGGAGATTGTCTGGGCGTTGCTGTTCGTGCGCGCCGTCGGCCTGGGCCCCACGGCCGGGGTGCTGGCCATCGCCATCACCTACAGCGGCATGCTCGGCAAGGTCTATGCGGAAATCTTCGAATCGGTCGACCCGCGCCCGGCACGCGCCCTGCTGCTGGCCGGCAGCGGGCGGCTGGCCGCGTTTGTCTACGGCACCCTGCCCAGCGCCGCCGGCGAACTGCTGTCCTACACCGTATACCGTTGGGAATGCGCCATTCGCGCCTCGGTAGTGATGGGCTTTGTCGGTGCCGGCGGCCTCGGCCAGCAGATCGACTTTTCCCTGCGCATGTTCGCCGGCGCGGAAGTGGCCAGTCTGCTGCTGACCTTCCTCTTGTTGGTGTTGCTGGCCGACAGTCTCAGCCGCCTGCTGCGGAGCCGGCTGCAATGAAGCGACTGATCAATTACAGCCTGCTGCTCGGCTTGTTGCTGGCCGTGGTCAGCTCCTTTGCCTATCTGCAACTGGATCTGGCCAGCCTGTTCAGCAGCCAGAGCCTGGCGCAAATGGGCCGCTATGCCGGCAACTTCCTGCAGCCCGATTTCAGTACTGATTATTTGCAGCGCATCGGCCAGGGCGCGCTGGAAACCCTGGCCATGTCCGCCCTTGGCACCCTGCTCGCGGTGATCCTCGGCCTGCTGCTGGCCTTACCGGCGGCGGGTCGGCTGGGCAAGCTGGCCCAAGCTGTTTCGCGCTTGCTACTCAATGCCCTGCGTGCAGTGCCGGAACTGGTGTGGGCCGCGCTGATGGTACTGGCCGCCGGGCTGGGGCCGAACGCCGGCACCCTGGCCCTGGCCCTGCACACCACCGGCGTACTCGGCCGGCTGTTTGCCGAAGCCCTGGAAAACTGCCCACCGGAGCCAACCGAAGCGCTGCGCCTGTCCGGCAGTTCGGCGTTCAGCGCCTTCTGCTACGGCACCCTGCCGGGCATTCTGCCGCAGCTGCTGGCGTACAGCCTGTACCGTTGGGAGAACAATATCCGCATGGCCAGCGTGCTCGGCTTTGTCGGCGCCGGCGGGCTGGGGCAGATGCTCTATGTCAGTCTCAGCCTGTTCCAGGAAGCCCAGGCGGCAACCGTGATCATCGCCATGCTGCTACTGGTATTGCTGGTGGACGTGAGCAGCAACAGCCTGCGCCAGCGCTGGCTCGAGGCCTGACAGATGCCACGGGGTTTAGCGCAGCCGGAGTCAGGCAGCCTTGCGACTGAGGTTAAGGATGCGCCCCCGGAAGGCCACATCGGCACTGTCATGGGCGTTGCCCAGATCGGCATTCTGCTGATAACCGAAAACTGCCATTTCCCGACTGAAGCTGGCCGTATGACCGCGCCGTGGATCGACAATCAGCACCCGGGCCGTCTTCGCGGTATGGCGATCGATGAAGCCGGCCAGCAATGCCGGGTGATCGCGCTCATACAGCAGGTCGCTACCGATGATCAGGTCGAACAGGCCCAGCTCCGGGTAATCCACAGCCCAGTCACAACGCTTGTAGGGAATCGGCGGCAACTGGTTCAGTAGAGTATTGCGAGCGAGGAATTCGCCGGCCAGCGGGTGGTAGTCACTGGCGGTGATATCCGCTTCGAGGCGCTGCAGCACCAGGCTGGACAGCCCCAGCCCGCAACCCAGTTCAAGAATGCGCAAACCGGCAACCGGATAGTCCTGCATGGTACAGGCCAGCACTTCGCCGGACAGCCATAACTGGCCAAACAGGGGCCAGGTGGCCGAGGAAATTCCCGCCTGCTCGGCAAGGCCTTCGGCATCGGCGAATTGCTGCTTGTCGCGCAGCGAGCACAGATGAAAATCTTCAGCACCGATGCTGAGGGTGGAATATTTGATGCGGTAGCCAGGCATGGGCAACTCGATTTGCTGAAAAGGCGGTCGTCACAGAAATGGACAGATCAGCAAGGGACAGCTGGCACAGGCGAGCTGAGAGTCACCGAGGGGGCACTTCACTTGCCGCCAAGGTAGCCCTATACGCAGGCACTGGCAAATTCGCAGGCCAGAAGGTAGCGTGCACCCTCAACTGCACATTGCACCCGTACTTCACCCGCAGCATCCCGGAATCCACCAACCATGCCTGACCCGCAAACCCGCAATCCAGCAAGCTGTCCCGTCTGCGGCCAGAGCAACCTCTGTGCACTGGCTATCCCCGCGACAGCCACCCGGCCCTGCTGGTGCTACAGCGCAAACATCGACGCCCACACCCTGGCCCAGCCGGCAGCTGCGCAAAACCGCAATGCCTGCCTGTGTCCGGCCTGCGCGCAGGCCGTGCCAGCGAAAGAAGCTGATGCGCCTTGATCGATTCATCAGCAATTTGCCGCGCTTCAACCGCCAGGCTGCCCGGCTGTTGCTGGCCAGCGGACGCCTGCAGGTTGACCATCAGGTAGTTCGTGACGGCTGCCTGCAGATCCGCGAATTCCATTGCATCCAGCTCGACGGCGAAGTGCTGCAGGCCGGCAAGGCTGCGCGCTTTTACCTGCTGCACAAGCCGCGCGGCTACGTCAGTGCCACCCGCCACCCGCAGCACCCGACTGTCCTCGATTTACTCGATGTTGCCGATAAGGACGAACTGCATCTGGCCGGCCGGCTTGATCTCAATACCAGTGGTTTGCTGCTGCTTACCAACGACGGCCACTGGTCTCGCCAGCTGACCCTGCCTGCCAGCCATCTGGCCAAGACCTACCTTGTGACCACGGCGGAACCCATTACCGGGGAATACGTCGAGCTGTTCAGCCACGGCATGCTGCTGGCCAACGAGACCCGGGCCACCCTCCCCGCCGGGCTGGAGCTGCTCGACAGCCACTCGGCACGCCTGACGCTGTACGAAGGGCGCCACCATCAGATCAAGCGCATGTTCGCCCACTTCCATAACAAGGTCATGAGCCTGCACCGTGAACGCATCGGCAACCTGACCCTGGACGACCTGCCGTGTGGCCACTGGCGCCCGTTGACGGTGCAGGAACTCGCCACACTGCACCAAAGCCAGTAGCCGGACTCCGCCAGCGGCAAGCACAAGGAATCCGCCTGGCGTCAGGAAGCAGGCAGCATCCGGGCCAATTGCGACCCGCCAGTCAGAAAAATGACGATTTCCTTCACTGTGGCACGATTTGCGCAAGAGCTGACTAAACACCATCCACTCATCGGGGGATTCAGGTCATGCGCGCCCATACCGCCATTCTCGAGATTAACCGCCAGTACAAGATCCACACCGAGTTCTATTACAACCCGGCCGCCAGCCAGACCATCCTGCTGGTCAACGGCTCGCTGTCGACCACTGCGGCCTTCGCCCAGACCCTCAAGTACCTGCTGGGACAATTCAACGTGGTGCTTTACGACCAGCCTTATGCCGGCGGTTCGAAGGCGCACAACAACCACTCGCAGCCGCTGAAAAGTGAAGAGGAAGCAGCGATTCTGCTTAGCCTCATCGAGCACTTCCAGGCCAGCCTGCTGATGTCCTTCTCCTGGGGTGGGCTGCCCTGCCTGCTGGCGCTGGCACAACGCCCGCCACTGATCGAGAAAGCCGTGATCGCCTCGTTCACGCCAAGGATCAATGCGGCGATGCGCGACTACCTGCAACAGGGCTTGCAGCTGTTCGCCAACAACGAGCGGGACAAGATCGCCAGCCTGGTCAATGACAACCTCGGCCAGCACCTGCCCACCCTGTTCAAGCGTTACAACCATCGCCACATCAGCAGCCTGGATGAACATGAGTACGCGCAGATGCTGTTCAACATCCAGCGCGTACTGCAGGCCGACAACCTTTGCTACACCAGGCCATGCCGCAACATCGAGATTCCGCTGCTGTTCATCAACGGCCAACGGGATATTCATACCTCGCCCGCCGATGCGCTGGGCTTTGCCGACCTGGTGCAAAACAGCCAGTTCCGCACCCTGGCGGATGCCGGACACTTTCTCGACATGGAACACCGGCAAGCCTGGAAACAGATGCGTCACGAACTGCTGAGTTTCCTCAGCCCGGCCAGCGGAACTGGCTACCGTTGCGGGACAATTCAGCGCATCGCAGCGCTTGCCGGTTGAGCGCATCTTCCCGACAGGCAACGCTAGCGGCTTTAACTTTGCCCCGGCATCTGGTAAAAAGGCCGCCCTTGCGGGCGTCGTATAATGGCATTACCTGAGCTTCCCAAGCTCATGACGAGGGTTCGATTCCCTTCGCCCGCTCCAGATCAACAAAGCCCTGCCGCTTAACTGCCGGCGGGGCTTTGTGCTTTTGGCACCGGCAAGCCCTTGTGCCGCCTGCGCTGGCACATGCCCGGCCGTCTGCGCAGCTAAAGCTCCAGCTTGTAACCGACCCCGTAGATGGAATGGATCAGCTCCTGCTCCGGTGCTACCTGCTCCAGTTTGCGCCGCAGGTTCTTGACGTGACTGTCCACGGTGCGGTCGGTGACCACGCGGTGATCGTGATACAGGTGATCCATCAGTTTATCGCGGGAATACACCCGCCCCGGTGTCGCCGCCAGGCAATGCAGCAGACGGAATTCCACCGGTGTCAGGTCCAGTTCCACGCCGTCATAACTGGCCCGGTAAGCACTGGCATCCAGCTGCAAACCGGCTGTCGTACGCGGTGGCAGCCGGCGCAGAATGGCGCGCACGCGGGCCATCACTTCACGCGGGCTGAACGGTTTGCAGATGTAGTCGTCGGCACCCAGATCGAGCCCGAGCAGGCGATCCACCTCCTCCACCCGCGCGGTGATCAGCATGATCGGCACCTCGCTGAAGGTGCGCAGCTCACGACAGATATCCAGGCCATCACGGCCGGGCAGCATGATATCGAGCAGGATCAGGTCGGGCGCTGCACTGCGCACCGCCGGCACCACGGCCAGCCCATTGTCCAGCCAGATTACCCGGTGGCCGGCGGCCCGCAGGTAGTCGCACAGCAGCGCGGCCAGCTTGGGTTCATCCTCCACCACCAGGATGTCGGCGGGCGCCAGATGTTCATTACTGAGCATGGGCGTCTTCCCGTGGCAGGCGCAGGTACAGGCCCAGACCGCCGAGCGGCGAGGCGCGGGCATCCAGGCTGCCGTCATGGGCCTGGGCAATACTGCGGCAGATTGCCAGTCCGAGGCCCGAACCACCTTTGGCGCGGCAGCGCGAGGCATCGCCACGGAAGAAGCGTTCGAACAGCTGCGACAGATCAACGTCCTGCACCCCCGGCGCCGAGTCCTGCCAGTCCAGACAGATGCGTCCCGCCTCTTCGCGCAGCTCGATGCGCACCAGACCACCGCTCTGCGTATAGCGCAGGCTGTTTTCCAGCAGGTTGCTGAATAACTGGCGCAGGCGGCCGGGGTCGCCCAGCACCGGCATGGCCTGCAACGGCAGGCGCAACTCCAGTGTCAGCCCATGTGCCTGACAACGCTCTGCCGCACCGGCAAGGGCTTGTTGCAGCAGCTCCACCAGATCCAGCGATTGCTTGCGGTAGGTCAATGCGCCGACGTCCGCCAGCGACAATTCGTAGAGATCGGCAACCAGCTTGGTCAGCTGATCGACTTCCTGCTGCAACGAACGCAACGAGTTGCCATCCAGCGTACGCACACCATCTTCCAGCGCCTCCAGCTCACCGCGCAGTACCGACAGCGGTGTACGCAGCTCGTGGGAAATATCGGCCATGAACGAGCGGCGCATTTTCTCGTTGCGCTCCAGGGTCAGTGCCAGATGGTTGAAGTCGCGGGCAAGCTGGCCAACTTCGTCGTCCGTCTGCACCTGCACCCGTTCGCTATAGTCGCCAGCCGCCAGACGGTGGGTGGCCGCCGCCACCTGGCGCACCGGGGTCAGCAAACGCCTGGCGGCCCAGCCGGCAATCAAGGCCGCCAGCAACAAAGCCAGCACCCCCACTACCAGACTGGCCAGCAATTGCCGGCGCAGCAGCAACGCGCCACCGGCCTCGGTGACACTCTGGAACGGTGCCATGGCCAGATAGCCCACCGGCTGCCCATCCACCTCGATCGGCAAGCTCAGGTAATCTTCCGGCAGGTTGACGAAGCCGATTACCGGCTGGTTATCGGCATTCAGCAGGACAATGCGAAATAGCGCACCGGTCAGATCCGATATCGGCACGCTGGCGCCCAGTGCGGCGTTATCCATTGCCGACTGCGGGCGGATCAGCTGCAACCATGGCTTGCGATTGCCGCGCAACGCCTCCCAGCTGCCATGGTCCCGATAGTACTGACGCAACGCCGGCATCACGATGCGCATGCGTTCCTCGGTCAAGCCATTGATGTAACCGACAAAGCCGCGGGCGAAGCTCCAGCTATCGGCCAGCCCCATGCTCAGAACAACCAGCAGGGAGGTACCGAGCACGGCGAGGAACAGTTTGCGTGACAGGCTGAGTTTCATGGCAGGCCGCTAACAGTGGTGGATAGCTGTATTAACGCCCTTGCCTGCGCCGCTTTCAACTGCAGCGCGGCAATCTTCAAACTCTCTGCACATTTGCCCGGCAGCATCAGCAGCATGAAAAACGACTGTCTGGCCTACCGGCCGGCTGGAGAGACTGATGCAAACCCGCAAACACAATAACCGGCTCACGCTCGCCATGGCATTGACCGCCAGCCTGACGCTGGCCGGCTGCAAGCCGAATTTTACCCCACCGGAAAAACCGCAGGCCGAGGTCGGCATTGTTACCCTGCAAGAGCAGACGCAACGCCTCACCAGCGAACTACCCGGGCGTACCAAGGCCTGGATGAGCGCAGAGATTCGCCCGCAGGTCAGCGGCATTTTGCAGCAGCGCCTGTTTACCGAAGGTGCCCAGGTCAAGGCCGGCGAAGTGCTCTACAAGATTGATCCGGCACCCTATCAGGCCGCCTACGATCAGGCCCGCGCCAGCACGGCACAGGCCCGCGCCACCCTGAGCGCAGCGCAGCTCAAGGCCAAACGCTACGCCAGCCTGATCCAGATCGACGCCATCAGCCAACAGGACAACGAAGATGTCCAGAGCGCCCTGCAAAACGCCCAGGCGAGCTATCAGGCCGCTCAAGCCGAGCAGGAAAGCGCCAAAATCGACCTCACTTACACCGCCATCAAGTCACCGATCAGCGGTCGCGTGGAGACTTCCACTGTGACACCCGGCGCACTGGTCACCGCCAATCAGGACAGTGCTCTGACCACGGTGCAGCAACTCGACCCGCTGTATGTCGACGTCACCCAGTCCAGCGCCGAACTGTTGCGCCTGAAACGCCAACTGGCCGCAGGCCAGCTGAGCAAATCCGGCGATAACGCAGCACGCATCACCCTGCTGCTGGAAGATGGCAGCGAGTATGCCCATCCGGGCAGTTTGCAATTCAGTGGCGCCAGCGTATCTGAAGGAACCGGCAGTGTGTCCTTGCGAGCCGTGGTACCCAACCCGGACGGCCTGCTGCTGCCGGGCATGTATGTGCGGGCGGTGCTCGAAGAGGCCGTGGATGAAAAGGCCCTGCTGGTGCCCCAGCAGGCCGTGAACCGCAGCAACAATGGCAACACCTATGTGCTGCTGGTAGTCGACGGCAAGGTGGAACAACGCGAAGTCAGCATTGCCCGTAGCGTGGGCAATCAATGGTGGATCAGCGCGGGCCTGAGCCGCGGCGACCAGCTGATTGTCGAGGGCGGGCAAAAAGTCCGGGTGGGCGAGACGGTAAGCACAGTCAGCCTCGATCCGGCGCAATTTGCCTCTACAGCCACCGTGACGAATCAGTAAGGAGCCGGTAATGGCAGCTTTCTTTATCGACCGGCCGATCTTTGCCTGGGTAATCGCCATCCTCATCATGCTGGCCGGCGGGCTGTCGATCAGCCAGTTGCCGCTGGAGCAGTACCCGGACATTGCACCGCCGACCATCAACATTTCCGCGACCTATACCGGTGCTTCGGCGGAGACCATCGACAACTCGGTCACCCAGGTGATCGAACAGCAAATGACCGGCCTCGATGGCCTGATCTACATGTCCGCCACCAGCAGCTCCGCCGGCAGTGCCAAGCTCAGTCTGTCCTTCATCTCTGGCACCGATCCGGACGTGGCGCAGATGCAGGTGCAGAACAAGCTGCAACAGGCCGAATCCCGCTTGCCCGCGGCGGTGCAAAGCCAGGGCATCACGGTAACCAAGGGTGGCTCGGATTTCCTGCTGATTGCCTCGCTGGTATCCGCTGATCCCACGATCAGCAATACCGACATCGGCGACTTTATCGACAGCTACCTGATCGACCAGGTCAGCCGGGTCAACGGAGTCGGTGAGGTGCGCTTGCTCGGCTCACCCTATGCCATGCGCATCTGGATGGACCCGGCGAAACTGCAACAATATGCCCTGCAGCCCGGCGACATCAGTGCCGCCCTGCAGGCGCAGAACACCGAAGTCTCCGCCGGGCAACTCGGTGCATTGCCCGCCGTGGCCGGCCAGCAACTGAATGCCACCATCAGTGCGCGCAGCAAGCTGCAAACGGTGGAGCAGTTCCAGAACATCGTGCTCAAATCGGCCAGTGATGGCTCGCTGGTGCTGCTGTCCGATGTCGCCACGGTTGAACTCGGCAGCGAAAGCTACGATGTGGTCGCCACCAACAACGGCAGGACCTCTGCCGCCATGGGTATCACCCTTGGCACTAACGCCAATGCCCTGGACACCGGCAAGGCGGTCAAAGCCAAAATTGCCGAGCTGGAAGCCAACTTCCCGTCCGAGATGCAACTGTCGACCACCTACCCTTACGACACCACGCCCTTTGTCAGCCTGTCCATCGAAGAGGTGGTCAAAGCCCTGTTCGAAGCCATCGTGCTGGTGGTGGTGATCATGTACCTGTTCCTGCAGAACTGGCGCGCCACCCTGATTCCGGCCATCACGGTGCCGGTGGTACTGCTCGGTACTTTCGGCGTGCTGGCCCTGTTCGGCTACTCGATCAACACCCTGACCATGTTTGCCATGGTTCTGGCCATCGGCTTGCTGGTCGACGATGCCATCGTGGTGGTGGAGAACGTGGAACGGGTGATGGCCGAAGAACAGCTGTCACCACTGGAGGCCACGCGCAAGTCGATGCGCGAGATCAGCGGCGCACTGGTAGGCATTGCCCTGGTGCTGTCGGCGGTGTTTATCCCCATGGCGTTCTTCGGTGGTTCCACCGGGATGATCTACCGCCAGTTCTCCTTGACCATCGTCAGCGCCATGGTGCTCTCGGTACTGGTGGCCATGAGCCTGTCGCCCGCACTGTGTGCCACCCTGCTCAAACCGGGTCACGGCAGCGCACCGCAGCGCGGCTTCTTTGCCTGGTTCAACCGCACCTTCGAGCGCAACACCACGCGTTATCAAAGCGCTGTTGGCCGCATCCTGCAGCGCCAGCCACGCATGCTGTTGCTCTACGCGGCGATCCTCGGCGTGATGGTCGCAGGCTTCATGCGCCTGCCCGGCTCTTTCCTGCCGGATGAGGATCAGGGCATTCTGATGGCCATGTACCAGTTGCCGGTTGGCGCCACCGACCAGCGCACGCTGGCCGCAGCCGATCAGTACATCGACTACATGCGTGCGCAACCGGAAGTCGAGATGCTGATCAGCATTACCGGTACCGGTGTCAGCGGCAACGCACAGAACGCTGGCCGCTCGTTTATCAAGCTCAAGGACTGGAGCCTGCGCGAGGGTGCCGACGAATCGTCCGCAGCCATCGCCCGCCGCGCCACCATGCAGCTGTCGAGCCTGCGCGATGCGCGGATCTTTGTCATGCAGCCACCGGCAATCCGCGGCCTGGGACAGAGTTCCGGCTTTGACCTGCAACTTCTCGACGTCGGCGGCTTGGGTCACACGGCACTGATAGCCGCCCGTGACCAGTTTCTCGCCCTGGCAGCCAAAAGCGACAAGCTGATTGGCGTACGCAACAACGGCCTGGACGACACTCCGGAGCTGAATGTCAGCATCGATGACCGTAAAACCGGCGCCTACAAACTCAGCACCGCCGACATCAACACCACCCTGGGTACCGCCATGGGCGGTAGTTACATCAACGACTTCATCTACAACGGCAAGATCAAGAAGGTTTACGTGCAGGGCGAGGCCAGCAGTCGCATGCAGCCAGAGCAGATCGACAACTGGTATGTGCGCAACAGCGACTCACAGATGGTGCCGTTCAGCGCCTTTGCCAGCAGTTCCTGGCGTTATGGCTCACCGCTGCTCGAGCGCTACAACGGCAATCCTTCAGTGGGTCTGGTCGGCGAGCCGGCGGCCGGTGTCAGTTCCGGCGAGGCCATGGCTGAAGTGGAGCGCCTGATCGCCCAGCTACCCGAAGGCATTGGCTACGCGTGGTCCGGCCTGTCCTATCAGGAGCGCGTGTCCGGCTCCCAGGCACCCCTGCTGTATGCCCTGTCGATCCTGTTCGTGTTCCTCTGCCTGGCAGCACTTTACGAAAGCTGGTCAGTGCCTTTCGCGGTGATCATGGCCGTGCCACTCGGCATACTCGGTGCGGTACTCGGCAGCGGTCTGGCAGGGATGGCCAATGACGTCTACTTCCAGGTCGGTTTGCTGACCACCGTGGGGCTGGCGGCGAAGAACGCCATTCTTATCGTCGAGTTTGCCAAGCACCTGCAGGAACAGGGCATGGGGCTGGTCAAGGCAACCCTGCAAGCCTGCCGCGTGCGTCTGCGTCCGATCCTGATGACTTCCCTGGCCTTCATGTTCGGTGTTCTGCCACTGGCCCTGAGCAGCGGCGCCGGTGCGGGAGGCCGTCAGGCCATCGGCACCGGGGTGCTGGGCGGCATGCTCGGCGCCACCGTGCTGGGCATCTTCTTTGTGCCGTTGTTTTTCGTGCTGATCCGCAGCCTGGCTGACCGCCCGGCAACCCCTACTTCCGGAGCAGACGCATGATGCATCCCAGCCGACTTACCCTGCTCAGCGCCGCATTGCTACTCAGCGGCTGCATCAACCTGGCGCCGGACTACCAGCAGCCCAAGGCACCGCTACCGCAACAGTGGCCGGGCGCCAGCACCAGCCAATTCGGGCAGGCCAGCATTGACCTGGGCTGGCGCCAGTTCATTATTGACCAGCGTCTGCGTCAGGTGATCGAGCAAAGCCTGCAGAACAATCGCGACCTGCGGGTGGCCCTGCTCAACGTGGAAAAGGCGCGTGCGCTCTACCGCATTCAGCGTGCCGAGTTGTTACCGGCGATCAGCCTGGATGGCAGTGGTAGCCACAGCAATACACCCGCCGACCTGAACGGCAGCGACTCCGCTGTGACCAGTCACCAGAACAGCGTTGCTCTGGGTTTCAGCAATTACGAACTGGATCTGTTCGGCCGCCTGCGCAACCTCAGTGATGCGGCCCTTGAGGACTACCTGAGCCTGGAAGAAACCCGGCGCAGTACGCAGATCAGCCTGATCAGCGAAGTCGCCAATGCCTGGCTGACGCTGGCGGCCGACTCTGCCCTGCTCGAGTTGGCCAACAGCACCCTGACCAGCCAGCAAGCCAGCTATGACCTGCAGCAGCGCAGCCATGGGCTGGGCAACACCTCGGGGCTGAGCCTGGCCCAGGCCCAGACCACCGTGGAATCCGCGCGGGTCGATGTGGCGGCGTACCAGAGCCAGGTCCAACTGGACCGCAACGCCCTCGACCTGCTGGTCGGTGCCACTGTCGCCGACGACCTGCTACCGATGACACTGCAGCAGAACACTGCCGAACTGCTGGAAATCCCTGCCGGCCTGCCCTCCAGCCTGTTGCAACAGCGCCCGGATGTGCTGGCTGCCGAGCACAACCTGAAAGCCGCCAATGCCGATATCGGCGCAGCACGCGCCGCCTTCTTCCCGAGCATCACCCTCACTGCAGCAGCCGGCACCAGCAGCAGCGACCTCTCCGGGCTGTTCAAAAGCGGTAGCGGGGCCTGGAGCTTTGCGCCAAATATCAGCCTGCCGATCTTCAATGCCGGCAGCAATCAGGCCAATCTGGATGCCGCAAAAAGCGAGCAGGCGATCCAGCTGGCCAGCTATGAGAAAAGCCTGCAAACCGCCTTCCGGGAAGTGGCCGATGCGCTGGCCGTGCGCAGTACCCTGAAGCAACGACTTGAAGCCCAGCAGGCGCTGACCGATGCCACCGCCAGAAGCCACGATCTGGCTGAGGCGCTATATCGCAACGGGGCCAGCAGTTATCTCGATGCACTGGACGCGCAACGCCAGTTGTACGCCGCGCGGCAGGATCTGATCAGCCTGCAACTGACCGAGCAAAGCAACCGCATCACTCTGTATAAAACGCTGGGAGGCGGGCTTGCAGGCAGTGCGGATTGAGCATTGCCCGGGGATCACGGCTCAGGTTCGCCACCTGGCCGGAACTGTTTGCCCGCGGGTATTTTTGAGCGGTGATCAGACGCTTTGGCCGCCGGCCACCAGCCGAACATCACCGGCGGTTTTACTCGCCCGGGCCGTAGGCCACTTTGGCCAGACCAAGCATGATCAGCAACATGGGGGTCAGCAGCAACGAGCTTTCGAGAATCGAGGTGGTCAGCAGCATGATAATGCTCCGTCTGGATAAAAGGCTGTGGTTGCTGGCCTGGTCTCCTTTTACGGCAGGAGTCGCAGGGGCTGTCAGCGCCACAACCAAACTGTATGCATATACAGTACTTTTATCAAGTCTTTTTTTATCAATAGCCACATGCCGCAGAACTGCGTCGTCAGGCTCGCTGAACGGAGCCGCTCGGGTCAGCCGTTTTTCTGCTCGATAAACAGGCCATCGATCAGCATGCTGATCGCCGTCTCAATCAGCGACGGTACCTGCTTGGCGTAGTAGTGGGTCTGGTCGTCGCGAAAGGCCAGACTCAGTATGCCGTTCATCATGGCCCAGGCGGCCAGTGCCATCTCATCCGGATCGAGGTCAGCGCGCAAGTTGCCATCGGCAATTCCGGCGCGAATGATCACAGCGATTTTTGCGTTCTGCTCTTTGATCAACTCACTGATACGCAGCAAGGCTTCAGGCTCGCCCTGGGGATCGAGCAGCAGGTGAAACTCGTTCGGTCGTTCAAAGGCAAAGCGCGAATAGGAGTTGGCGATCAAGCGGATCTTTTCGCGGGCTGGAGCCTCGACTGCAAGCGCCGCCTGCATGTACTTGTTGTGCTCCTCGAGGGCCAGTTCTGCCACCGCTATGAGCAGGGCTGGACGCCCGCCGACACGGTTATAGATGGTCTGCACGGCGATATCGGCACGTTCAGCCACCGCCTCCAGCGTCAGGGAGTTCAGGCCGCCCTCGACAATCAGATGTTTTGCCGTGGCAATGATGGTCTGGCGCGTGGCAGCCGCCTTGCGTTGGGTGCGGGTTTTGCTGGTGGTTATGCTCATCGGCAGATTGTATCCATTGATAATATTTGTACAACCCGGAAAAATTGGAATAGCATACAGTTTTTCTAAAATCGCCCCGAATCGCCCCGAATCGCCCTGGCTGGTTTCTGGCAAATACGGCATGTCGGTAACCGCTAACGGAGCGCGTATCGATACCCCGCGCCCCATCACAGCGCACGGATCTCGCCACCAGTTGGTTGCGGGCACCACAACGGGTGGAAATGGCCTAGTGTTTAGTGTCTGCCAAACAACATCCGCATGGAGAAGGTTCATGAGCTTCTTGAAGAAAGTCATAAAAATAACCGTCATCGATCTGATCCTGATGAACATTCTGCTCACCGTGGCAATCATTTCAACTGGCCATGTGGTTTCCTACCTGATTGGTTATGTACCCCTCGCCCTGGGAGGCAATTGAGCATGAAGCCAGCAAATAAACTTCTGACTCTGGCCATGCTTGGTGCATGCACAATTGCTGCCAACCCTGCCAATGCTGCCCTGCTGATTGGTACGGTGACCGCGCAAGATGGCCAACCGGTAGCCGGCGCCATGGTCACCCTGTGGAATACCGCGAAGAACGCCAAAGAGACGGTCTATACCAACGAGCAGGGACAGTACTCGCTGACCACCGGTTTTACCGGCAAGGTTGTCTTGCGTACCCGCATGTCCAGCTACAAGGACCAGAACAACGCGCTGGATCTGGCCGCCGATACCGATCTGCAAACCGACGTTACCCTGCAGCCCCTGACGGCCCCGGAAGGCATCTCCGACCAGCTGACTGCTTCGGCACATGCGGCCGCCTTGCCGTTCTACGACACCGACACCAAGGATGTCTTCATCCGCGAATGCACCTACTGTCACCAGCAGGGCAACTCGCTGACCCGTCGCCCGCGCGACAAGCAGGCCTGGAGTGATACCGACTGGCGCATGGAAGGCTATGGTGCCTACATCACCTACGGTGAGCATGCACGCATCGTTGATACCCAGCTGAAAGGTTTTACCGGCAAGCCGGTAGTAGCCAGGCAGGACAACCCCTACAACCCCGAACTGTCAATTGCCAAGGTCTACGAGTGGCATGCCGGTAATGGCCTGTCCTTCATTCACGATGCCATTGTCGGCTTCGACGAGAAGCTCTACGGCTTCGATGAAGGCAAGGACATGATTTACATCCAGGATCGCAAGACCGGCAAGCTGGAAGAATACGAAGTGCCTGCCGACCCGGACGTGGGTGTGGGTGGCGATTTCAATGGCGTACAACTGCCGCTGGGCATCTTCACCGGCAAGGTCGGCCTGCACAGTGCCGCGCAGATTCCGGACGGACGCATGTTCATGACCGCCTCGCTGGACAGCAGCATCATGAGCTTCGATCCGAAGACCAAGGAGTTCAAGACCTACCAGATTCCACGCGGCTTCCTCTGGCGCAACGGTATCTACCCGCACACCATCCGGGCTGACAAGGACGGCAATGTCTGGTTTACCACGGCCTACTCCAGCGAAGTCTACAAACTCAATACCACCACCGGCGAGTTCACCCGCGTCAAGCTCCCGAGTCAGGGCTTTGCCACCTGGATGAGCGACACCTTCATGGGCGTGGTGCTGAAGATTGCCGGGCTGTTCCCGGGCAAGAACTACCATCTGGGTCTGAGCCATCACAAATGGCTGAACTTCGGCGACTCGGCATTCACCCTGGCCTATGGCATCGATATTGACCCGGTCACCGGCAATGTCTGGTACTCCAAGGTGCTGGGCAACCGTATCGGCATGGTCAACAAGGACACCCTGGAAGTCACTGAATACGATACTCCGTACAAAGGCCCGCGGCGTCTGCGTTTCGGCCCGGACGGCATCCTGTGGATACCTTCGTTTGATGAAGGCTACCTGATGCGTTTTGATCCGAAGACCGAAAAATTCGAAAGCACCAAGTTGCCGCTGCTGGCCAGCGACGAGTACGAAGTGCCTTACGCGCTGAATGTGCATCCGAAATCAGGCGATGTATGGATTGCCTCGAACAACTCGGACCGCGTGCTGCGCTACATTCCCAAGGACAAGCGCTTCATCCCCTACCCGATGCCGCAACAGGTCATCTGGTTCCGTGATCTGGAGTTCAGCGAGGACGGCAATGTCTGCATGAGCAACTCCAACCTGCCGGCCTATGCCCATGAAGACAAGGTACCCGCGTTCTTCTGCATCGAGCCGGAGCCCAACGGCGCCTACGGCCATCGCTAAGCGTCAGTAGTAGCCCCGTAAACGACAAAGCCGGCTGATCAGCCGGCTTTGTCGTTTCTGTGCAGAGCGCGAGCATTACCACATCAGGTCATCGGGCACCTGATAGGCTGCGTAGGGATCATCGGCATCCGGCGCTTCGGTGGGCGTATTGAGCAATACCACACGCCGTGCATCGCGCTCCTGGATCTTCAGCGCCACCTCGCGCGACACCACTTCATAGCCACCGGCATGGCGAACAATCGCCAGCGCACCGCCACTGAGCTTGTTGCGCATCAGGGCATTCACCGAGATGCGCTTGACCTTCTTCTCGTCAACGAAGTTGTAATAGTCTTCGGTGGTCAGCTTGGGCAGGCGAGTGGTTTCGATCAGTTGCTTGACCTGCGCGGCACGGGCCTTCTGCTCGGCCTTGGCCTGCTGCTGGCGATTGAGTTCCTGGTCGCGCGCCAGCTTTTCCGTGCGGACCAGCAGGGCCGCCTGCTGGCGGGCGTCATCCACTTCGACCTGGCCTTTCTTCTCCAGACGCTCCTGCTTCTTTTGCTGCTTGCCGGCCTGTTTGACCTGTTTTTCATTGACCAGGCCAGCTTTCAGCAGCTGGTCGCGTAGGGACATGCTCATAAGATCGTTCAGTCTCAATAGTGTCGGGTGAGCCCAGAGTGGGCTTCAGCCCACCAAGGACATAACGGTTCGGATCCGGTGGGCTGAAGCCCACCCTACGAAAAGCTCTTCCAGTACAGGGCTCGATCAGTCAGCGGCAGACTTTTCCAGCTGTTTGACTTCCGCCCAGAGAGCGTCCAGTTGTTCCAGGGTGCAATTCTCGATGGCTACAGCGCGTTCGCGCAACCTTTGTTCGATACCGCGAAAGCGCCGCTCGAACTTGGCACTGGCCTGGCGCAAGGCTGCTTCGGCATCGACCTTGAGATGCCGGCTCAGGTTGACCACGGCAAACAGCAGGTCACCCAGCTCATCGCTGATGGCCGCCGCATCCTCGGTCGCCATGGCCTCGAGTACTTCATCCAGCTCTTCGCGCACCTTGTCCAGCACCGGCAACGCCTCCGGCCAGTCGAAACCGGCCTGCGCGGCACGCTTCTGCAACTTGCCGGCGCGGCTCAAGGCGGGCAAGGCCGTGGGTACGTCATCGAGCAACGACAGCTGCTGCGGTGCAGCGGCCTGCCCGGCGCGTTCTTCGGCCTTGAGTTCTTCCCAGCGCTGTTTGACCGCCGCTTCAGCCACGGTCTGTGCATCGGCCACGGCATGCAGATCGCCCGCCGGGAATACATGGGGATGTCGCCGCACCAGCTTGCGGGTGATGCCATCGACCACCCCGGCAAAGTCGAAGCGTCCTTCTTCCGTGGCCAGCTGGCTATAGAAAACCACCTGGAACAGCAAATCCCCGAGCTCGCCCGGCAGGTGTTCGAAGTCACCGCGCTCGATGGCATCGGCCACTTCGTAGGCCTCCTCCAGCGTGTGCGGCACGATGCTCGCGTAATTCTGCTGCAAGTCCCACGGACAGCCGGTCTGCGGGTCGCGCAAGCGCTGCATCAGATACAGCAGGTCATTGAGCTGGTACATGGCAGTTGTACTTCCTCGGTTCATCGCTAGCCGTTATGCCGGTTGCGCCGTGCCTCGATGATGTTGGGCAACTGGGAGATACGCCCGAGCAAGCGGCCAAGGCGGTCCAGCCCGGTGATCTCGATGGTCAGCAACATGCTCGCCGTGTTGTCGTCCTTGTTCGAACGGGTGCTGACTTCCAGCACGTTGATCTTCTCGTTGAGCAATACTTGCGAAACATCGCGCAGCAGGCCGGAGCGGTCGTAGGCACGAATCAGGATATCCACCGGATAGGTCTGCTGCGGTACCGGACCCCAGCTGACCTGGATCGTCCTTTCCGGCTCGCGGCCGGACAATTGCAGGCCGGTCGCACAGTCCTGGCGGTGGATGGTGACGCCACGGCCATGGGTGATGTAACCGACAATCGGATCACCCGGCAGCGGCTGGCAGCAACCGGCGATCTGCGTCAGCAGATTGCCAACACCCTCGATGCGGATATCGCTTGCCTGCCCCGGCTTGTTGGCAACGGCACGCAGCGGCAGCAGATCCAGCTGCTGGTCATTGCGTTGCGGATCAATCAGCTGCTCGGCATGGTTGACCGCCTGGGCCAGCCGCAGATCACCGGCGCCGAGGGCAGCATACATATCCTCGGCGGTTTTCAGATTGCATTTCTCGGCGAGCTTTTCAAAGTCCCGCAATGGCAATGCCAGGCGCAGCAATTCCCGCTCGAGCATGTTCTTGCCGGCAGCCACGTTCTGGTCACGCGCCTGCAGCTTGAACCAGTGGACGATCTTCGCCCGCGCCCGCGAGGTGCTGATATAGCCCAGGTTGCTGTTCAGCCAGTCACGGCTGGGCGCGCCGTTCTTGCCCTGGATGATCTCCACCTGTTCGCCGGTCTGCAGGTTGTAATTGAGCGGCACGATGCGCCCGTTGACCTTGGCACCACGGCAGTTGTGACCGACTTCGGTATGCACCCGGTAGGCAAAGTCCAGCGGCGTGGCGCCGACCGGCAGGTCGATGGCATGCCCTTCCGGGGTAAACACATAGACCCGGTCCTGCTCGATGTCCACGCGCAACTGCTCGGCCAGACCGCCGATATCACCCAGCTCTTCATGCCATTCCAGCACCTGACGCAACCAGGAAATCTTTTCCTCGTACTGGTTGGAGCCGCCCTTGATGTCGGTCCCCTTGTAACGCCAGTGGGCACAGACACCCAGTTCGGCTTCTTCATGCATGGTCACGGTACGTATCTGCACCTCCAGCACCTTGCCGTCCGGGCCGAGTACTGCGGTGTGCAGCGAGCGGTAGCCGTTTTCCTTGGGGTTGGCGATGTAGTCGTCAAATTCCTTGGGAATGTGCCGCCACAGGGTGTGCACGATACCCAGCGCGGTGTAGCAGTCGCGCACCTGCGGCACCAGAATGCGCACCGCCCGGACGTCGTAGATCTGGCTGAACTGCAGACCCTTGCGCTGCATTTTGCGCCAGATCGAGTAGATATGCTTGGCGCGCCCGCTGACATCGGCCTGAATGCCGGTGGCCGTCAGCTCGTCGCGCAATTGCTGCATCACCCCGGCAATGTATTGCTCGCGATCCAGCCGGCGCTCATGCAGCAAGGTGGCGATCTGCTTGTACTGCACCGGTTCCAGATAGCGGAACGACAGATCTTCCAGTTCCCACTTGATATGCCCGATACCCAGCCGGTGGGCCAGCGGTGCGTAGATATCGAACACTTCACGGGCCACCCGCTGGCGTTTTTCGTCATCCGCATCCTTGACCTCGCGGATCGCACAGGTGCGCTCGGCCAGCTTGATCAGCGCCACACGTACGTCATCGACCATCGCTACCAGCATCTTGCGCAGGTTCTCGACCTGCGCCTGGGGCGGCAGCACCAGCGACTTGCGCGGATTCAGACTGGCGCTGATGGCTGCCATGCGCAGCACGCCATCCACCAGCTTGCCGACCACCGGACCGAAACGCTCCTGCACCACCTCCAGCGAGGTCATGTCTTCACGGACGGCGCGGTAAACCACGGCAGCCACGAGCGAGTCCTGATCCAGCTTGAGATCCGCCAGAATCTCGGCAATTTCCAGACCGATGCGAAAGGCCGAACTGCGCTCGGACCAGTGCGTCGGCTTGACCCTGGACTGCTGCTCGGCTTCGCGGGCAAATTCGCAGGCGTCGCGCAGGGCCTGTCGATCAAGGGCCGGATCAATACTGATCACCGTATCCAGCCAGGCCTCCAGATTGATGCTGCCATCTGTATTCAGTGGCTGTTGCACCCGCACCTGAACCATCTTGTTTCCTCTACTGAGAGCCGTTTGACGCAAACGTGAGCCGGGCGTCAGCCCGGCAAAATGTACCTGCAAGGGCCGGCTGCAGCCCGCCCTGCATCATGCTTTTGTAAACAGGGCCATGGCCTCGACATGCGCCGTCTGCGGAAACATGTCGAGAATGCCGGCACGCTGCAACCGGTAACCCTGACCAATCAGTTCAAGCGTATCGCGGGCCAGGGTCGCCGGATTACAGGACACATAGACCAGCCGCTGCGCACCTAGTTCGCTCATCCGCCGAATCACTTCCAGAGCGCCGTCGCGCGGGGGATCCAGCAACACCGCCGCAAAACCCTCCTGCAACCAGTCTGCCGCAGGCAGCGGACCGGACAAATCCGCCTGATATACCTGCACGTTTTCCAGCGCATTGCTCAGGGCATTGTCCCGGGCTCGCTGCACCATGCTCGCAACCCCCTCGACGGCCACCACCTCGCGCACCTGCCGGGCTAGCGGCAAGGCAAAGTTGCCCAGCCCGCAGAACAAATCGAGTACCCGCTCATGGGCCTGCGGCGCCAGCCAGTCCAGCGCCTGACGCAGCATGGCAGTGTTGATCTGCGCATTCACCTGGACGAAATCACCGGGTCGCCATGCCAGCTGCACATCGAACCCTTCCAGCGCGAAGCCGGCAACGGCCTGCGGCTCATCCGCCTGCGGCTCACCTTCGGCCTGCCACCACAACTGCGCCTGCTGCTCGATGCAGAAGCGGCGGATGCGCTGGCAATCTTCCTCGGGCAGCGCAGCGGTGTGGCGCAGCAACAGCACCACGGTAGTGCCGCTGAACAACTCGACATGGCCTATGCGTTCGGGCCGTTGCAGGCCGCGCAACATCTCCGGCAGGGCCAGGGCGATGGATTGCAGTGCCGGCACCAGTACCGGGCAGGCGCCGATCGGCACTATGTCCTGGCTGGCGGCCGCGCGAAAGCCGACATGCAGGTACTTCTGTTTGATGTCCCAACGCACCGCAATACGTGCACGCCGGCGATAGCCCAGCTCCGGCCCGGTCAGCGCTGCGGCCCACTCCACCGGTTGCACGCCGGCGACCCGCTGCAATTGCCCGGCAAGGTTGTGCTGCTTGAGTTGCAGCTGTTCGGCATGCGGCAAATGCTGCAGGGTGCAGCCACCGCAACGGTCTGCCACCGCGCAAGCCGGCTGGCGGCGCAAGGCACTGGCCTGCAACACCCGCTCGACCCGCGCATCGACTACCTTGCTGCGCGCCGCCAGAACCCGCGCCTCGACCTGTTCACCAGCCAGCGCACCGCTGACGAACCAGGTGCGTCCATCGGCATAACCGATGCCACGCCCGTCATTGGCCAGCTTGTCGATCTGCAGCAGCTGCTTCTTGCCCACCGGCAGGCCGGCGCTCTTGGTGCCACTGGCCGGTTGAAAGCGCAACCCGGAACTCGTTTTAGCCACGTTGGATACCTGCAGCTGGCGTTAGGTGGGCTACAGCCCACCAATTATTGCGGCACTCGGGCGCAGTGGGCTAAAGCCCAGCCTGGTACAGCCTGTTTATGCCGGTTGGTCATACACACCGGTGGACAGATAGCGATCACCACGATCACAGATGATCGCCACCATCACCGCATTTTCCACTTCCTGCGACAAGCGCAGCATGCCCGCCACCGAACCACCGGAGGACACACCGCAAAAGATGCCCTCTTCGCGCGCCAGACGCCGCATGGTCTGCTCGGCCTCGGTCTGGCCCATGTCGATCACCCGGTCAACCCGCGTGGCATCGAAAATCTCTGGCAGGTAGGCCTGCGGCCAGCGGCGGATGCCGGGAATCGCCGCACCTTCCTCGGGTTGCAGACCGACAATCTGCACCGCCGGATTCTGCTCCTTGAGGTAGCGCGAGACGCCCATGATGGTGCCGGTGGTGCCCATCGAACTGACGAAATGGGTAATGCTGCCCGCGGTCTGCTGCCAGATTTCCGGGCCGGTGCTGCTGTAATGCGCCAGCGGGTTATCGCCATTGGCGAACTGGTCAAGCACCTTGCCCCGACCGTCGGCCTGCATCTGCAGGGCGAGGTCGCGGGCAGTCTCCATGCCGTCCACCAGAATCAGTTCGGCGCCATAGGCACTCATGGCTGACTTGCGCTCGGCCGTGGAGCTGTCGGGCATGATCAGGATCATGCGGTAGCCCTTGATCGCGGCCGCCATGGCCAGGGCGATGCCGGTATTGCCGGAGGTGGCCTCGATCAGCGTATCGCCGGGACGAATGTCACCGCGCAGCTCGGCCCGACTGATCATCGACAGGGCCGGCCGGTCCTTCACCGAACCGGCGGGATTATTCCCTTCCAGCTTGACCAGCAGGGTATTCGAGGTGTTGCCCGGCAGGCGCTGCAGGCGCACCAGCGGGGTATTACCGATGCAATCGGCAATGGTGGGAAACTGCAAGCTCATGGCGAGTGCGACAATCCGGCTTCAACAAGGGGCGCCCATGATAACGGCAAACCGCCGGGCACCCTATCGCCGAGTTGTTGCAGCAGGCATCCGGGCGTCATCCGTCGAGCTGCGGCACAGCTCGCGGCACCTGTATCGCCACCTGCGCGCACCGCTGAATTACCTGGCGCTGACCGTCAGCGCGATTGCCTCGGTCACGCGGATAAGTATGACCTGACCAAGCATTTTCTCGCTTAGCTGCAAATCCGGGCGAACTTTAAAGGTATCCCGGCTGCCATCTTCAAAGGTCAGCGTAGCCATCTGCGCGGCAGGATCCACCGCGCTGATCAGCGCCTTGAATTCCGTGGTTTCGGCGACCAGAAAGGCCGGCTTCTCACCTTGCGGCGCCTTCAGGTTAACCGAGCGTTCGGCGTTGATTGCGCTGTTCTGATCGGTGAGCAGGAACACCGACATTTCCGTTGCGCTCTCCAGCAGAAAATGATCGCCAACCTTGACCTGATTGAAATTGGTCCCTTCAGAACTGATCGTCAGCGTGCGCTTGTTGCCCTGGGCATCCTGCAGGGTCACGTCACGTTTTTTGTAATCGATGGCAACGACATCGGCTTCAATGGTGGTGATCTGCGTACTCACGCTGCCTGGCTGGCCTTGCTTGAAGACATGCGAACCGACGGTCGAGCCACTGAGTTCATCGTCATGCTGGGTGGCGCAGGCCGCCAGCATCAGGGCGCCACAACACACCAACAGGCGGGACAGGGACTTGTGCACAGGGGACATGGCGTAAACCTCGAAGAGTGGTAGAAAATCTGCCGGGCATCCTACTCCTGCGCCAGCTATTTTCGTACCGGCGGACACACCATCTCTTTATATTGTGAAAAGCCCGCAGTTAGCCGCGGGCGCGGCCGCTTTTCCTGCCCGGCCCTGACTGGTTAGACTGCCGTCCTGTTTCGAGGCTGGAGAACCCCGTGTTCAAGGAACCTGGCATCAAGAGCCGGATGCTCATGCTTGGCCTGCTACCCGTCTGCCTGCTGATTGTCGTGCTGATTATTGCTGCTCCGGCGCTTTTCAGCCCGGCCAACCTGCAACAGAACTACCCCGGCTTTTGCCTGGCTTTACTCACAGTGGCCCTGAGCAGTCTGCTGTTCTGGCGTCTTGGCCGCTCGCTGGAGAATCAGGCAAAGCAACTGCAGCTGGGTATTGCCAGCCTGCAAAACGGCCAGCTGGAGCAGCCGCTGCACAGGCTGCCCAGTCCCGAGTTCAATGCCCTGGCCGAGAGCATCAACCAACTCGGCATGACTCTGCACAGCCAGCGTAAGGAGCTGCAGCGGCAGCTCACGCAAAGTCTGGAAGACAGCCGCGAGCAGCGCCAGACAGCAGAAGTGCAACGCATTGAACTGGATATGGCACGCAAGGAAACCCGTGCCGCCAGCCGCAGCAGAAACAGCTTTCTGGCCAACATGAGCCACGAAATCCGCACGCCGCTCAACGGCATCCTCGGCTTCAGCCAGCTGTTGCACAAGACCGCACTGAACGCCCAGCAACGCGACCATTTGCAGACAATCCGCCACTCGGCGGAAAACCTGCTCGGCATGCTCGATCAGGCACTGGATCCTTCCGCCCTTGAAAGTGGCAGCCTGCGCCTGGACAGCCAGCCATTCGATCTGCGCGAACTGGTCCACGACTGCCTGTCCGTGGTGTCCCTGGCTGCGCACGAAAAACAGCTGGAACTGGTCTCGATGGTTTACCGCGATACGCCACAACGACTGACTGGCGATCCGGCACTGCTCAAACAGATATTCATTCACCTGCTGGGCAATGCCATCAGGCTTGCGCGGCAGGGCAGCATCGTCCTGCGCGCCATGCTCGAAGACGACTGCAGCGAATTTGCCAGACTGCGCATCAGCGTTCAGTACAGTAACCATGACCTGAGCGCAGATGAGCTGCAGCAAGTGCTGCAGGCGCTCGAACAAAGCGGCAACCCCGCCGTACCGGGCTCGGTCGGCAGCGCGACGGGACTGGCTATCGCCAGACGCCTGGGTGAGCTCATGGGCGGCGAAATCGGCGTGGAAAGCACACCGGATGAGGGCGCCCGGTTATGGATTGAAATCAGCCTGGCGAAAACCGTGGCACTGTCCGAGCCGGAATCGAGCGTACTGTCGGGGCAGCGCATCGCGATTTTCGAAGGGCACCAGCTGGCACGTCAGTCCCTGCTCCATCAATTGCAGGATTACCGGCTGGAAGTGCTCTGCTTTGAACAGATGGACGCGCTGCTTCAGGCCGTCGCCGAGCAGCAGCACGATGCCCAGCCGATCAGCCTGGCCGTGCTCGGCAGCGGTGCCGATGGTATCTCCGTCGAGCAGCTGGACCTGCAGTTGCGAACGCTGCAGCAACACGACTGCAAGACCCTGCTGCTGTGCCCGGTCTCCAGCCTGGGCTTGCTGCATGGTCTGACAACCCGCGCAGGTTGCCGGCTGCAGTCCAAGCCAGCCTATGGCCGCAAAATGGCCCAGGCCCTCGAGGAACTGCTCGAGCCGCAGGCAGCAGTCCGCACACAGCCGTACCCGTCAGCGCCGGCAGATGCACAGCCAGCACCGCGGGTACTCTGTGTCGATGACAACCCGGCCAACCTGCTGCTGGTGCAGAGCCTGCTGAGCGATATGGGTGCCCGGGTCACGGCAGTCGACAGTGGCTACGCCGCGCTTGCGGCCGCAGATGCGCAGCGCTTCGAGCTGATCCTGATGGATATCCGCATGCCGGGCATGGACGGCCTGCAGGCCAGCATGGCCATTCGCCAGCGCGAACAGCAGCAGCAACGCCCGCCCGTGCCGATCGTCGCCCTCACCGCCCATGTCCTGCCCAACCAGAAGCGCACCCTGCTGCAAGTCGGCATCAATGATCTGATGAGCAAGCCGATCGACGAGCAACAACTGGGCCGATTGCTGCACAAATGGGCCGGCAAACAGCTATCCGCAGCAATTGCGCCGACGGCCATGCCCGCCAGCGAATCACTGGAAATACTCGATCAGCATGAGGCGCTGCGTCTGGCCGGCGGCAAACCCGAACTGGCCAGTGACCTGCTCGCCATGCTGCTCGGCTCGCTCGACGAGGAACAACAGGCCATAGCCCGGGCACGTACCAGCAATAACGCCGTCGAGCTGGCCGAGCGCGTACACCGGCTGCTTGGCGCCACGCGCTACTGCGGTGTGCCACAATTGCGCACGATCTGCCAACACTGCGAAAATCTGCTCCGCCAGGACAATGCCCCAGCCGGACCAGCCCTCGACCAGCTGGATCAGGCCATCAACCGCCTGCGACAGGCGTCTGCCGGGCTTGCCGATCAATACGCCACCCGGGACAGCTAACCAGCCGTCCAGACTTCAGCACACCAGGCCGCGCTTGCGCGGAGGACCCATGGCCCAGCACGATTTCCGTTACAACCTGCTCAACCCGGCCCATACCTTGATCGAGTGCCGCGCACTGTCTGCCGGGCGTTATCAGGTCACCGGCAACGGCGGCTCGATCCACAGCGGCGACCAGTTACTGGTTACCCTCAAGGGCAGCCGTGACTTGAGCATGCAGCTCTCGGTGGACAAGGTTCGCCACCTGATCAGCCCGCCAGGTCAATGGATTGCGGTGGCCAGCGGCCCGGCTTTCGCCGAACTGTCTATTCTCAACTGGAAGGTCAACTGCGACCATTGCGGCAAACAGCTCGACTTTGAATTCGCGGTGGACGCTGCGCTGGGCGAAAAAGCCCGCACGGCTGCAGCCGAACAACGCATCACCGAGTTAGGCTGGCGCAACCGCGACAGCAAACACCTTTGCCCAACCTGCCTGGAGATTCGCCCATGAAACACCTGAGCACTGTTTTCCTGCTGGGCACCAGCCTGGTACTGGCCGGTTGTGCCAGTGACAAGGTCAAGCTGGAACCGAACCGCACCTACGTGGTGGAATGGATTGGTGAACGTCCGCTGATCGACAACAGTTACGTCACCATCACCCTGGACGATGACGGACGCGCCTTCGGCACCGGTGGTTGCAACCACTGGTTTGCTTCCTACACGTTGAAGGATCAGCAGATCAGCTTCGGTCAGGCCGGCAGTACGCGGATGATGTGTGCGCCGGCATTGATGGAACAGGAGCAGCGCTTTCTCGACGCACTGGGCAAGGTACAACGCTGGGACCTGTCCGCCACCGACCAGTTGCGCCTGTGGCCGGCCGAAGGCAAGCCGATCCGTATGTGGCCGGAAGAAAGCGGCGTTTAACCAGCACAGCTTGCGTGCAGCAAGGCCCGCCTGCAGCCAACAGCCGGGCCGCCGTGGATATAATCACACGGACCGTATTGGCCGAGTGGCAAGCTTGACCAGCCATCCAACAACCAGGGTTCAAAAGGAAACCACGTGAACAAAGAGCAACTTCGCGCCGAACTCGAGCGACAGGCGCAGCGCTACAAGGAGATATACAAGGGTGAGGTGATCACCTACGCCGCCCAGCCCGATCCCGAGCGCAAACCCTGGCGCAAACGCCCCAGCCTGCTTGACGAGGCCTTTACCAAGGAACTCGAGAAGATCGAGAAAGAACGCCAGACCGAATAAACCCGCCGCGCCCCTGCCGTGCTTGCAGCGACTTTCTCCGGAACACAGGACGCCTGTGTGGGAGCGCCGCCCCGGCGCGAGCTTTTAGCCTTTTCGCGGCGGGTCGCCGCTCCCACAATCGCAGCTGACTTCCTTTATCAGCGCCGCTTGCCCAGCAACGAACCGAGCAGCCCGCGCACCAGTTCGCGCCCGACCTGATTGGCCATGGTTCGCGCGGCGCTCTGCAACGCCTTGCCGGCGACACTGCCGAGCATGTCGGAAAAACCACCTTCGTCGGCCTTTGCCGCCGGTTTCGCCGGTGCTGTCGGGGCCTGCTCGGCAACCCGCGTGGCGGCGCGTGCCAGCAGCATTTCATAGGCCGACTCGCGGTCAAACGGCTTGTCATAACGCCCGGCCTGCGGCGAACGGCGAATCAGGTCGGCGCGTTCGCTGTCGCTCAACGGGCCGATGCGCGACTGCGGCGGCGCAATCGCAACCCGCTGCACCATGGCCGGCGTGCCCTTGTCCTGCAGGGTACCCACCAGCGCTTCACCGATGCCCAGCTCGGTCAGTGTCGCCAGCACGTCCAGCGACGGATTCGGCCGGAAGCCGTCGGCCACCGCGCGCAAGGCTTTCTGTTCACGGGCGGTAAAGGCGCGCAGGCCGTGCTGGACACGCAGGCCCAGCTGGGCCAGCACGCTATCGGGCAGGTCGCCGGGTGACTGGGTGACAAAGTACACACCGACACCCTTGGAGCGGATCAGCCGCACCACCTGCTCCAGCCGATCCTGCAAGGCTTTCGGAGTATCGGCAAACAGCAGATGGGCTTCATCGAAGAACAGCGCCAGCACAGGTTTGTCGGCGTCGCCGCGCTCGGGCAGCTGTTCAAACAGCTCGGCCAGCAACCACAGCAGGAAGGTCGCATAGACCTTGGGCGCCTGATGCACCAGCTGGCTGGCATCCAGCAGATGGATGCGTCCGCGGCCATCGGCATCCGGGTGCAGGATGTCTTCCAGCTGCAGCGCCGGCTCGCCAAACAGCGCCTCGGCGCCCTGCTGTTCCAGCCCGGCCAGTTTGCGCAGCAAGGCCTGGGCCGAAGCATTGGTGAACAGCGCACGGTCATCGGCCAGCGCTTCGGGATGCTCGGCCAGATAATTGAGCAGGGCCTTGAGATCCTTCATGTCCAGCAACAGCAGGCCTTCACGGTCGGCCACCTGGAAGGCGGCATAGAGTGCGGCCTGCTGGCTGTCGGTCAGCTGCAGCAGGTTGCCCAGCAGCAGCGGGCCCATTTCGCTGATGGTGGTACGCAGCGGGTGACCGCTTTTGCCGGCCACGTCCCACAGGGTGACCGGATAGGCCTGCGAACGGAAGTTCAGCCACGGCATGCTGGCAATCCGTTCGGCCACCTTGCCCTGGGGATTGCTCACCGCGCCCAGTCCGCTGAGGTCGCCCTTGATATCGGCAGCGAATACCGCCACGCCGGCATCGCTGAAGGCTTCCGCCAGATGCTGCAGGGTGACGGTCTTGCCGGTACCGGTTGCGCCGGCAATCAGGCCATGGCGATTGGCCAGTTTGAGCAGCTGCTCGACCGGCTGCCCGGCCGGATCAGCTCCGAGTACCAAAGAATTTCCCGACGGCATGACATCACTCCCTGCTAGCTGTATTGGTATTGCGAACGATCAGAAAATCCGCACAGTGATTAACCGCCCGGGATCGGGTTACCCCTTGGTCGCTGCATCGTCCGGACTGGCCGGCGCGGTTGCCGACGGTTTCTCCGGTTCGGACTGCAAAGCCTGCCAGAGCGCCGCCGCAGCCGTGAAGTCGGCGCCATGCTGCTCACTCACGGCATCCGGGTCAAAGCGCCGCAGGCAGCCCTCACCGGTAGTCGGTGTAGCTGCGGCGGCTCCGCGATTGCGTGGGTCACTCATCCGGCTTTCAGTGCTTATTCTTGTGATCGTGCTGGTGCTGGGCAAATTCCTTGACCGCACGCAGCAGGTCGTGGCGGCTGACCTGGCCGACCAGCCGGCCATTTTCCACCACCGGCAGGCAGCGACGTCCACCATTCACCAGCAAATTGGCAGCTTCCATGATGTCGGTGTCCGGGGCGATGGAGAACACATCGCGCTTCATGCTTGCGCCAACGGTGCCGCCGACTTCTTCGTAATAGGTACCCTCAAGCACGCTCTTCATACAGTCATCGGAGGACAGCAGGCCGATCAGATGACCATGCTCATCCACCACAGGTGCCGCATGGACACGATGTTCGAGCAAGCGGTCGACGGCAGTGAACAACTCCGTATCGGCATGAAAGGTCAGCAGGTGGCGCGTCATGTAATCGCGCACAGAGATGGAATTGAGCATGCACAGTTCTCCAGATTTTATTTACGCGGTGCGCCAGCGCCTGGCTCAGGCAAACACCACTGTCTTGTTGTCATGGACCAGAACACGATCCTGCAAGTGATAGCGTAGTCCACGCGCCAGCACCATTTTCTCCACATCACGCCCCAGCCGCACAAGATCCTCGATGCTGTTGCTGTGACTGATGCGTACCACATCCTGCTCGATGATCGGCCCGGCATCCAGCTCGTCGGTAACATAATGACAGGTTGCGCCGATCAGTTTGACCCCGCGCAAGGATGCCTGATGATACGGCTTGGCGCCGACAAACGAGGGCAGAAAACTGTGATGGATGTTGATCACCCGCCCGGCCAGGCGCTGGCACAATTCTGGCGGCAGGATCTGCATGTAGCGCGCCAGCACCACGGCATCGGCGGCGTGCGCCTCGACCAGTCGCGAGACTTCGGCAAACGCCGCCGACTTGTCCTGCGGATCGACCGGTACATGGAAGAACGGTATGCCATGCCACTCGACCATGCTGCGCAGGTCCTGGTGGTTGGAAATCACGCAGGGAATTTCGCAATCCAGCTCGTCGCTGTGCCAGCGGTGCAGCAAATCCGTCAGGCAGTGGGATTCGCGACTGGCCATCAGCACCACGCGCTTGGGCTGGGCGGAATCGGTCACCCGCCAGTCCATGGAAAACTCGCGGGCGATCGGTGAGAAAGCCTGGGTAAAACCATCCAGTTCAAACGGCAGGGAATCGGCACGGATCTCGTAACGCATGAAGAACCAACCGCTCTGGTTGTCCGAATAATGGCTGGCCTCGTTAATCCAGCCGTTATAGGTCGCCAGAAAACCACTCACCTTGGCGACAATCCCCACGCGATCCGGACAGGCGATTACCAGTCGAAAGGTGCGCATCAAAAAACTCCCCGTGTATAAATCAGGCCGCCATTCTAGTGGCTTGTTGGACTGCTTTGTGAATTCAAGTTGCAACCGGCAGCCTGCCATATCGCGATCAGCCCCCCCGCGCCGGCACAAAACCACGCAGCAATGCTGCAACAGCCTTTTATTTGCTTATTACCGGTCGGGCTATCGTGAAAACAATTATGCATAAGCAAAACACGCACCAGAGAAGGGCATGAAATGCTTAACCAATATAAGCGGATGGTTTAACCGGACGTTAAACATATTGAAACTGCCGTACCAGAAAAATTATTAACCGTTAGTTTACTTATCTTTAAACCCTATCTAGTATTGCAAAACCTTATTCGTACACCCTCAACATACAAGGTAACTGCAATGTCCCTGATCAATGAATACCGCGACACCGAAGAAGCCATCAAGCAACTTCAGGCACGCCTGAATGATCTGCAACAAAGCGACAAGCTTAAAAAGGAACTGGAATTCGAAAGCAAACTGCGCGGACTCATGGCCGAATACAACAAGGCCCTGCCGGATATCATTGCCATTCTCGATCCGGAATCCCGTGGCACCAAACCCGTCCGTGCAGCCAAGCCGGCCACTGGCCGCCGTACCCGCAAGCTGAAACAGTATTCCAACCCGAATACCGGTGAAGTGATTGAAACCAAAGGCGGCAATCACAAGACCCTGAAAGAGTGGAAAGCCAAGTGGGGCGCCGACGTAGTAGAAGCCTGGGCCAAGCTGATCGGCTAATTGCTACACGGCAATAACCAGACAATAAAAAACGCCAGTATTACTGGCGTTTTTTATTGGGCCGTCAAATAACAGGCAGTCTATATATCCATGCCGATGCGCTGCTGCAATGCAGTGGCATATGCACGCCAGTCGTCGAGCAGTTGCTGCTGGGCCGGGGAAAGTTCATCTCCCGCCTGATCCAGCCCCTGATAAAAACCGGCCAGGGTAATAGGCGCACCCAGTTCTGCCTGCAACAAGCGCTGCTGACAAAACAACTGCCACTGTTGTTGCTCTTGATTAGTCAGAGTCTGTGGAAAGTTGCGCGCCCGATAACGAAACAGCAATTCGGGCAAGCGCTCATCGGCAAACGGCCAGTTCTGTTTGCCCAAAGCTGCCGGATCGGCATCGCGCACGCGGGTACACAGGTCGCGATCGCGCGGGCTGATAAAACCGTCATACAACTGCTGCTCGGGATCGGCACTGCCGGCAAACTCGTCCTTGCCGTAAATCTGCGGCAACTTGGCCTGCCAGATAGCGGTTTGCTGTTCCAGCAGCGCACGCTGTACTTCGCATGCCGGCAGATCCAGCTGCAAGCGCTGCAGGTCCTGCTCACGCAACACCGACAACGGCGCCACCACCGGGCAGCGATTGATATGCAGCAGTTTCAACGGCACTGGCAGCTCGCCCTCGCCCAGCTGTTCGTGGCGGGTATACAGGCGCTGCCGCAAGGTCTCGGCTGACTCTTCCAGCAACGGCCGCAGGTCGGCCTGCAGATCGCAGACGATCAGGGCATTCTTGTTCTGCGGATGCCAGGCCAGCGGCAGCACCACGCCAAGGAAGCTGCGCGCGGCAGAAAAGCGCCCGGAAACATGCAGAACCGGTTCTAGCAGCTTGATGCGCTGCATTACCTGCTGCTTGCTGCGCAAATCGAACAGGTAGTCGTACAGCTTGCGCTGCCGCTCGCGCACCAGCCGGGCCAGGGCGATGGTGGCGCGCACGTCGGCCAGCGCATCGTGGGCCTGGCCATGCTCGATGCCGTTGGCCACGGTTAGCTGGTCCAGTTTGAGACTGACGCGCCCGTCGTTTTCCGGCCAGACGATGCCTTCCGGGCGCAACGCATACACACAGCGCATCAGGTCGATCAGATCCCAGCGGCTGTTGCCGCCCTGCCACTCGCGCGCATAGGGGTCGAAGAAATTGCGGTACAGCGTGTAGCGGGTCATCTCGTCATCAAAACGCAGGTTGTTGTAGCCCGCCGTACAGGTTCCCGGAAAGGCCAGCTCGGCATGCAGGCGGGTGATGAACTCGGCCTCGCTCAGGCCCCGGGCCTGCAGCCGCGCCGGACTGATGCCGGTGATCAGGCAGGAGATCGGATGCGGCAGAATGTCATCGGCCGGCCGGCAATCGATGTTCAGCGGCTCACCGATTTCATTCAGCGCCTCATCGGTGCGGATGCCGGCCACCTGCAGCGGCCGGTCGCAGCGCGGGTTGATGCCGGTGGTTTCGTAGTCGTACCAGAAGATGCTTGCAGCCAAGACGAATTCCTTATGTCAGTCCTAGAGGATTATCCCTCTCCCATAAAAGTCGAGAGTGCATGTGGGGCGACTCGCCGCGAAAATCCAGCAACTCGCGCCGCGGGCGGCCCTCCCACAGAAAATCAGCGGCCCGCAGCGACGGCTTTGCAGTTTAGGAGCCTGCCGCACTTAAAGGAAACCAGCACTAACCCGGAATGCTGGCAAAAGCTTCCCGCACAGCGCATAGCCCGGCTTTATTGCCGGAACCAACCAGCCTTCGATAGCATATCGGGCTTGCCGGCAAACCCGGTCAATAAGGATGCTGACCATGAATGATGCGGATACCAATCCCTACACGCCACCTGCCAGCCAGCTGCAAAGCGCTGTGGCCAGCGAGCAAGCCCCCTCAGTCCAGGAGGCCCTTTCCCGCGGCTATGACTTCGGCGTTGATAACGTCATCAATCAGGCCTGGGCGCTGGTAAAAGGCAGCAAGGGGTTGATCATCGGTGGTTATCTGCTGCTCTATGTCGCAATGTTTGCCGGCATGTTTGCACTTGCCGTGGTTCTGACCCTGCTTGGCCTGCTGGATACTGCCAGTTCGGAGAACCGGATTTTTTCCGATCAACTGTTCAACCTGTTGAGCAGCGCACTGACCTATCCCTTTGTGGCCGGCATCTACCTGATCGGCATCCGCCGGGCAGCCGGCCAAGCGGTTTCGATCAATCTGGTATTCAGTCAATTCAGCAAGTTCTTGCCGTTGCTGGTCACCGGCGTACTCATGACCATACTGATCGCCGTAGGTTACATGTTGCTGGTTATCCCGGGTATTTACCTGAGTATCGCCTACCTGCTGGCCATTCCCCTGGTCGCCGAGCGCGGCCTGTCACCCTGGCAAGCACTGGAAACCTCGCGCAAGGCGATTCACCAGCACTGGTTCAAGGTACTTGGGCTGTGCCTGACACTGGGTCTGATAATTCTGCTGAGCATCGTCCCGCTGGGCATTGGCCTGATCTGGACGATGCCATTGCTCACACTAAGTTTTGGCGTGCTGTACCGCATAATCTTCGGCGTGCTGCCGCCAGCCAATTGATTCTCCCATCCGCGCACCAGCAATTACGCATGGCGGTTGCTTCGCCGTGCGTGGCTGGCTAGCATCGGGCTTTGTCTTTGCAGCCCGCGCATGTCACCGATTGCTCCCCCAGCCAACCCCGGCCCGTCAGGTACCCAGCAAACCCTGCTGGATACCCGTCTGCGCGTGGAAACGCCGGAAGGTATCGACCTGCTGCTGCGCCCGGCCGGGCTGGTGCCGCGGGCGCTGGCGTTTGCCATCGATCTGGGCATTCGCGGGGCGATCCTGCTGGTGCTGTATATCGTGCTTGGCCTGCTCGGCGAGCTGGGTGCCGGCCTCGGCGCGATCCTGCTGTTTCTGGTGACCTGGTGGTACATGGTGTTGTTCGAGGTGCTCAACCAGGGCCGTTCGCCGGGCAAGCAATGGCTCGGCCTGCGGGTGATCCATGACGACGGCACGCCGGTCGGCTGGGCCGCCTCGCTGACGCGCAACCTGCTGCGCTTCGTCGACCTGCTACCGTTCGGCTACACCCTGGGCATTCTCAGTTGCCTGAACCATCCGGCCTTCAAGCGGCTCGGTGATCTGGCCGCCGGCACCCTGGTGGTCTACCGCGACCTGCCGCCAGCCGCCAGCGAGCTGCCGGAAGTGGCCGCCGAGGTCGCACCAGTGGTCCTCAGTCGTGACGAGCAAAGGGCCATACTGGCCTTTGCCGAACGCCAGGCCGGCTTGTCCGCGGCCCGCCGCGAAGAACTCGCCGGCATCCTCGCCGACACCCTGCAGGTTCCTGCTGAACAGGCAGGTGCGCGCCTGAATGGCATCGCCCGCGGGCTGCTGACATGACCCGGGCGCCGGCATGAAACAGGCATCCTTCGAGAAGCGCCATCAGTCCACCTGGCAACGCTTTGCCCGCCAGCTTGCGGCCCTGGAACGCGGCAAGCTGAGTGGCAAGGATTGCGAAACCTTTGCCAGCGACTACCGGCAGATCTGCCAGCAACAGGCGCTGGCCGAGGCGCGCGGTTACAGCAACCGGCTGATCGAGCGCCTGCAGCAACTGACCCTGCGCGGCCACCAGCAGTTCTACCGCCACCGCAGCCACCTGCGCGCACGGCTGATTGCCTTCCTGCTCGGCGGCTTGCCGCAGCTGGTGCGCAGCCAGTGGCGCTTCGTGCTGGCGGCGGCGCTGTGCTTCTACGGCGGCATGCTGATCATGGGTCTGCTGGTCTATCTGGTGCCGGAACTGGTCTACAGCGTGATGGACCCGGCCCAGGTGCAGTCCATGGAAAGCATGTACGACCCGGATGCCAGCCGCCTGGGACGCTTCGGCGAGCGCGGCTCGGAGCAGGACTGGGTGATGTTCGGCTACTACATCATGAACAACATCGGCATCGCCTTTCAGACCTTCGCCAGTGGCCTGCTGTTCGGGCTGGGCAGCCTGTTCTTCCTGCTGTTCAACGGCCTGATGATCGGCGCGGTATCCGGCCATCTGAGCCAGATCGGTTATGGCGAACCCTTCTGGTCGTTCGTCGTCGGCCACGGTGCCTTCGAACTGAACGCCATCGTGCTGGCTGGCGCAGCGGGTCTGAAACTGGGTTGGGCCTTGCTGGCAGCGGGCCGCCACACGCGCAGCGAAGCCCTGCGCCTGGCCGCGCAACCGGCGATCCGCCTGCTCAGTGGTGCAGCGCTGTTCCTGTTGCTTGCCGCCTTTATCGAGGCCTACTGGTCTTCCATGACCTACACCGGGCCGGCAGTGAAATATGCCGTGGGTGCCGGCTTGTGGCTGCTGGTGCTGGCCTATCTGGGTCTGGCCGGACGAACAACCCATGCGCCTGACTGACGCCAACGCGGCGATCCGCCCGCGCAGTGCCTGGGAAGCGCTGGATCTCGGCACGCTGCTGGCCCGTCGGCAGGCGCGCCTGCTGGTCAGCAGCTGGGCGTTGCTGACCCTGCCGGTGTTCGCCCTGCTGACCCTGCTGTTCTGGCAAGCGCCGTTCTGGAGCCTGGCCTTGTTCTGGTGGCTCAAGCCGCTGTTCGAGCGCCTGCCGCTGCATATCCTCTCGCGCAGCCTGTTTGGCGCTCCGCCAACACTGAAAGAGGCACTGCGCGCCCTGCCCGACCTGCTGCGGCCGCAACTGCTGGCCAGCCTGACCTGGCGCCGCCTGAGTCCGACGCGCAGCTTCGATCTGCCGGTGCTGCAACTCGAAGGTCTGTCCGGCAGTGCCCGCAGCCAGCGGCTGGTGGTACTCGGCCAGCGCGACAGCGGCGCCGCCAGCTGGCTGACGGTGGTCGGTGTGCATATCGAAAGTGCACTGTGGCTCGGCCTGCTGGCACTGATGTATTTGCTGCTGCCGCAACAGATGGAAATCGACTGGCGCTGGCAGATCCTGCTCGGCAGTGCCGGTGGCGACTGGCTGTGGCTGGAGCACCTGTCCAACCTGTTCTATGCCCTGCTGCTGTGCGTCTGGGAGCCGGTGTATGTGGCCTGCGGTTTCAGCCTGTACCTGAACCGGCGCACCGCACTGGAAGCCTGGGACATCGAACTGCAGTTCCGCCGCCTGCGCCAGCGTCTGGGGGGCTCGGCCTACGCCCTGCTGC